>JBLHOC010000078.1:0-14294 GCA_047620825.1 Bacteroidia bacterium | reverse complement strand
ACGCTAAATAGAGGAGAATTTTATGTAAAGGCCGGTCATTACTGTAATCAACTGAGCTTTATTCAAGAAGGCTTTATAAGGGTTTGGGCGAATACACCCAACAAAGAAATTACCCAGTGGATATCGACGCCTGGCTATTTTATCACAGACCTGTCTAGTGTGATTTTTAAGACGACAGCGCGGTGGAATTTACAAGCATTGACGGATTGTAAGCTGTACACCATAAAACAGGAACGATATAGTCAAATTCGAGATGTGGTAGACAACTGGGATGAATTGGAAAAACTATTTATTGCCAAATGTTTTTTGACGTTAGAAGATCGCGTGTTTAGTCAGATATCAATGTCTGCTGAAGAACGATACCAGCAGTTGTTTAACTTAAATCCTGCTCTTTTTAATCAAGTGCCTTTACACTATTTGGCCTCCATGTTAGGCATGTCACCAGAGACATTCAGTCGAATTAGAGCAAAATCTTAAGACCCTTCATTTCTTGATATATGTCAAGAGAAACAGTGTAGAACGCTGTGACCTTTGTTGTGTAACAATGTCACAATGAAAACAACAATCACATTATTACTCACCTTATTAAGTTTTACAGTCATGGCTAAGCAAAAACGAATTCACACACAAATCATTATTAACGCTAGTCCAACACAAGTTTGGGAAGTCTTAACTGACTTTGATCAATACGATTCCTGGAATCCATTCATTGATTATATAAAAGGTGACATTGCAGTTGGAAACACAATCATGATTAAACTTGATGGAATGAAGTTTAAGCCCACTGTGCTTGCTTACAACACAAATACTGAATTCCGATGGATTGGAACACTAGGGTTTAAAGGGCTATTTGATGGCGAACATAAGTTTGAACTAATCGACAATGGTGACGGGACAACAACTTTCATTCAGTCTGAAAAATTCAATGGCATCTTAGTTGGGTTATTTAGTAAAAAGTTGGATACTGATACTCTTGAGCAATTTCAATCTATGAATGAAGCATTGAAGGCACGAGTTCAAGCATGAGTATTAGGGGTTAGCGTCTAGGAGTTTGGGGTTTGGGGTTTGGAAATTTGAAAAAAAGCAAAAACGGAGAATAATATGGCGTAAACAACTTTGTCACAAGTTAGTCAACACTCAAAACTCTTTCACCTTTAAAAGCGTATTTAACATAAGTCGCTCTGGTTTCTAATTGTGACACGGCTATACAGGTATTGTAGTCTGTTTTTGTTACGAAGAAACTAACATTCGTCGGTGCCCCCCAGAATTTAGTGTTGCGGTATCTTTTTTGAATGTGTTCCACCTTTTCAAATGGAAGTACCTTTAGAATTTCATCTGGACCGTTTACAACTATATAGCTATTGGGATAACAAACGACTGAGATAAGTGTGGTTTCAATGAATACTGGCCCGTGTTTTTGTGCCATGGTCGATTTATAGTGTCGTTTAACAGTTTTATATTCTAAATGCCCTTTTGTAATTGTTCCTGCACATGATTTATAACAAACAAATTCATCATAAGTATAGCGATCAGTATATCGATTAGTATAGCGATTAGTATAGCGATAACCGTTAGCCCTGACAATCACCCTTCTTTTATTTTCACTATCCGCTGAAAAAATTACAATTCCGGTGTGTGATAACCAACACCCTCTCAGCACATTGTAAAAATCATCCAACACTTTTTTAACCTTTTGGTCGGTATCGAATAAGTTATTCAATGTTAAAACGTTGTAGTAAACATAATACTCCATACTATCTGGCTCAAATCTATCTTCATCACCTAAATAAAACTCAGCTAGTCCGACCAAATATATTGAGTCTTTTGATATGGCAATTTTTAAGTCGTATATGAATTCTGAAGGTTCTGTTTCAAATTGAATAGACGTGTCTGGTGTTATTTTTGTTATCACATAACTTGAAGTTTCGTTTTCTTTCCTTTCCCGTTTGGTAATTAGACCGTTTTTAAACTTTAAGCCTATAGGAGTCTTTTTTTGAACCACGATTAAATTGTCATTTTCACATAGGTTAAATTCAGTGTACTCATAATTCATATCCATGTTAGCATTAACCAATAAACCTGTTGTTCGATTCATTACATGCTGATTCTGATCTACTACTATGTAAGATAATTTATTACTACCCCTCGGCTTACTAATTAAATCATTACGGAACAAATTGGTCGTTAACATGTATGAACATAAAACTATTAGTTTGTTTCGTTCTTCGTTATAATGAAAATCTATTGTTGACGAGTAATTCTCTAGTATTGGAAACTCCGTAAGGAACTGCAATTCCCCTTTATTTTTCACAAAATAGCCACTTAAAAATTGGAAGTACACCCGCTTCACTTTGTCATTATGCAAGGTCTTTGTGAAATAAAAAACGTCACTTGATTTAAATGCTATGTGTCTCCTAAGAGTCAACCACTCGTCGTCAAGTTTAACACTTGTATAGTGCACTTTATGGCTTGTTCTTAGCAAAGCACTATCATATTTTGTAACATATACCCGTTCATGACCACTTAGTTTCCATGTCCAGTAACTGCCTCCCTCGTCATTAAATAACTGACTTGGAATTTTGCCTATAATTGGGTAGCTGAGACCAACTACTTTGTCATAATTCTTATTTTGACTGTAAGCTTGATATGAGTACATTAAAAAACTTATCGCGAAACAGTATTTAATTGACCTGCTCATAGTCGACGTTCTAAGCCGAACAACTAACCACGAAATTTTGATTACAAGTTTCACCACTTTATTTCAGGTACCATCAAATATAAAAAATAAACCTTCATTTTTGATTCAATACACGAATAATTGTAACTAAACATGGCCTAGTCAGATTCATTAGGATGGACCGAATGAATCTGACTACATCCTAACCTTTACAGCCAAAAAGAGTTGCATTTAATAATAAGTATAAGTACCCTACATATTTTGGTTGACGTAGACTTAAATCGCCGTATGATGGAAGATCATCAATGAACGAATAACATAATTCCTTGTCTCACTTAACAAGTCCAATTTACACACTTCATATCTTTAACTGTTTTGTAGGATTTTGTGTTTCCGAAACGAAGCTATGGTAATATTACCTTCAAACTCATCTGGTTTCTTTCTTTACCAATTGCATAATCAAGGTCGCAAAAGGAAACAGCAACATCTCCATTAGGTCTGGTATGGACAAAACAACTTTGATTATTTAACATTCTAGTATTGTCACCCTTCATTTCGATGTAAACATCGCCAGTTGCGATGCTTCCTGACTCTGTAATGCCAAGTGTTCTGTACTTGCCATCGGCAGGTCTAAGGTCGAGAAAAATCACCTTTAATTGAACTCCGATAGCGCTAATCGGAGTTATTGTAAAAACGCCGCTTCCACGTGTTGACCAATCTCTATCTGATATTTTAACATCAATTTGTGATCAATATCTCATCAGTTGGTTGTCTTGTAACTGACATGTCAGATCTTCTTCCAAGACAAATGGAATATTTACTCTTACCGCATCGCTTATGAAGTATCCGCAGTCATTAGCAACAAAGGATTTAACATAATAAGCTCCAGTGTCAAAAACATTGATTATTTCTCCCTCAAATGAATTGATTGGACTTAACAATATTTGATTTTCATAAAATTTAGGGAAGGCTTCATCTCTTGAGTACGAGAACCCAAAAGATTGAATAGGGGTTAGGCCATCATCTGTAATTTCACTTTTTAAGTTGAAGGTATTATAATCTCCTAAGTTTATTTCAGGAATAGAGCACTTAGGTGCACAGTTTTCGTAATCCAAGTTAATTTCGGACACACATGAAGCAGAGAGAATACTGACAACAATTAAGAAAGCTAATTTAATTCGCATATTTCTGTCTTAATAAAATATGTATCCCGCTCCAATTTTAAAAGTATAATAAGCCGCACCAACCTCTGAGAGAATCGTGTAATTTCGACCAAGGTAGGACCTTAAAATTAGGCTCCCTTTTGTCTCATATTCGACTCCCAAACCAAGAAAACCTGTTAATCCGCCAGAATCACCAGAATAGTTTGAACCAGTAAGACCAGGAATGTGCTCTTCTAGGTCAAATATAAATGCCTGAATGTTAAAATCAGCCATGATAAAAGGACGTAGAGGATTCATTGTTAGGCGGTAGACACCACCTATTCCTAGAGCAATAGAATTAAACTTAGTGTAAATCTGCGTTCCAGGATAAAATCGCTTACCGTTGATATTGTTAAAATTCGAGCCATAACCCCAAGTTTGAAGCGTATCGTGAAGAGTTTTTCCCTTAAAGTACCCAATGTGAACGGTTCCTGTAAAATTGTACTCGTAATTCATAATCCAGGAAGCTTTGAATTCAGTAGTTGGTTTAAGAACTAACCCTAAGGACTTTACAGGTTTTACCGGCCCAACATCAAGGTATATAATGGACTGGGCAGTTCCGATGGACATTCCAGAAACTATCGAAATGAGCAGAAAAGTCAGTTTTTTCACGAGCTAAATTTAGGCTAAAATAAATATTACAAATAGCCTTCCAAAGACAATAAAACTATTCAGTTCTTTGGATTACTATTCGTTCGTTAGCAGTATGGTTAAGTGTTGCTTCAGCGCCAAACAACTAGGTGCTAAACAACCTGCATTTTTCGTATCGATTTGGGTCACTCAGTCGGTTGTACTTGAGCTATCAAAATTGGTCAAAAAGCACTTCGATAACGCATCGGCTACAAATTGCCTTCCTTCAGCGTTTAGATGTTCATTTGGCACTTCATCAATTTCCCAGTCAAAATATGTTGAATCTAATGACATGCTCATATCGATTAAATAAGACTGGTCTGAAGTTAGCGTAGTTTTAATATTATTTATGTTTTTCGACACCAGCTCCGTAAAGCCCTCAATATTTAGTTTTTGAGCTGTGCTATAATCAATTGGTGGGATGTATAAGATAAGTTCAATATCGTTTGCATTGCAAAACGAAATAATGTTTTGAAACGCTTGTAACTTTATGTGACCCTTAGAAATTGGCTGCATGTAGTTCAGTATAAAACCGTTTGTTCTTTTAGTCTTTAGATCAGCTTTGCGATACGTCACATATACGTCTTTAACATTCTTATATTTTTCATCCATATGATAAACAATTTGATTTTCTAAATCAAACTGCGAGAACTCTCTAAAACCTAGAATATTAGTGAAATACGGTATTCCACGCAACTCATGTCTCTCCTTTATAAATTGATATTCTGGTTTTATATCCCATGAAGGAGCAAGAGACCGGAGATTTATAGGTATGGCAATTACAGAAGAATAATCAGTGTTAGAAATGTACCTAACGAACTCCACAAAGATTTCTGCGTGGTAGGCTGGACCAGAAATTCCTTCAACTTTATAATCAATCAAATTGGAATCAAGCATTTGTGAGATTGATCGTTTATCAATATCTGATTCGGCAGCATGAAAGTCTACACTTGACCCAAAATTGATGACATCTGTATTCCCATTGAGGGCCTTTTTTAATTTTGAAAATTCCTCAAATGGTTCAACGTGTATCTTGAGAATTGCAACAAGAATGAGTATACAAGTGCTTATGATTGAAAAAGTAAATATTTTTTTTAGGAACAATTTCATATTCTAAAATTGAAAATAAATAAATTCTTGTTCCTTACCGCCAAACCAGAAGATTGCAAAAACAATTATACAATAAAAAGCATACCTAGTCGGTCTTCTCCATTTTAAACCAAATCGTTCAATAGCAAATTTCCCTTCTCTTCCAAACCACTCAACTAAAACAAAAATGAACATTATTGAAATTATGTTAAACGGTAGCGACTGAATCCCACTACCTTCCTCGATAATATATGGGATTCTAAAAACGGAAGTTGAAAATATCTCGGAAATATAAACGACTGCATTATTTAGACTTTCGGCTCTAAAAAATATCCACGCAAACACTGTAAGACCAAACGTACCAACGATCTTTAAAAACTCTTTCACCGATGGTAGAACTTTACCTTGAGCAACTATTTCTGTGTTAGTTCTGTTTTTTCCTGTAAGCATTAACGGCAGGAAGTAAACAGCGTTTAAAGCACCCCAAATAATAAAAGTCCAGTTTGCGCCATGCCAAAATCCACTTATAATAAATATCGCAAATATATTTCTAATCTTTAACGCGGTGCTCCCACGACTACCTCCTAAAGGGATATATAAATAGTCTCTAAACCAGGTAGATAATGAAATATGCCAGCGTCTCCAAAATTCTGCAATGTCTCTCGAGAAGTATGGAAAATTGAAGTTTTGCATTAAATTAAAACCAAAAAGACGGGAGGTTCCAATTGCTATATCTGAATAACCTGAAAAGTCGCCATAAATCTGAAAGGTAAAGAAAATAGCTCCGAGTATTAATGTGCTCCCGGGATAGTCTGCCGAATTGTTAAAAATCAAATTTGCATATTCAGCACAATTATCAGCGATTACAATCTTCTTAAACAGTCCCCAAAGTATTTGACGCATTCCGTCAACGGCTTGATGGTAATCAAAAGTTCGTTTTTTGTAAAATTGAGGTAAAAGACGAGTAGCTCTTTCGATGGGACCGGCAACCAATTGCGGGAAAAAACTAACAAAAGCTGCAAAGCCTATAAAATCGTTTGTCGGCTCAAGTTTTCGATTGTAGACATCTAGAGTGTAGCTCAATGTTTGGAAGGTGTAAAAACTGATACCAACAGGTAGTACGATCTTTAGTGAATGGATAGATATATCCGTTCCAAAGAATGAAAAAGCCGTAATAAAATTGTCTAAGAAAAAATTGTAATACTTAAAAAATCCAAGAAATCCAAGATTTACACCGACACTCAACCATAAAAGTACTTTCCTTTTCGTGAGGTTGTTTTCCGTTTTCAGGGCCAGGCCAACAGTATAGTCAACGACAGTGCTAAATAGTATTAAGGACAAAAATCTCCAGTCCCACCACCCATAGAAAAAGTAACTTGCTGCAACGATCAACAAGTTTTGCAGTTTCAAGTTTTTATTTGCAACAAACCAATAGAGTACAAAAACTATTGGTAAGAACATTGCAAAGTCTATGGAATTAAAAAGCATTCTGCTTGTTTGTACTTAGAAGTTAATTGTTCGTACTTAGGTTAATTAATGTTCTGTTTGATCTTTTCAAATATTTGAACGCCATTAACTCCCACGTGTTTTAGAAACTTCTCAATTCTATTGTTGCCCATGTTCAAATCTGTTATCCAAAGGTATGCGTTATGTAAGTATCTAATGCGGGGATTGAGTGAACAGTTTCAAAATTAAAAGTTTAATCTCTTGTCGTCTTGGTTTACCAATTCAGTTCTTTTTCAACAATAGTAGGTCGCAAAGCATAGTTTTCAATTGTCCATTTGGAAAATCAAAAATGAGGAAGTTTGTTGAAAAACATCAAAAAAGAGGTGATGACACAGATCGAAAAAATAAAAAGCTAAGATACTCTTGTCATGCAAACGATCCTATTTAACAGAAGGTTAACTTGTTTCTAACATCACAAGCTCAAATAGCGCCTCGATCAATGTTTTCAAGTTTCAATTAATCCCCATTGCTAATTGCGTCTCGTTAATTGTCAATTGTTAATCGTACATCCAACACGAATCCTATCTTTGACGTCATGAAAGTTCCTCACCTCATAATAGCCCTACTATTGTTCACAAATGTTGATGCCCAGGAGCAACTTGAATACCAAAAACCTCCGCAAGAAATACTTGATTTAGTTGATGTAAAGCGCCCACCAACGGCCATTTTTACTTCAAAAAAAGATTATATGCTACTGCTTTATCGGGAGTCCTATAAGTCGATAGCTGAGTTGTCGCAAGAGGAATTAAGATTGGCAGGTTTGCGCATTGATCCAAAAACAAACATTGGCAGCAGAACTACCTTTTATACAAGTATCGAAGTTTCTGTGGTGTCTGGAAAAACTAAAAAACCTATCGCTACTGTTGGACTTCCAACGAACCCAAAACTTAGTAACTTTTCATGGTCGCCAGACGAATCCTACATGGCCTTTACGCACACCACGACGACTGGCAATGAGCTGTGGCTCCTAGACATCAAAGCGAATAAGGTAAAAAAGCTAACCGAAGGTATTCTGAATGCCAACATGTACGGCGCAATCACATGGTCTAGAGACAGTAAACATCTAATCATTAAGACTATACCTGATACACGCAAAGCACTCATCGACACCAAAAATGTAGTCCCAACCGGGCCAATTATATCTACAAACAATGGCAAGAAAGCCCAAAACCGCACCTATCAAGACTTACTTAAAAATAAGAATGATGAGTTCAATTTTCAACAATTGGCGACTTCTGAACTAATTAAAATAACAACTGACGGCAAAATGTCGAAGTGGTTGGATGCTGATATGTACACCAGAATTCAATTCTCGCCTGATGGCACATATGTAATGGTTGGAACCATTCAAAAACCATTTTCATACATTGTAACTTACGGTCGATTCCCTAGCACTACAAACGTTTATAAACAGGCTGGCGACTTGGTTCAAACCGTTTCGAAAGTGCCCCTTATTGAAGATTTACCTAAAGGATTTATGTCGGCAAGACAAGGCAAAAGGAGTTTCACTTGGAGGGCAGACAAACCAGCTACCTTGGTGTATGCAGAAGCATTGGACAAAGGTGACCCAGCTATTGAAGTACCTTTTAGAGATGAAGTGTTCGAATTAACAGCCCCTTTTGATGGTCAAGCTCGATCAATTTGCAAAACAATTAATAGATATAGTGGTATTACTTGGGGTAACGATCATACCGCTGTAGTGTCAGATTATTGGTGGAACAATCGCAATACCAAAACCTACCTTATTGATCCAAGCACTTCAAATCCAAACCCAACCATATTGTTTGATAGAAACTATCAAGATCGTTACAGCAACCCTGGTAGCATTACAATGGAAAAAGGTGCCTATGGTAGGTACGTTATGACGATCGACAATGGGAATGTTTTTCTATTGGGACCTGGTTATTCTAAAAAAGGTCAGTTTCCGTTCCTGGATCAATTCAATCTACAAACACGGACTAAGTCGAGGTTATTCCAATCCAACCTGACCAATAAACTTGAGAACCTATATTCCTACGATCACAAGACAAAAGAATTATTAGTACGAATCGAATCTGCTAATGAATACCCGAATTATTATAAGCGACCAGTCAACAACGCGAAAAGTCTAACTCAATTAACATTTTTCGAAAATCCATTTACAAGTATTGAAAACGTAGACAAACGTATTCTAAAATATAAACGAGCAGATGGATTGGAATTATCTGGGACATTGTACTTACCAGTCGGTTACGACACTACAGCAAAAGAAAAAGTGCCATTAATTATTTGGGCTTATCCAAGAGAATACAAAGACAAATCAAGCGCTTCTCAATCCACAGGAAACTCAAACAAGTTCACTTATCCGTTTTATGGATCAATGATTTACTGGGTAACACAAGGATATGCTGTGTTAGATGGAGCCTCATTTCCTATCGTTGGAGAAGGCAAGAATGAGCCAAACGATGATTTCAGAAAACAGCTGGTTGCTAATGCAAAGGCCGCCATTGATGCTGTTGATTCATTGGGATATATTGACAGAAAAAGAGTTGCAGTAGGTGGTCATAGCTATGGCGCATTTATGGTCGCTAATTTATTGTCGCATTCAAATTTATTCGCCGCAGGAATTGCTCGAAGTGGTGCATACAACAGAACACTTACACCATTTGGCTTTCAAAGTGAAGAAAGGTCGTATTGGGACGCACCAGACGTTTACAACACCATGTCTCCATTTATGCATGCCAATAAAATGAAAACGCCATTATTACTGATACATGGTGAAGCAGATAATAATTCTGGCACATACCCATTACAAAGTGAGCGTTACTTCAACGCGTTAAAAGGATTAGGTGCTCCAGTGCGATTGGTTATCCTACCAAAAGAAAGTCATGGATATGCAGCCAAAGAAAGTATCCTTCACTTGCTTTGGGAACAACATCAATGGTTAGAAGATAATGTTAAGAACAAGAAATAATACATGAACAAAGACAAATCTATAGAGCAATTGGAAAACGTGTTTTGGCCAGATCGAGAAGAATATTTCTCGGTAACGCTAAAGAACTGCCATGACTTTAGAAAAATTCCTTTAGACAAAATCACCATAAAACAAGCGGTGACCTTGCTAAAGAATGATATTGGATCAGAACATCTAATGCCCGTGGTTATGGAGCGTATGAACGCTGATCTTTACGAAGAGGATCCGGAAGATGGAAGTACCTTTTTGGAGCACATTGATGGATTCAATAACGACATGTTTCAACGAAGTTCAGACTTATGGAAACCAATGATGGCGTTCTTGAGAACGCGACGTGAAGAAGTGGAACAATTTATTGGTTGGAAGCGTTACGAAGACCTCGTCCATAAAATGCTCGGCAGAGATTTAAAATAAACGTTTAAATCTAGAGACGCATCGACATGTCACATTTTGAACGATATACAACTCAATATCAATGGCTTACAAACGGCAAGTTTGAATGCCAATTGATGCGCATGGCATGTCTAATAATTATAATTTCGTTGTTTGGCTGTCAAAAACCGAAACAAGCCAGATTGGATGCTGTAAATTATGAAGCGTTAAAATCTGTAATCGAAAAGAATGACAACAAACTATACGTTGTAAATTTTTGGGCCACCTGGTGTAAACCATGTATGGAGGAATTACCTCATTTCTTAGAAGTTGATGAACAGTTTAGTAAAAACAAAAACTACGAAATGATATTGGTTTCATTAGACAAATCATCCAATCTAAATGTTGGCGTGGCTAATGTTGTGCGAACGATGGCAATAACACCAGATGTATTGTTACTGGATGACGCGAAAAGAATGAATGAATGGATTCCAGCCATTAACGAAAAATGGAGCGGCTCTATTCCAGCCACAGCACTTTACAAAAATGGCATTCAGTTGTCGTTCAAAGAAGGGAAATTAACAAAACAAGAACTTGAAACCCTAATACATAAACACATATGAAACATTTAATTATTGCATTTGGACTTGCTACAAGCATTTTGTCTTGTACCCAAACAGGTACAAATACTGAAGCCTCAACAGAAATTGAAACAACAGACTCCATCGCTCAACCAGTTGTTGCTGAACAAACAGTTGGGTATTCTATAGGTGACGAAGCCACTGATTTCAGTTTACCTGGAATTGATGATAACATGGTATCGTTGAACAACTATCCCGATGCCAAGGGTTTTATCGTCATATTCACATGTAACCATTGTCCTTATGCAGTGGCGTACGAACAACGCATTGTTGACTTACACGCCAAATATGCGGCAATAGGTTATCCAGTAATCGCGATTAGTCCCAATGACACTGCAGTAGTTCCAGAAGATGGTTTTGAGGGGATGAAAAAACGCGCGGCAGAAAAAGGCTTTTCGTTTGCTTATTGTTTAGATGTGGCTCAAACTATTTATCCGCAATACGGGGCGACTAAAACACCTCATGTTTACATATTGCAGAAACAAGATGACAAAAACATAGTGCAGTACATCGGCGCCATTGACAATAACTATGAAGACCCAACTGATGTTACAGAAACGTATGTTGAAGATGCAGTAAATGCATTGCTTAATGGTGAAGAAATTAAAACCAAAACGACTAAAGCCATTGGTTGTAGTATTAAGGATAATCGCACGAAGTAGGCCTAGATATTTCCTATTCTTATGTCAAAAATAAAAGCAATGTTAGCACCCGTTCTTTGTCCAAAGTGCGGCACAGAATAGCCTAGAATTAGAGGACCTGAAAATCTACGACAATTTTTATGGGGCGGAAACACCTGTGAACAATGTGGCACTGAGATGGACAGAACCGGAAAATTGGTAGAATAACTCTGCCGCTCAATTTGGATGAATGATCTATCTAGTATTTCTAAATTAAAGGCATTTAATACTAGATTTACGGATCGGTTAATGATGTTTCAAACAAGTGGCTTATTTTAGTGTTTCATAAACAATAACGACAAGATTTAAATGTATATAAAACGCAAATACAGTCTTTGGATGACCTTTAATTGGTCGAAACGACCTTTTATATTAGGTTTTATATACTCCCTTGCCATTAGTGTCATTTCGTATTTCACTAACCTGTATATCGCCATTCCTTGGCAGCCCATATCGATTATTGGTATTTCTGTAGCGTTCTATTTAGGTTTTAAAAATAACAGCTCTTACGATCGTACTTGGGAAGCACGAAAAATTTGGGGAAGCATCGTCAATAACAGTCGAGCGTTTGGTGCTGCAGTAACCACATTTGTTCAGGGAGAGGATGCAGAAAAAATACACAAAGAGCTGATTTATAGACATATCGCTTGGTTCAATTCGCTGCGTCATCAATTGAGGTTGAGTAGACCTTGGGAACATGACACACGATTAAACGAGAAATATGCCCCTAACGTTTGTGAGGATTATATGGTGCAGTTAGAAGACGATTTGATTCCATTCTTGTCCACCATAGAAATGAAATACATTGAACAGAAGTCTAATGGAGCTGCCCAAATACTGCAAATACAATCTAAAAGATTACAGGAATTAAAGGACCAAGGGTATTTCGAGGATTTTCGACACATGGAACTCAATAGCCTTATTATAAACTTATACGCGGACCAAGGTAAAACTGAGCGCATAAAAAATTTCCCGTTTCCTAGACAGTACGCATCTACAGCCATTTGGTTGACGTTTGTGTTTTGCGCATTTGTCCCATTTGGATTATTAGCAGTCTTTAAAGACTTGAATTCTTGGATGTATTGGCTTGGACCATTTATCTCAGCATTGATCATTTGGATTTTCTTTTTAATGGAAAAAATTGGTGACTATTCTGAAAATCCTTTTGAGGGCACTTACAACGACGTACCAATCACATCCATTGCAAAAGCCATTGAAATTGATTTACGTGAGATGCTCAATGATGACAACATCCCTTCTCCTACTCCATCCGAGAATGGATTTTTGATGTAAGTCGGTTGATGGCGCGAAAAAAACTACTGTCACAGCGACACCCTTTACTGTATTTTATATCTGTAACCGAAAAACGATTGCGACGTCGTCTTTCGTGGATTGTAGGTCGAAAAAAGTATACGTCAACACAGTCATCCGAGAAACTAGAATTTAGAATAAAAAAGCATCAATCTAAACTCATCAAAAAGCTTGGAACCACTGATACTAATTTGCAACTCAACAAAGTAGATAACTTAAAGTTGGTTGTGGCTCGTATAGATGGCACCATCATTAAACCAGGTGAGACATTTTCATTTTGTAAGTCCGTCGGTCGTCCAACTGAAAGAAAAGGATACAAACTAGGGATGGAACTGTCTTTTGGAAAACCAAGACCAGGTATTGGTGGCGGTATTTGCCAGAGCACAAACTTGTTACATTGGTTGGCACTTCACTCACCATTAACCATTACAGAACGGCATCATCATAGTGTTGACACATTTCCTGATGATGGAAGAGTACTCCCCTGGGCAAGCGGTGCTGCTGTATTTTACAATTACTTAGATTTTCAATTGACCAACAACACACCATGGACATTTCAAATAAACCAGTGGTTATCAGAAAATCTATTGGAGGGTGAAATTAGAATTAACAAGCTATTGGATTTCGCATATCATGTGGTGGAGAAAGATCACAAATTCGTTCAAGAAGGTGAAGATGTCTATCGTTCCAACGAAATATGGAGAAGAAAAATAGACAAATTTAAAGGCGGAAAACTGTTAGCAGAAGAGTTAGTATCAAAAAACTACGGTAAAGTGCTGTATAATCTTAAGCGTTGATGGCACCAATATTAATTGAACCTTGGCTTAAGACGAAGGGAATATAAAATGTAAAATGTAAAATGTGAAATACTGAATTTAGAAGGCGTATTGTCAGACAGAGTATACGAACTCTTCGACATTTTACATTCAATATTGATTTTTTAGTTGTTTTTCTCAGTTTCGAGGTACGAGAACTGAAGAATCTATTCACAGAAAATCCTACCTCATCTGAAAGCTCGTAAAGAATACATCTAATACTCCAGAATCTATCAGATTTGCGTCTCCTGTTATGGTTAGCACAAAAAACCCATCTGCTGTTTTAACAGTCATAGACTTGCTGTAGCCCGAGTAATTTGATTTAACAATGATCTTTTGCTCTTCTCCCATTACCTCTACGACTTGCACAATAGGCGGCTCTTTATCACCCTTGCCATTCGCCATAGAACTTTTTAAA
>JBLHOC010000077.1:0-14455 GCA_047620825.1 Bacteroidia bacterium | reverse complement strand
CTCTCCTTTGTATTTGTAACGAAATGATATGTCAAGTTTCTTACCGTCGTTGTGACTAAGATGAGGGATCAATGGGAAACCATCAAACAATGGGAAATTAGCATCTAAATAGTTCAAACTGAGTGTTGTTTGATTCTCAATGGATTCCGTATCAAAATCAGCTGAGACAGCAGTTATAACGTTATATAAGTCTTCATGTACATAATGCCTGTTGCATATAACAGTGAACCAATTTTGAGGTTGTAATGTACTCACATTAAAAAATGGCAGTGGTCTTCTATTATTGAGCTTTGCCAAAGTTGGTACAAGCATTAATGAAACGAAGACGTAAATCAACCCAAACAATATTTGACGTCTTAGCCAAAACCACTTTCTGTTACCAAACCATTTATAAGAGACAAATAAATTAAAGAGGTAAACGCAGCCGCCAACTTGAGTGACAACAGTGAGGATAACGAACCAAATGAATCGTACAAACCATTTCATTGATAAGGGTAGGCAAAGACTTGTACGGAGAATAATGAATTAAGTTTTGGGTTATAAATAACCTTTAAACCAGACAAGGTATATTTTGGATATAAGATGTTCGTTTTATGTGATGCCGAATTCATCCAAGCATACACGAGGTAGTCTGCCGCTCTATTGTAACTTGAAATGGTCGCTGTATCAACTGCGCCAGATTTTCCTTTGTACAGCGCCGGTACAAATAATTTGATATATGCCGCGTTTTCCCCAATACCTTGCATTTTGCCGCCATAAAATTCGACTCTATCTCTGGTTTTGGCTTTTGTTTTTAAAGGTTGGCGATGGGATAATTTACCAAGTTTAGCAATGTATTTCGCTTGGTCATCCGCGGCCTGCTTTAATACCGCATTGTTTGTTAACTCAAGTAAACCAGCTTTTACTCTTTCTTGATTTAAACGTTTGATTATTAGGGATTCAAGCTTATCTGTATCTAAATTATCGACCGTAAATGTATCGGTATTGGATTTAAATCCAAAGACCAAACTGATACACAATATGGCAACAATTTTGTTTAGCACCTACTCTATTTCTATGACACGAATTGAATCTTGCTCAGCAAATCTAAGTTTAATCCATTTGTTTAGACGTTCCTTGTTTTCTAACTTTTGCTTGCTCACCATACGATTATTCCAATCAACCATCACCAACAAGGACACTCTATGTAAACTATCGTCCAAAGGTTTTATTGCATAATCTATCGAGTCAATGCCTTCAAAAACCAATACCGCTTCTTTAGAAAGTTGATTGAGTTCGTTGAACGATCTATTTAAATGCGTAATTCTGTTGCTCAGGTCTTGATTCTCTATGTTTTTTGATAACAATTCAATGCTCAATTGATTCATAAGCGTTTTAGATTGACCTATAATTTCATCTTTTTGTTGGGCTATACTTTTAAAAGCATCAAACGTCCCCATATTATGAATCTCCAGTGTTGCATTCGTCAATCGGTAATTCGACATCAGGTTGGTTATGGAGTCTTTCTGTTCGTCTGAATACTCCTTGCCATAGACAAAAAGTTTAATTAAGCTGGCGGAATCGGTGTAAGTCAATTGAGAGTTTATTGACGTGTGATTCGCATCGTTGACATGGTTGTTAATAAAATTTCGAGCCTCTGTGTCGAATATAGATTCTCGCAGCGCTTTGCTGTATAGGATTACACTGGGAACCGCAATGATGATTACAAAAAGGACGATTAACGTTTTGGCACGTCTCTTCACTTTTGGATTGATGTAACTGGCTATCGGAAATCGCAAATAGCGCACGACCAAGAGTGCCGATAGACTAATAAAAACCGAATTGATAAAAAACAAGTAAGTGGCTCCAAGAAAATAAGTCATATCGCCATTGGCCAAACCAAAACCTGCTGTACATAACGGAGGCATTAAGGCCGTGGCAATGGCAACTCCAGGAATAACGTTTGTTTTACTCCCTCTGGTTGCAGCCAATATACCCGCGAATCCACCAAAAATGGCCACGAATAGGTCCAAGACACCAGGTGATATTCTACCATCCAATTCTGAATGATTAAAGCCTATGGGCGCAAAATAAAAGAACAAGAAAGACGCTAACACACTAATAATTGCTGCTATAAAGAAGTTTTTTATCGCTAAAAATAGCAAGTCTCGATCAAACGTACCGATGGCATAACCAATGCCAGTTATCGGCCCCATCAATGGACTGATTAACATGGCACCAATAATAATGGCTGTGGAATTTAGGTTTAAACCAATGCTACAAATAAGTATGGATAAGATTAGAATCCAGATATTGAATCCTCGAAAGACTATGTCTTTTTTGATGGCTTCTGCTGCACCGACTTTATCAACTTCGTCATGGACACTAAATATTTCCCGGACCAAACGTCTAAATCCCTGAAATAATCCTGTGGCATTGTTTTTAATATCCTCTTTAGTATCGTCGCTGTTCTCTGCCATTTTACTTATTGCTTATTAGCAAACTGCAAATTCCGTAAAAATCCCGAATATTTAGTCCTTTTTATAGCCGACTTTTTAAACACGTCTTTAAAAACATCTTCTGTTATCTCTTCCCAATCGGACCAGTTGTTTTCCATAATTTCTTGACGTGGCTTGAATCTATTTTCATGGTGTGGTTTTGAAAACCGATTCCAGGGGCATACGTCTTGACAGATATCGCAACCAAAAACCCAATCTTCCATTTGTCCTTTAAACTGTGTCGGAATTTGATCTTTTAATTCGATGGTTAAATATGAAATGCACTTATTGGCGTCAACGATTTGATTGTCTATAATGGCATCAGTTGGACAAGCGTCTATACAGGCTGTGCAGCTTCCGCAATGATCCGTGACAGGCGCGTCATAATCTAGTTCCAGGTCACAAATGATTTGGGCAATAAAGAAGAATGATCCTTGTTTTTTACTCAGCAGTAGGGAGTGTTTTCCAATCCATCCCAATCCAGACTTGGCTGCCCAAGCGCGCTCCATAACAGGTGCACTATCGACAAAGACCCTTGCGCTAAACTCACCAATTTCTGTTTGAAGTGCTTCAACGATGGACCTCATTTTATCTTTTAATACAAAATGGTAATCCTCTCCGTATGCATATTTTGCAATTTTAGGTGCTTCGATATCCTGTGTTTTTTCGGGAAAATAATTGAAGGTCATTGATATCACAGACTTAGACCCTTCCACCAACTTCTGCGTGTCTAAACGTTTATCGAAATGGTTCTCCATCCATTGCATGGAACCATGATGGCCATTAGTAAGCCAGGTTTCTAGACGTTGTGATTCGTTTGCTAAGAACCCACTTTCGCTTATACCACAATTTAGAAAACCGTGGTTTAGAATGATGTCTTTTACAAGTTTAGTGCGATGAGAGGCCTCGATCGAACTCAAAACAAAGAATTTAGTTTTTGTGGTGGAATTTTACCCAAATGTTCGTAAGCTAGATGTGTGGCTTCTCTACCTCTAGAAGTCCGCTGTATATAGCCTTCTTTGATTAAAAACGGCTCATATACCTCCTCGATTGTACCCGACTCCTCACCTACCGCTGTGGCTATTGTACTGATACCCACTGGTCCGCCTTTAAACTTTTCTATAATCGTTACTAAGATTCGATTGTCCATCTCATCTAAGCCCGTAGCATCAACATTTAAGGCTTCCAACGCATATTTCGCAATTTTAATATCTACGTTACCGTCTCCCTTAATTTGAGCAAAATCTCTTGTTCTTCGTAACAAAGAATTGGCAATACGCGGTGTGCCTCTGCTACGACGAGCAATTTCATCAGCAGCCTGATTATCTATTTCAGTATGCAAAATGATCGCCGATCGTTTCAATATCGTGGCCAGTAAGTCTGCATCGTAATATTCTAGTCTGCAAGTAATGCCAAAACGCGCTCTTAGCGGTGCGGTTAATAATCCCGATCTTGTTGTGGCACCAACCAATGTAAATGGATTGATAGAGATCTGAACGCTTCTTGCATTCGGTCCTGTATCTAGCATAATATCAATTCGGTAATCTTCCATAGCAGAATATAAATACTCCTCTATCACCGGACTTAATCTATGAATTTCATCAATAAACAACACATCACCTTCTTCTAAATTGGTCAACAATCCAGCCAAGTCGCCGGGTTTTTCCAACACAGGACCACTTGTCACTTTGATGCCGCTGTTTAATTCGTTTGCTATGATGTTACTTAAGGTTGTCTTCCCCAAACCAGGAGGCCCATGAAGTAATACATGATCTAATGCTTCTCCACGCTGCACTGCGGCTTGAACAAAAATCTTCAGATTTGTTAGAATTTTATCTTGCCCAGCGAAGTCACTGAAACTTGCCGGACGCAATACTTTCTCAATGTCTTTGTCTGCATTTGACAAACTTTCTTGGGAAGGATCTAGATTTTCGTTTTGCACAATTCAAAAATAGCAATACGAAAGTTCAAACGATTTGTTTCTAACAAAAGTTATAAACTAAGGTTGTTAGATATGCGTATGAAGTATTGATACTGTCATATTTATTACTTCATACTCACGACTTCATACTAAATGCCGTACAACCTTTTTACCTCTAACTTTGTCTAATAATTACACCAAAGAAGTTCGTTAAACGTTTACACGCATATATGAGAATATTAACTGTAGTATTATTTGCTTTATCTACGATAGGCGCCTTGGCACAAATCGACGATTCAGAAATTGATTTTGAGTCTGAAGTGTATGATTTTGGTACCATAAAATTTGGAGACCAAAAGATAAACGCAACCTACATTTTCACAAACAACAGCCCAATAGATTTTGTAATTCGTGATGTAAAGGCAAGCTGCGGGTGCACCGTACCTTCATGGCCTGAACATCCAATAAAACCTGGACAAAAAGGCATCATCACCGCCACATTCGACCCGACCAATTTAGCCGGAGAGGTTGACAAAAACATTGAAATATTTGCGAACTATAACGTTATCATGTCTAAAATATTAACAATAGCAGGCACGATATCAGAACCAATACAACAAGACCTAAGCAAGGTATATCCCGGACAGTATGGATACCTCCGACAATCAAAAAACACAATCGCCTTAGGTCAAATTACAAACAGCCAGACATTTACTGATAAGGTCGTTTTTATCAACGATTATAACTTACCCTTAAAATTTGATGGTATTTTACGGAGTCCCGAATATGTTACTTATTCCTTATCTAAAACTGTTGTTCAGCCAGGCGATACAGCTTCTGTAACCATTACGGTTCATGCAGATAAAGTGGGTGATTATGGTTTAATTAATTCAGACATCGTTTTTAAAACGAACGACAAATCGTTCCCGTTAAAGGCTGTAAAGTTGGCATTCTTTTTAACAGAAGACTTCTCCAAACTCAAAAAAAGTGAGCTTAAAAAAGCACCTAAACTAATAGTATCACAGACTGAATTTGATTTCGGCACAATGCGAGAGGGCGCTGTTTCGACTAAGCGTCTGGAACTTAAAAATACAGGTAAAACGGCTCTAAAAATATATAAGGTCGTAACACATTGTGGTTGCACAACGGTCGACATTGAGGCTGCGGAAATTGGGCCGGGAGAAAGTAGAACAGTCGAATTAAGCTTCGATTCCATATTTGTTTCGGGTCTTGCACAAAAAGAAGTGACGTTTTTCACAAACGATCCGAGCCTTCACATTGTTACTCTTTACGTCAAAGCCGAAGTACTAAGCAATTAATGTTGTTTGGTATCGTTTTTGAATTTTAAAGTACATCCAATTAAACAGTATGAACAAGAAAATCATAATCATCGCTTTGTTCGCGAGTGTATTTACATCATTGTTTGGTGCTTACTTCTTTTCAAAGAAGTTTGCTGAGAACAAGTTTACTGAAGTAAAAATTGACTCAAGCTTAACCCATCCAGTCAGGTATAATCAACAAGCAACTGCCGGTATAAACTTTGTTGCCGCATCCAAAAAAACGACACAATCCGTCGTGTTTATCAAAACGGTGTCTGAGGCTGTAAGAAGAAATTCCTTTTGGTTTTTCGATGTTGACCCATTTGGCAGTATTGGAAAAGTGTCGAGTACTGGTTCTGGTGTTATCATTTCGAGTGATGGCTACATTGTTACCAATAACCACGTAATCAAAGGTGCGCAAAGCATTGAAGTGGTCTTAAACAATGGAAAGAAAAACTACAAAGCAGTAGTGATCGGTACAGCACCATCAACGGATTTGGCGTTGTTAAAAATAGAAGCAACTGATCTAATTCCTGTTGAAATAACAAACAGTGACGAACTCGAAATTGGTGAATGGGTACTGGCCGTTGGAAACCCGTTTAATTTAACCAGCACAGTAACGGCAGGAATTGTGAGTGCCAAAGGCCGCAACATCAACATCGTGCAAAATCAGTTTCCGATTGAGAGTTTCATTCAAACGGATGCCGCAATTAACCCTGGTAACAGTGGTGGAGCCTTGGTAGATATAGAAGGTAATTTAGTTGGTATAAATACCGCAATTGCCAGCAAAACAGGCTCTTACGTCGGTTACGGTTTTGCCATACCAAGCAACATTGTGGTTAAAATAATCAACGATTTAAAAGAATATGGACAAATTCAAAGAGGTTTTGATGGATTGGAAGTTGTTGATATTAATGATGACATATTAGACCAAGTGAATGGCATTCAAAATGGTGTCTTTGTTGGACGTGTCAGCGAAACAAACAAGTATACAAGTAAGGTATTTGCACCAGGTGATGTGATTATTAAAATTGATGATAAAGACATCAACCAAAAAGCGAGTTACAACGAAGTGTTGTCTTATTACAGACCTGGAGATAAACTGCAATACACCTTTATTAGAGATGGCGAAGAAAAACAAGCTGTGGTGTCTTTGGTGAATATGGATGGGACATTCGAGTTGAAAAAAAGAGAATCTTTGTATTCTGACGCCCTGAAAGCTGAATTTGAGATGGTAAGCAAATATGAATTGGACCATTACGCAATTGCTTCTGGCATCCGTGTTACGACAGTGGGCAATGGTCGTATACGTAAGATGAACATCCCTGAGGGTTTTATTTTCACATCCTTCAATAAACTAGAAGCCTTGGATTTAAATACATTTATTAAAAAGCTAGAAACCATGAAGGGACAGGTTCGTATCGAAGGTGTCTCTCCTCAAGGTGGCAAACAATATTTATCTTTTTACGCCTATTGATAGCCAAACATCACCAGTTAAATGTCATATTGGGCTTTAAATCGCTATTTTCGTACTGCGCGTCAAAGTGTGCACATTACGTTAGTTGTCATGTTCGTTCAACAATTTAGAACTAAAATGGAGTCCATTACAATGGCATTCATGGACAGTTTCAAGCATTTGAGTCCAGCTCAAATAAACTACAAACCAATATCATCGGTATGGAGTGTTGCGCAGAATATTGAACATTTGACCAAGATTAGTGACTCCTATCTTCCAAGTTTGTCGAATATTAGTGACGGTACCAATCCCATTTTCTTTATGGGCAAAATGAAGTGGTGGCGTACGATGTGTGGCAATATGATTTTAAAATCTGTCAGTCCAGATAGAGTAAAAAAGATAAAAACATTTCCTATTTGGCAACCGGCTATGAGCGATTCAACAGAAACCATTCTTGAGGATTTTGCAGAAAATCAAAAGCAGTTTGTTGAAGTTATTGAAAACAACAAATCAGCTATTGAGTCTGGAGTAGCAGTTGGAAGCCCTGGCAACCCAAACATTGTTTATACCATGTTACAAGCACTAGATATAATCGTAACGCACCAAAAACGTCATTTACAACAAGCCAAAGAAATGCTTCCGTTGATTGAAGCCTATGACCAAACGTAAGTTTCGTGATATTAACGACGTCAAAGACATTGAATTCATCTTCTAAAATTGTATTTATTTGAAGCTGCAGAACTTGATACGGCATAAGCCGCAAGAACTACTTAAACATTGTTAATCCAACAATGAGCACCAACAGTGCCAATAACCTAAGGGAATTAGAGATAACAAACGCTTTTAAGTACTCTTTAGGATATTCATTGAGCTCCAAAATCTTGTATGACGCATAAGCCATGTACCCCATAAAAGAAATCAGTATAAAGAAATAAACAGATAGCGCGATTGCTTCAGGTATTATGTGAAAATATAAATTTGCAAAAAACGCAACCAATAATCCGAAAATAATAGCAGGATACCTTTTACGTAAATCTGCAAATAAATCAACCAAACCTGCTTTTTGCTCCTGATTCAAATAACCATTCGCTTTTTCCAGTACACGCCGGGATGCAATAAATATCGCCAACATCAATAACATAGAAATTAAAAAAGTATTTGGCATCATAATGTATTAGTCTGTTTCTGGTTTTATAATGAAAAATCCATCTTCACCTTGTGGTTGATATAAGGGCATAAAAATATAACCGTCGTACGGAGAGCATATCGCACCAGCTTCATTTGTCGCTAGCTCCTCTCCTGCATTAATCTTCTGGAAATTCGTGTACCCTTGATTCATTTTAAAAACTTCTCCTGGCTTAATTTTATACCGGCTAATGATTTTAAAACGGTCACTACGAGTCACCAATTCTTCTTCCAGTATGTCATAATGCTTCTGAATAAAATCTGGATCTAAATCAGGACAGACACCGGTTTGATATAAACACAACCAAATAAAGCTCTCATGCTTCACGAGTGACTGCGTGCTTTTGTGTTGACCAGCTTCATAAGCCAATCCAACATGGCCTAACTCATTGATGTACGACAACAGCGTTCCATCTAAAAATCCATTAAGTCCACTTATAACGGGCATTGGAAAGGCACTTGAATACTTTAAACTACTGTCTGCATTGATCGTAACGATAAAAGGTACGGTCGGGCTTGAAGTGGTATGCAGATCAATGACATACACTCTACCAGTGGCAGCGTCTAAAATGGACTTCACTGCATTATAAACGGCTTCCAATTCAGCATACTCTGTATGTCTTGTATCTAAGCGACCATAATGTAGATCATCTAAGGTGTCACGATTCCAAATGCGATTCATATCCTTATAGATATAGCGTTGGTTAAGTCGTGTGGCTTCCAAGTTGCCAATGAGTGCAACAGCCCTACCCTTAAACGTTGGGTTAATTAATTCTAAATGTCGGAAAACACTATTTAAGGCACCTACGCCTGCAGTTTCATTGCCATGTACGCCACCCAAAAAAATCACCGTATTTCCGTCTGTATTCCCTAAATCTCCTAGATACCGTGATACTTCCAGCGTTTCATTAAACACCGGTATTGTAAATCGTGACTCTCGCATGCTTCCCTACTCGCTAATCTTATTTGTCTTTTTCAACACTTGAATAATGTCACTTTCTGTGACAATGCCTAACAACCTATTGGAATCGTCCACTACTGGGAGTGCATCCACTCGGTTATCAGCCATCAAAATTACGGCTTGTTTTGCACTTGACGTTGCTGATATAGTTGGAAATTTAGTTAACATAATATCTTTAGCTGAATGGACATCGTCCTCTTTTTTAGTAGCCAAATAATTGATGATACTATGTGCATTGATTACGCCAACTAACTCATTGTCTTCATTCTCGACAGGTACATGTCTGATGTTTTGCCAATTCATGACATTCACCACTAAATCAATGGCATCATCCTCACTCACCGTAAATAAATCAGTCTCCATGATTTCATTTACACGTTTGAATTCTTTCTGCTTCTCTTGTTCTTTTACATCAAGGTTCTTCCAGGTATGCACAGGGTTACCAGATCGCTGGTTCTCAAGCATCTTTTTAGTTAAATTGATGCAGGCCTCATTGGGTGTGCTGCCTTTTAACAATTCACTATAGTTGTGCGACATCCATTTGGCTCCAGTCACCTTTTTTCTAATGCGATTTTCAATAACACTCATATATCGGGTGATGTCCTTAGGATTCACCTTCATCTTATCCAGACCATTGTAGGCCAATTCCAGCAGCTCTTTCTCTAATAGTCTGCGGGCTGGAACAATTTTACCAAACCAGTTTAAATGGGAGTCCATGCCACGTTGAGCAGCATTATAGAAATTAAAACGAACATCCTCAAATGCCATTTTATCCGGTAGATTTTTGTATTTCTCTGGAATACCAACCATCAGACCCAACCAAAAAGCAGATGTAGCCATTTCGTCTAAGACCGTTGGTCCACTTGGTATATACCTATTTTCTATTCTTAAATGAGGTTTTCCTCCACCAACACCATAACAAGGCCGATTCCACTTATACACGGTTCCGTTGTGCAGATTAAGCGCACTTAAAGAAGGAACCTTTCCTTGCTTTACCATTTCTAATGCATCTTCCTCTATATCCATATGGAATAAAGCACTAAAACGAGACACATTATCTTTGTAAAGGTCTGTCACTGAGTCTTTAACCCAGTGCCTGCCAAAAGATACGCGTGGCTCTTTATTTCTGACGTTATTGATTGTATTTCTTGTATTTACACTTTGCTGAAATAACGCAATTCGTGTCTCGCTCCACAATCGTTTACCCATCAACATCGGTGAGTTTGCAGCTATAGCAAGCACTGGACCAGCAATTAACTGCGACCAATTGTATTGATCAACAAATTCATCTGGGTCTATTTGTAGGTGGACTTGAAAACTCGTATTACACGCCTCAAAAAGGATATTAGGATGCTGCGTAACAAGATCGTCTATACCAGACAAGTTTAATTCGAATTCGGTTTTTCGCTCAGCATGGATCATATCATTCAAGGCACGATACCTTGAATTTGGCGTCATTTGTTCGAAATGGAGATGCTCCTGACCTAACGTGGGTGCGATACCCGTAAGTAAAATATTCGTATCCAGTTTTTGTGCGGCCTTCTCCCCTTTCGCCAACAAAGTCGTCAGCTGTTTTTCCATTTTCGCAAAGCAGTCCTTTTTGAAATCAAATGGATCCAGGTTAATTTCTAGGTTAAACCTAGCAATTTCAGTCGTATAGTGATCATCTTTTATGAGCTCTAACAGCGCCATATTATTCAAAGCAGGTTTGTATTCTTGATCCAAAAGCACCAATTCTTGTTCAGCGCCAATCCGACTTGTATTGCGCTCAATCATATTATGCTCTAACATATAATCAAGTGCACGAATTTCATTTAGCAACCGCTTGGTGAATGTTCTTTTTTGGTGAGAATCCGAAAATTGTGTTACTGCCTGTACCCCCATTTATTTAATTATTAGTGCAACCAAAGTTAGTCATTTTTGCTATTCCGGTTTGATGAAATCCAACCGTCTGTTCAACATTAATCTATTCAAATCAGACAAATCAACCGTTTTAATAGCCTGATATTGAGCTAAGTATTTATTAATTTCAATAATCAATTCTTGTTTTACGGCCTTTGCTTGTTGGGTGGGTCCATAATGCCCCATCCTGACCAAAGAATTTAGATGAGCCAATTTATTATTGAGTTTAATAGGAAAGTTTATAGGATCTTGATAACTGCGATTTTGAGTTTGATACAATGCATTATGGATGATATTTAATTGACTTTTTATGGAGTCGATAAGTATCGTAATGGTATCCATCTTGTCTAAATTGTACATGCTTGCCAAACCACTCAGTTTTGCTTTCAATACAACAATTTCTTCTAAAGCCTCGTGCGTCTCATCCAGTTTCGTTACCACCTCATTAATAAAATCAAATTGCGCAATGTAATCTGACTTTTTAGCATTTGAATTTGGGTCTATTACAATATGGAAAGTCAACGAATCTCTTCGTCCATTTAAATAAGTTCTAAACCAATACTGACCAGGTTTTGCTTTTGGTCCACTCGTTGTCGCCCACCACAAAATCATACCTTTTGGTCTTTTTGCACCTAGATAGCCAAGGCTCCATGACCGATAATTCATTCCTTTTAAAGGTGTAAAAGCACCCGTATCTTTAGAAAACTTCTGATTACTAAATGTTCTAATGGCTTGACCATTCGCATCTAAGACATCAAGAAAAAAGGTGTCTTTTTTACTTACACTATCCTTCATATAAAAACTCAAAGTGGCTTTACCTCTTGGTGTCAAAGCCGTTCCCTCACTAGCAATCAAGGAGATTGAGTCTGTTATAGATTTGAGTTGGCCAACTCTAACAGCATCCAATTGATCAATAATCCAAAATCCCCTACCTTGTGTAGCTACAACTAGGTCGTTATCCTTTTGAACCATATCTGTAATCGGTACTTCAGGTAAATTAAGTTCAAACGCTTGCCACTGTTTTCCTCCATTATAAGATATATACATGCCACGCTCAGTACCAGCATATAACAAATTCTTTCGCTTTCTGTCAGCTCTCACACAACGTACGAAATGATCGTTTGAGATTCCTGCCACAATGGGTGTAGATTTCGCTCCATAATCTTCCACCTTGACTATGTAAGGTCGATTGTCGCCCAGTTTATAACTTGTTGCTACAATGTATGCAGTACCTCTCTCGAACGGGTCTACTTCAATAGAATTAATCATTGTCCAAGCCGGAAGGTATTTTGGTGTGATATTTTGCCAATTCGCACCTCCATCTTTACTTATATGTAGCAATCCGTCATCAGAGCCTACCCACAACACGTTTTGCTCATTTTCTGCTTCAACAGCTGAAAAGATGGTGCAGTAATATTCAACGCCTGTATTGTCTTTTGTAATTGGGCCACCACTTGCCACTAATTTAACAGAATCATTACGTGATAAATCAGGACTAATAATTTCCCAACTGTCCCCACCATTATAACTGACGTGCAAGTGATTGGATGCGGCATATAATTTCGTGGAGTCATGTGGACTAAAAAACACTGGAAAATTCCACTGGAATCTGTATTTCATACCTTCAGCCCCATAACCAATTGGGTTATCTGGCCATACATTTATGGCTCTTGAATCTTTTGACTCGTGATTATACATGGTTAAATAACCACCATAACTACCTGCATATACAATCTCATCATTCGTCGGGTCGATTGCAATATGTGCGCTTTCACCACCTGCTGTGCTTTCCCATTTTCCTGTTGTATGGTCTATCCGCATGGTCGAGTTGTCTTGTTGTGCGCCATAAATCCGATATGGCACATGATGATCTACAGACACTCTATAAAACTGTTCTGTGGGCTGATTGTGGTACGACGACCAGTTTAATCCACCGTTGTATGATACTTGTCCGCCACCATCATTGGCTGTAATCATTCGATTTGGGTTAATTGGGTCAATCCATAAATCATGATGATCTACATGAGGTGTATGTACAGTTTTAAATGTCTTTCCACCATCTGCTGATTTTTGGAAGTGCACATTCATCACATATACAACTTGTGGATTTTTGGTATCACAATAAACCCTTGAAAAGTACCAAGCCCTTTGTCGAATCTTACCCTCTTTATTTACGTTTTTCCATGTCTCACCACCATCTATACTTTTAAACAAACCGCCATTCGTGGCGTGCTCAACACTTGCAAAAAGTAAATTCTTTTGTGCAGCGGAAGCAGAAATAGTCATCTTTCCAACCATCCCTTTGGGCATGCCTGGTTTCGACATTAAGTTTTCCCACGATTTACCTCCGTCCTTACTTCTCCATAGCGCTGATCCAGCACCACCACTTGAAAAGCTATAAGGCGTTCTTCGAACCTGCCATGACGCAGCATACATGTGTCGATGATTTAAAGGATCTATGATTACCTCATTAAACCCGGCACTATCTGAATGATACAACACCTGATTCCATGACGCTCCACCATCTTTCGTTTGATATAATCCACGTTCGGTGGATTCGGTATACAAGTCACCCAATACAGCCGCAAAAGCAATATCTTGATTAGTTGGATGTACAGCCAAACGTGTGATGTGTCTCCCGCCTTCAAGTCCTTTTTGAGTCCAGCTTACACCAGCATCTTCACTCTTCCATATGCCATTACCCGATGACACATTTCCTCGTAAACTTTCTTCTCCCATGCCAACATAAATGACATTATCGTCAGAAGGTGCAATTGCAATACTTCCAACACTACCTCCGAAAAACTTATCACTAATATTAACCCAAGATTTTCCGCCGTTTTGTGTTTTCCAAACACCGCCACCTGAGGTGCCCATATAAAATAGGTTTTGATTCTTCAAGTCTCCTACTACTGCTGTTGATCTTCCACCACGGCTTGGTCCGATACTTCTATACTTAAGATTTGTAAAATAGCTTGTATCTACTTGGGCCCAAACGTCAGAGACAACGCCTAGTGTGATAAACAAAATCACAATTTTTAGTCTTGAATAAATCTGCATAATTCTGTATAAAGTTTACTGGTTGGAAGACCCATTACGTTGTAATAACACCCTTCTATTTTTTCTATACCGATCATTCCAATCCATTCTTGAATTCCGTATGCTCCAGCTTTATCAAATGGCTTGTACGTTTCAACATAGTAGACAATTTCTTCCTCCGATAGGGATTTGAAT
>JBLHOC010000076.1:0-14745 GCA_047620825.1 Bacteroidia bacterium | reverse complement strand
CAGGGAAACTTGATTTCGGTATTATTTGAGTTGAGAAGCAAAGAGATTCCATATCGAGCCATTGCGCCCAATCCACCTCCAAGTCCAACCCACAAAAATCCCTGACTACTCATAATACTCGTATTTATACCAAAGCTCACGTTCTAACGATCCAAATTTGTTGTAGTAAAATGTTTTCATCGGTAAACCATCTTTGCCATAATAAAATTCAGCAACAAGGTCGGTTAGTTCACTACGGGTCTTAATAATTTGGTCTTTTTCGTTGTATTCAAATCTAGTGATGTTGTCGTTGTCATAACCCAAGAAATAAATGAATTCAGCTCGTGTCATCCGCCCTTTAGTGTCATATCTGTTTGTCAACATGTTAACCGCTTTATTACTTGATGCATCAATCGTATTTGATTTCATTAGTTGGCCATTAGCGTATGTATGTGTTGTTAAAAAATAAACAGTGTCTTCGCCGGTAACTTCAACTGAATACATCGAGTCAGGGTTGGGGCCGTCACCAAAATAGACATTTTTTACTTGCACAAATCCACTTGGCTCAAAAAAGGTATTCTCTTCGGTTAATATCCGACCAAAGGTGTCCACAGTTATTTTTAATTCACTGATTATTTTGTCATTCTGAAGCGTAGTCATGCCAACCACATAGTTGTTTTTATCGTAGGTGTATTTGATCTCATTAATAATATCCCAACCTTGACAGTGATAATCCATTTTAAGATATGTAGGGCTGCCGCTACGACTTATCTTTTTTACCGTTGATAAACACGTATCATTAGATTGCTCAAAAGCAACCATATGAACCCATTGACTTACTGATTTGACGTTGTGTTTTCTGTATAATGTTGAATCGTGAATTTGTGCGTTGGTTGTTAACCCAAGACCAAATAAACCGACCAATATGATTATTATTCTTTTCATTTCATTTGTTTAAACGTGCATAAGGCACCGTATGCTGATTGGCAAAATCACCATTTGCATATTGGAATTGAGCAGCTTGAGCAATCATTGCGGCATTGTCAGTACAATACTCCAACGCTGGTATGTGGATGGTACAATTGCTTTTTGAAGCCATGTCCTTAACGGCTTGACGCAATCCGCTGTTGGCTGAAACGCCTCCTGAAATTGCAATTTCTGTTATTCCAGTAATCTGCACGGCTTTCGTTAATTTACGCATAAGATAAGACACAATAGTGTGCTGAATCGATGCACATAAATCATTCAAATTCTGTTCCACAAAATCTGGGTTCTTTTCTTTCTCATCTCGAACAAAGTATAAAACAGCAGTTTTTAAGCCAGAAAAACTAAAGTCCAAGGCATCAACTCGTGAGTCTGGGAATTTGAATTTGAGTGGATTGCCCTTTTGTGCAAGTTGGTCAAGCACAGGACCTCCAGGATAATGTAACCCAAGCATCTTAGCTGTTTTGTCAAAAGCTTCGCCTGAGGCGTCGTCTCTAGTTTTGCCAATTATTTCCATGTTTTGAGGAGAGGTGACTTTCACAATTTGTGTGTGACCACCACTTACCAATAAACATAGAAATGGAAACTGTACATGATCAGCATCAATGAAATGTGCCAAAACGTGTGCATCTAAATGGTTTACGCCAATTATTGGAATGGAAAGCGCTAGTGCCATAGACTTTGCAAAACTGGCACCAACCATCAGTGAACCCATAAGCCCAGGGCCTTGTGTAAAGGCAATCGCACTTAGGTCGTTTTTAGACACGTCAGCTTCTTTTAGTGCAGCGTCTACAACAGGCAAAATATGTTGCTGGTGGGCACGCGATGCCAACTCAGGAACGACACCTCCATATTGTTCATGAACTTTCTGACCAGCCACAATATTGGACCGGATTTTGCCATTATATATTATGGCTGCACCTGTATCGTCACAAGACGATTCAATAGCCAATATGATTATGTCTTTTTTATCAGGCACTGAAGGTGTATGGTTACTAGATTTGACGGGAGTTTCACTAATTTCGAAATATTGAAAAACGTTTTTTCAAAAATAGCAAAATTTGGGCTGAGGATACTGATTATCCTCGTGATAGTCATGCTTGTTTTATCCGCACTGATTACCGTACCTGTAGTCCAAAGTGCCGTTGTAAATGAAATTAGTTTTTCTGTGTCTAAATCACTGGAAACAGATGTGTCTATCCAATCCGTTAATTTAGGCTGGTCAGGCAAGATGACGTTCAATGAAGTTCTAGTCAGAGACAAAGAGAATGATTCGATGTTTTATATCGAGCAAGTTCAATTTAAGCTACTCGAATTCAGTCAATCGAATAAGAAATTTGTATTTGGTAATGTGTTTTTAAAGAAGCCAGAAGTACACTTTATTCAGCGTTTAGGTGCAACTGAAATGAACTATCAGTTTATTATTGACCTTGCCAATAATCAACCAGTAACCGGACATGTTTCAAACATATTGTTCAAATCCCTTGAAATAGAAAATGGTCGATTCACCCATGAAATTGAGGGTCTGAAACCGACAGAGAGCAGAAGTTTTGATGAAAATGATTTTGCCTTCAATCATATCAATGGCAAATTCAAAGATTTTTATCTAGTAGGAGATTCTTTAGATTTTAAGATTAAGGCCCTAAGTACCGTAGAGAAAAATGGATTTGAAATCAAACGCATGGTGTGCAAAGCTAAAATACACCAAAAGGGAATGGAGTATAACGACCTACAGCTTAAAACAGCACATTCAACGATTCAAGATTATTTGTCTTTTTCTTACAATAGTTTTAAAGATTTTAAGCAATTTGTCGATGTTGTTCGCATTGAAACCCAGTTGGACAATGCCATCATCGATACCAAAGATTTGGTATATTTTTCGTACAACTTAAAACCATATATTCATAATGTCACCACGATATCAGGGGTAGGAGATGGTGTGGTCAGTGATTTTGAAGTAAAAGATTTTGACATCAAACTTGGAAACAAAACAAGCCTTGCTGGGGAATTAGACTTGAAGGGTTTACCTGATTGGAAAACATCGTTTATTAAATTGAAGTTGAACAAACTTACGTCAACAACCAATGATGTTGAGGCGATTATGAATCTACAACTTCAGGAAAAAGTTAAACGATTCCAAGGTTTTAGTTTTGCCGGACACCTTACAGGATTTTATACAGATTTTGCTGCTGATGGGGCATTGTCATCGAATTTAGGCGCATTGGAATCCCGCATTAATTTTAAGCTTTTGCAGGACGATGCAGCGACCTACACAGGTAGTTTGAAAGCCACACGTTTTGATATTGGAACTTTTTTAGGCAATGCTGATTTCGGCACGACATCTTTCAACTTTGATTTAGAAGAGGGGTATGGGTTAACTTTTGCAAATCTTCGAACACGCTTTCAAAGTCAAGTGGAGTACCTTGAGTATAACGGGAAAAGAATCAAAGCCATTACCGCAAAGGGCTTATATACAAATCAAAAGTTTGAAGGTGATGCGCTTTTGAACGACGAAAAACTAGATTTTACTTTTAACGGGAAAATTGATTTTAGTAAAAACCTCCCAAAGTTTGATTTTACAGCAGACATACGGACGATTGATTTAAAGCAACTTGGTCTGGATTCAATCGATACAAAGATTGCGGCCAAAATGGATATTCAGATGAGTGGCAACCATGCAGACAACTTAAGTGGTTATGCTAACTTAAGTAACATCGACATAACCAGAAGTCAACGTGATCTAAAGCTCGAAAATTTGGAAATCCAGAGCCAGTTCTCGGATTCTAGTAGAAGTTTTAAAGTTGTTTCAGATTACGTTAATGGGGAAATTAATGGCGCTTTCAGTCTTCGAAATCTCAACGACGTTTACAGCGACTTCTTAAACACGCTGTTCCCTGAATACTACGAACCTGTTGTCTTGAATGAAGAAATTAAAGCCAAAGCAGTATTTAATGTAAAAGCCAATGACTTAATTGCTTATTGGACCCAATATCCACTGGTGTTAGGCAATGGCAAGTTAACCGTAGCGTACGACACAAAGGAAGAAAGTTTAGAGTCACGGGCCTTGTTCGATGAAGTGCAATATGGCAACTATAAACTATACGAACACGACTTGGTTGTTAGAAAAAGACCGCATCAATTGTTAAACCTCAGTACAGAAGTGTTGACCTTAGTTCAGAAAGACAATGACACCATCACAGATGACATTGTGTTGAACATGACTATACTTCCAAATTATGTTGAATTTCTATTAGACTTTGCAGATACGACTGAAATTCTGGCGTTACGATCATTTGGTAGTCTGGCTTTCGAAAATGATTCAATTAGAATTCAAATGGAAGAATCTAAGTTTTATTTGGATCAAAAGCCATGGCGGTTTAACAACGACAATTGGGCTATGTACACCAACAGTGCATTGTATATTTCTAATTTGGAGTTGGCCAGTGAGGGGCAAGTACTGGCGGTAAATGGATATATCGATAAGGAAGCCAATCATCATGTTGTTATTGATACCAAGGAATTGGATTTAAATAATTTAAACCCGTTGTTGTCACAATTTGATTTTGAAATGGGTGGTGTGTCAAATGGTTCTATAAGCATTTACCAAGCTTTAAGTCGTCCGGTCATTCAAGGAAATTTAAAAATTGACGAGTTGGCTGTAAATGGCGACACATTGGGTAATTTTATTATAACCACTAAAACTCATGACAATCCTTTAAAAATGCGCGTTGAGGCGACTGTAAAAGAAGGGTTGTTGAAAGATGTTAGTGCTGTTGGAACACTGGATTTGTCAGTGAAAGACGGACGTTTGAACATGATTGTGGAAGCGACCAACGCTGAGATAAAACCGATTGAAAGCGTTTTTAAAGGAATTGCTTCAGATTTTCATGGTGTGGTTTCTGGACAAATTAGAGTGAATGGTACTTTTGACAAACCCAAGTTTAAGGGTGTCGTTGAAACCAAAGATGTAAATTTTGTTGTCGATTACCTGAACACACGATATTTCGTAGACGATAAAATTGGTTTGTCTAATGCATCAATTGACTTTAAGAGTTTAGTTGTGCGAGATAAGTTTAAACACACGGCCAAGGTAAGAGGCCAGATAAAACATGACTTTTTCGAAGATATGGTGATGGATGTGTCTGTTACCGAGGCCAATAACATCATGGTGCTGAACACCACGAAAACGCAAAACGAAATATTTTATGGTACTGGTTTTGCTACCGGGGAGGCCCATTTTAATGGACCTGTGGAAGATTTGTACATTGACATAAAGGCAAAAACAAATAAGGGATCTCGATTAACGATTCCGATCTATGACGACTCTGATAATGCGTATGAGGATTACATCTCATTTAAAAAAATTGTAACCGATACAGTTTCAAAAGAACAAGAACAGACGGCTGAAACCGATCAGAAAATTCACATGAATTTAGAGTTTGACTTAACACAAGATGCGGAATTTGTATTGCTTTTTGACGAAGTATTGGATGATAAAATTTCAGGTCGCGGATTCGGGAATGTAAAAATTGAGTATGCTACGGGTGAAGATCTATTTATGTATGGAATCTTTGAAATAGCAACGGGTATTTACCCATTTTCTTCTCCTACCTTGGTTAGTGAAAAGTTCGACATACTGCCAGGTGGGCAGGTAGTTTGGAATGGGGATCCGTATAATGCGATTATAGATCTGAAAGCCAGCGTTGCCAGAAACCGAGCCAACCCCTGGGACCTGATGAAAGGCATGGTAGACGCAAGTAACGAAGCGGCTTACAATACCCAGTTAAAAATGAATGTTATTCTCAGTTTGAAAGGAGAATTGTTTAACCCAGAAATTGGTTTTGGTTGGGATTTTCCAGACTTGGCCTCAAACACATTTTCCGAATTTAATTCCTTTATTAAGAAGATTGAAGCGGATCCTGACGAAATGAACCGACAGGTGTTTTCGTTAATTACGTTTGGGTCATTTACACCTACGGCGGATTTTGGAACAGGTCTTGGAACAACCAATGGATATATAGATATTGTCAGTTCCAGTGTCGGTACATTTTTATCCAACCAAGTAAATAACTGGATCTCAGAATACGATAAAGACCTTGAACTGGGAGTTGATTATAAAACCAGAACTGGTATAACCGACCAAGAGAAGGCAGAATTAATTCTATCGGCAAGAAGAAAAATAATGAACGACCGCATGGAATTGGCTTTAGTGTATAACGCAAATTCAAGTGCCGCCAAAGACCCATATAATGTTGATTTGGTGTACAAATTGAAAAAGGATGGGTCGCTTAAATTAAAGGCATATCACAAACGAGCCAGCGATCCTACACTTGGAGACGTTACCAATGTCACAACCACGGGGGTTGGTTTCTATTTTCGTAAACAGTTTGATCGAATAAGGTTTAGAAAGAATTGATAATTGTCAATTGCAATGTTCTTGACGTCAATTAATGTATAAGGCATTTAGGTCAGGCCTGCACACCCTTAGACGACTCGAAACCGGTGGGCTAATGTGATAAACGCATGATTCTACATTATTAATCTTTAAGTCTCAATTAATCAGATTTAACACTTCCAGTACCAACCAATTGAAAATTAAACTTTAAGAATTTAATATGGAAAGTCAGTGTTTTATCCTAAAAACACCAACAGCTAAGCATATCCAACCAGCAATAAAGGATAAGCCACCAATAGGCGTAATTGCTCCAAATGAGGTATTACCGGTAGCGATTAAAAGAAATAGAGAGCCAGAAAATAACAGGATGCCTATTAAGAATAGATAACCTGACCATTGGAGAAATTTGTTTGATTTGAAATTAGACAACACACCAACAATTAAGATGGCAAAGGTGTGGTACCAAAGATATGTGACCCCAGTCACGAAAGTTGAAGACCGTCCCGTTTCTTCCAAATAATCATGTAAGCCATGTGCACCAAAAGCACCAACGGCAACACTTACAGCGCCTAATATGGCACCGATGATTAAGAATATTCTACTTGTTTTCGACACGTTTTTTCTTGTAAATAGGTACAGTGCTACAAGGTTCTCCGAACATGATACTTTTAACTACAGGCGTAAATTTTTCAGTAATGGCTACGTAAGCTCCAATAGGGACCTCAAATTTGCTACAACCTTTCACCACAATCATCTTGTCTCGGTAGTCTTCGATATTGATGACATTCAACTTCTCCAGTATTAGGGCTTGCTGCATATCTGTTGCAGAACCAAAAAATACATTTTTTGCAATGCCTGATAGTTTGTTGGTCACCAACATATAAGCCCAGGTGGGCACAATAGCATCTGCGCTACAAAATAGGGCTACATTTTTGTCCTGGTAAACTGACCAATCACAGGTCTTAATAAAACCACGAAAGTCCTTTTCTCGAAGTATTAAACCTTGAAACAAATGTTGCTTCATGTCAAACTCCGCAAAGTCGGATTGGTCATAATACTCCTCTAAATTGAATGTGATGAGGGGGCTATTCGTAACTTTATTTACAATTTCTTTCATTTAGTCAACTCTACTAATTTTTAGTGCATTGGTTTTAGACTTTGACATAATCGGCATACTTGCGGTATGTATAACAAGTTCACCTTTCTGAATCAACTTTTCGTCCTTGAGCATTTTAAGCACATCTTTTATCGTTTGATCTGTGCTTTCCATTCTGTCATAATACAACACACGTACATTCCATACCAAGTTTAACATTCTAAAAATGTATTTGTTACTTGTAAAGATGAAAATGTTGCACTTCGGACGGTAGCTGGCAATCTTGAAAGCAGTATACCCCGATTGGGTCATACTAATAATTGCAGTCGCATTTATCTGTTCGCTGATTTGTACCGCAGAGAAACATATTTGGTCAGATAAGAAAGTTGGGGACGTTTTTGAAGGTTTTTTTCCTTTATAATAGATATCCCATCCGTCTTCGGTCGTCTTAACAATTTTTTGTACAGCTGCAACCGCTTCCAGGGGGTATTTGCCTACAGACGTTTCTGCGCTAAGCATAACAGCATCCGCGCCATCCATTACAGCATTTGCCACATCACTGGCTTCTGCCCTTGTTGGACGTGCACTGGTGATCATGCTTTCCATCATTTGAGTAGCTATGATTACTGGTTTGGAGTATTGGATACTAAGTGCCACAATTTTCTTTTGCAACATCGGTACTTGCTCCAATGGCATTTCAACACCTAAGTCACCTCTGGCAACCATAATGGCATCAGATTTTTTCACAATAGACTTTAAATAGCGTATCGCTTGTGGTTTTTCTATTTTGGCAACGATATGCGCCGTCCCATTTAAGTCACTAATACGCTTACGTAATTCGGTAACATCTTGGCCCTTACGAACAAACGACAATCCAACCCAGTCAAAATAGTTGGTTACCGCAAATTCTAGATCCACAATATCTTTTTCAGTTAAACTTGGTAAACTGATGTCGGTATTTGGCAAGTTGAACCCTTTGTTTGATGAAAGCGGTCCACCGTAAACAACGTTAGTTGTAAAACTGAATTCATCCACTTTTTTGGTGACAACAACCAAGATGTTGCCATCATCGATTAATACTTGATCACCAATTTTTATGTCAACCGGTAGCGCTGGGTAATTTACATAGATACACTCACTTGTTCCGATACATGGTTTTGTTGTAACAGTAAGTTCATGCCCATCCGTAAGAAACGTACCTTTTTTTACCTCACCGATTCTCAGTTTTGGTCCTTGCAAGTCACCTAGGATTGATATACTTCGGTTTAACTCAAGGTTTAACTCTTTCACATTATTAACAACTTCTTGATGTTGCTCATGTGTGCCGTGAGAAAAGTTGATACGTGCCACATCCATACCGGCCTGTATCATTTTGCGTAAGGTCGCTTTGTCGGACGTAGCCGGACCTATAGTCGCTATGATCTTTGTTTTGTTGTACGTTTTATCGGTTATCATATATATTGCTGATGAACTACTCTAAATAAAGTAAGAAATCAGTCTCTTGATTAATCATATTGTGTTTCACTTCGAAACAAAAGTCTACAAAAGTAGTTTTAGAAATCTTCTCCAAACCTAACTGAAACGTTAAAGAATGATTAGTTTCTATTAGAAAGGCGTCAACATTTCTAAGTTCGGGCGCAAGTTTATTGTCCACACCTTTATTTTTAACCACAGAGTAAGTCGTCTCCAAATCTTTGTCAACATATAAACATCTTGCCCAACTAAGTTTTGAACCGTCAATTTGTTGTAGCACGTCAGCACCTCTAATGAACGGTATATCAAGGGTCTCACTGAGGTTCCACACCAATTGAGTAAACGGTTTTGTGCATACGATGGCATAAATGCGATTTGGATATTCCTGTAAATCTTTAAGTATGTGCCGTTTCATTCGAAAGTTAAAGAAGTGTCAAACTTAAGACGGTTAATATTTTACTTGTGTTTTTTAATGAAAAAAATGTTCTTTGCACCTTTAACGACTTAAAAAGTAAAAACAATGTCAGAAATTGCATCAAAAGTAACAGACATCATCGTTGACAAGCTTGGTGTTGAGAAATCAGAGGTTACATTAGAAGCTAGTTTTACTAACGATCTTGGCGCTGATTCATTAGACACAGTGGAATTGATTATGGAATTCGAAAAGGAATTCAATATTGCTATTCCAGATGAACAAGCGGAAAAAATTGGAACAGTGGGACAAGCTGTTTCTTACATCGGAGAGAACACAAAGTAATTTCGTTACATGCAATTCAAAAGAGTTGTGGTAACGGGTATCGGAGCACTGACACCTATCGGGAATTCCAAAGAAGAGTATTGGAAAAGTCTTGAGGCGGGTGTTAGTGGGGCCGATTTTATTACCCGATTTGACCCGGAAAAATTCAAAACCCGCTTTGCTTGCGAGGTTAAGGGTTTTAACGTTGGCGATTTTATAGAACGTCGGGAAGCCCGTCGTATGGATCCGTATACGCATTACGCAATGGTTGTTGCGGCAGAGGCTATGGCTGACGCTGGACTTACCGAGGAAGGCGCTACTGATCCTGATCGAAGCGGCGTAATATGGGGTTCTGGTATTGGTGGATTACATACACTTTTAACTGAAACCAGAATATTTATTGAAGGTGATGGAACACCAAGAATTAGCCCATTTTTTATTCCAATGATGATTTCAGATATAGCTAGCGGTTATATCTCTATGAAATATAATTTTAGAGGTCCGAATTTCACTACGGTTAGTGCATGTGCTTCTTCCAACAATGCCATTATGGATGCTTTTACTTATTTACGAATGGGTAAAGCTGATGTAATGATTACTGGAGGATCAGAGGCTTGTGTAAACGAATTGGCCATGGGTGGATTTAACTCTATGAAAGCTTTGAGTGGACGTAATGACGATCCTAAAACAGCCAGCCGACCTTTTGATAAGGACAGAGATGGATTTGTGTTGGGAGAAGGGGCTGCAAGTTTGGTTCTTGAAACGTTAGAACATGCTCAAGCAAGAGGTGCACATATCTATTGTGAGATTGCTGGTGGCGGACTATCTGCCGATGCACATCACATTACCGCACCACATCCAGAAGGCTTGGGTGCAAGCAATGCAATGAAGTACGCATTGTCTGATGCAGAACTTGACATTTCAGATATTGATTACGTAAACGTTCACGGCACATCAACACCATTAGGTGATTTGGCAGAAACAAAAGCGATTCAATCTGTTTTTGGAGATCACGCGTATAATCTAAACATCAGTTCTACGAAATCTATGACTGGGCACTTATTGGGTGCTGCCGGTGCTGTTGAAGCAGTGGCATGTATTATGGCGATTACAAAAGGCATCGTTCCTCCAACGATCAATCATTTCACAGATGACGATTTATTTGATCCTAAATTGAACTTTACGTTTAATAAAGCGCAACACCGTGAGGTAAACGCCGCGTTAAGCAATACATTCGGTTTCGGCGGTCATAATGTTTCGCTCATTATGAAAAAATTTAAGGCTTAATTCTTGAATGCCTTTGACTCTTTTTCAAAATAAAAAGGATAGAAAAACAAAGGCCAACATCAAGCAACTTATAGGTTTTAAACCAAAAAATTTGCAGTTGTATAAAAAAGCTTTTCGACACCTTTCTGCTTCCGAAAATATCCAATTTACAAGTCAAAAAAACAGTAACGAACGCTTGGAATATCTTGGTGATGCCGTATTAGATATGGTCATTGCTGAGATTATCTTTAAAAAATTCCCGTTTAAAGGCGAAGGATTTTTAACCGAAGTACGAAGTAAGATTGTAAGTCGTAAGCAACTCAGCTACATGGCCATGAAAATTGGCATTCCATCTTTTATTGAAGTGGAGGAAGTGCTACAGAAGAATAGACATGTAATGGGTTCATTGGCAGGTAATGCCTTGGAAGCTCTGGTTGGAGCCATTTATTTGGACCGAGGTTACAGTCACACAAAATCATTCATTTATAAAAAGCTGCTGAAACCACATATTGATTTAGATGAGATTCACAATCAATACATCAACTACAAGAGTTTAGTGAATCAATGGGCGCAGAAACATAAAAAATTACTTGAATTTAAAGTGTTGAAAGACAAAGCTAAAAACGGAAAGTTTAAAATTGCGTTGGTAGTGGATGGAGAGGAAATTTGTACGGCAGAAAATTACTCAAAGAAAAACGCCGAAAAAGTGTGTTGTGCCAAAGCAGCAGGTATTCTAGGATTATCCGGGAAGACTTAAATGTCCCACGCTTCAAAAAGACGCGTAATCAGTGTATTTTCTTCATCAGCAATTTCATCATCAGCCCTTACAAGCAGCATTGCGAATCTTAGAAATTGTGTCCGCTCCTCACTGGTACTTTCACCATAAAAATCTTGTGCCAATTCAATCAATCTCGATTCGTGATCGGATGATGTGAGCAGACTAAGTTCTTCCGTAGCTCGTTCTAGATTGCCACCTAATGGGAAGTTCTTCTGGATATAGCCAACAATGACAGACCCTTCTCTGGCATCGAAGTTTCCATCTGACTCCGCCAGAATCGACAGTATTAAATAACCACTAATGTCTTTATTATATTTTGCCTTTGTCATTTTTAATAAATTACCTACAAGTTTATCTATTTTTGATTCATAATGAAATCAGTTATTGAATATAATTCGTAAAACGTTACAACTATATAAACATGAAATTACACCGAATCGTTTGCTTTTCCATTACATTACTATGCATTTCTACAGTGCAAGCACAATTTTTTAAAGCCAGCGCAATCGTTGGGGCAAATTTTGCTCAGGTGGATGGTGATCATATTGGGGGTTACAACAAATTAGGTTTGTCATCTGGCATAAGTATTCAACATGACCTGGATGAGCTTAAGTCAGTTGGGTTTGAAATTTTGTATGCACAAAGGGGCAGTAAACTTGTGAACGACCCAGATGCGGCGTTACAGCCCATTTATATTATCAAATCCACTTATATCGATTTCCCATTGGTCTATACCCAAAAGCTACCAACCGTTGACCAGTTAAGCTTTCATACCGGTTTGTCGGTAAACGTTTACCTATCAGGGACCATCGACGACGGCATCTCCATGGATGCAGAATTTAACAGGCTTGAATTGGGTTTTATGTTAGGAGCCACCTATCACTTTAATGATAATCTTGGTTTCAGGGTGCGTCACAGCTATTCTTTGAACAAAATTAGCACTAAAGTGCCTGCACAATCTCTTAGAGTTTTCAACCGGATTGGGATGTATAATCGCTGGTTTAGTGTTGGCTTAGTTGTTAACTTGGGTTAGTACTACCAAGTAATAGGCACATCCTTTTTCTTCTCTTTTTTCTTGACGTCTTTTTTAGTCGTTACTTTTTTCTTTGATCGTGAAGGTGTTGTACGCGTTCTGGTTCTAGTTGTGCGAGATGGTGTATACGTATTTGAAGAAGAATTGGACGCTTCACTGGACCCACTAGATTCTATTCTAAACAACTTCCAGTTCAGTGAGAAGCCATATACAAATAAGTCTGAATGAGCCCAAGTTTGGCTTTCATACTCAATGGACGTAAGTGTTTCAGTAATATTATCTAGGTCGAAATACGAGGCTTTATTACCTCTAGTATAATCAGCTCTTATTTCAAAACCAAAAGATTTGCCCAGGCTTATCCGAGTGCCAAAACCTATACCGTATCGGTAGGTGCGAGAAGTGAAAATACGAACGATATCGTCTTCGTACTCATCTGAATATCCCTTTACACCAGTGACTATTTCAGAGTAAAACTTACGGTGCCCAATAATAGCATCAGTAAAAATGGTCACTTTAGGACTCATTTTGTAACCAAACCTAGTTATAAAGTGGTTGCCAATGCTGCTGTTTCGAAATTTGGATTCACCTTGTTCGGTGATTGGATCAGCCAATTCGACATCGAATTTTTTGGTTCCAGAAGTCATGCCATCCAAATACAATCCAAATCGAATTTCAAAGGGTTGGTCTCTTGGTAGCAAGGATTGTGTAGTTAGGTTAACAAAAAGACCAGCACCAGGTTTATAGACGCTGCTATCGAAGCGGTCTACCGGACCTAAGCCAATGCCTCCGATGCCTAACTGCCATTGTGCAAAACCGGATAAAGAAAGGCCAGTAAGCAATAATGAGAAGAGTATTTTTTTAACCATTGTATTAAGTGTTAATGTCATCCGTGCTAAACACATGGCACAAATCAGTCCATAAACTTTTTGTTAGTGCGTAATCCAAGTGCTAGGTCGCCTTAGTGTCCAAACAATATTAAGATGTATGTTTAATTGGTCTGTGTACTCAGAATAGCCCCGACGGAAATGATAACCATCCTCAGTTTTAGTAATCGAGTTCATGTTGATATACTGGGCAGCAGTGCCACGGGTGTAATCAACACGTAATTCCAATCGTGTATTTGGTTTTAATTTCCAAGTTGTACCAATGGCACCACCATACCTAAATGTTCTATCCTTAAACAGTATCAGGTGGTCTTTATGGCCATCATCCATAATATTATCATCCCCCGAAACACTCATGCGTCCAGAGTGGAATTTTGTATGTCCAATGATGCCTTCCAAATAAAGCTGATGTTTCTTGGCAATTTGGTAACCGAATCTTGTTGTAGCTTGATGACTCACAATGCAATTGTAGAACTCAGTTGTTCCTTGTTCGAGTGCTCTGTTTGTGTCAAACGATTTTCTTCCTGCATCGCCGCCACTTAAATTGAGCCCAAACTGCAAACCCCAATTGTCGCTTTTTTGAAGCACGTTTGGACTAAGTGTAACCAGGTCGATAGAATAACCCCAAGGGTAATTATGACCAGCAAATCGATCAACTGGAGCAGAACTAGATAGCCCAATACCTATTTGCCATTGCGCCAATGCAGGATTTGCACTAGCAAGAAGCAAAATGATAAGAAGCTTGCTGATTTTCATGGAATAAAAATACAGCTTTTAAAGGAATAAGTCGAACGTGTCTCCACGTAAACCAATTCTCAACGTTTCAAGTGGAATCACTTCGTTGGGAGCAATGTTGCCTAAACTTACGTTGCTACCATACAGTTTTATAAACCAAACTTGCTGCACTTTTTGAGGTGCTTCCCATAGGATTTTTTCCTGGGGTATTTGAGTTAAAATCTCTTCAATCAAACCAGAACGTACTTCTCCAGAATTTCTAAAGATACCAACTGTACCGCTTTCCCGTGCTTCAGCAATCACTTTCCAGGCACCAGCTTCTAATTCTGCTTTCATCATCTTAATCCACTTGTAAGGAGGGATAATTTTTTCTGCATCTTTAGATC
>JBLHOC010000075.1:0-14840 GCA_047620825.1 Bacteroidia bacterium | reverse complement strand
TAATCCCATGTTGTGTTCAAGATTGAAACCAAATTGATTCGAAACAATCGCTCTCTTGTCTTGTATTTCTGATTTTGTTCGATGAAGACCAGAAGTCAAATAAGATGTGAATATTGGCAAGTCAGTATCATCAACAACATTTGCGTCCAACTTCTTTCGACTATACCAAGTTGTAAGAACCGTTTTGTTTCGTCGTATGGTGGTTGCGACACCTCTAAGAGCTCCGACTTCGCTCACAGATCTGTACGGTTTAATACCTCTATTGTTTTTAACGCTGTTTATCACTAACGCCGACTTTCCAACACGCATGCCACTTCCAATGGTCACACCTTGGCCAAAGTCGCCGGTGAAATCTCCAATTACAATGGATTCAAACCACAACACATCATGCATCTTGACATAACCAGAGTTGTAGTCCAATCCAAACGTACCTTGAGACAACCTCAAAGCTTCTCCAACATCTTTCTCACCTGTATAACCAACATCTACCTTGTTATTCAAATTTCCTCGATACCTTATTATGTATCGATTTGGATCGCCCACAAACCCCTTCGAATGATTAAACCCACTTTTGTCCGGGAATTGTCGCTGTGCTGTGAGGATTATGGTGTGTAAAGTGTTTTGTTCGCTTCTACGGTCTTGTTTGTTTATGGATGCGACAGATAGCAGCCAATATATCTTGTTACGCGATAATTCGCAGACTTGTAATTCTAAGTTGTCAATAAATGCACCGTATTTTAATCTATGCGATAACACGTGCGTAATGTCCTGGTCAGTCAGAAATGGTAGGTCATGAAGCGTTTCAGCGGAACAGGTATTTAAGTTGATAGGGTCCTCCTTGTACCGTTCAATTGTTTCCTGTAATAAAAGGTCTTCTTCATTCGTCGGCGTACTCCAATCCTGCCAGTCTTGAGCTGAGCAAAGGGCAGATGTAAGTGCTAATTTGATAACTACAATGATGCGGATTAAGAAGACCATTCGGCAGAAAATGTTGGAGACAAACCAAGTGTCTGGTGATGGTGGAATGATGAACCAATATGGAATCGATTTGACTTTACAATCACGCCAAATGATAGCAGTCGAGGAGTCGTTCGAATGCCGATGGTAAGCCGAATATTAGGCTTAAGATCATATAGAATGCCTGAACTAAAACTAACCGGGTCTGTCATGGACATATCAAGTTGATTCAGCCACAAGGTTTCAGACGTTATTTGTGTTGATACACCGCCATAGTAGTGTGATTTGATTCGACTTTGCTCTGGAGAAATCACAGGATTAAAAGCCAAGAATCGAATCGTTGTTTTCCCTGTTAGTTTATGCTTGATTCCAATCGAAAACGATGGCTGATTACGTCTGTCATATCCTTGAATTGTTGTGTTAAACAGTAACATGGATATGCCGACATTGGTATGGTCTGAAAGTAAGATGGAGGAAGCAAGACCAACGGTTTTTTGATTGGAAATGTGATATCCGAAATAGTTAAAAAAGCCTCCTAGTGTTATAGTTTTGATACGAATACTCCCTGAAATTGAGGCGGAATGTAATCCACTTAGCCCGTATGGTTTGGAAGTCGCTAGTCCAATATGATAGTTAGAGTCTTGAGCCATGTCTGTTGGGTTGTTATACACCGACCAAACGTCGTCAAGACCAAGACGCATTTGACCTAGGCCATTAGACTGTGAACCCACTGATAGGGTGTTCCCTTGTGATTGTGCCATAATCGGAATCTGGGAAAAGGCCACGGCAATGCCAATCTTAAGAAAAGATAGTTTGAATGGTTTCATGATAATCCTAAGTTAAAAAGGATTACATATGATCGCGTAAGTCTTCTAATTGTGCTTTTAGGTGTTGAAGCGATTCTTTGACTTGGATACGTTTTAAGACTTGCTTCTTTTGGGTTTTGATTTGGTTTTTCGCACCTTGTAGTGTGTGACCCTGTTCCTTAACTAAATGGTACACCAACCTGATGTGCTCAACGTCCTGTTTAGAATAAAACCTTGTGCCTTTGGCGTTCCGTTTTGGATTGATTTTGTCGAACTCTTTTTCCCAATAACGGAGTAAAGATTTTGCTACATCAAAATGCTCAGATAGCTCTGCAATTGAATAATATATTTTGTCTGGGAGTAGGGCGGTAGACATTAATCAAACGACTGATTTGGATGACTAGATAATTCAATCATCTCCTCGTATTGCTCGTCTGACAAATCATTGTAATAATAACCCGCTGGATTTTGCTTGGCTCCATTCAATGTAACCTCGTAATGTAAATGAGGTGCGGTGGATTTTCCAGTACTTCCAACTAAGCCAATGACTTGACCTCGTGTTACTTTTTGGCCTTTTTTAACTTTAAATGCGCTTAAGTGTGCATATCTAGTTTTATAACCAAACCCGTGGTTGATGACAATATTGCGGCCATAACCCCAGCGTTTAACTTCTATTAATTCAACAACACCGTCTCCAGTAACGTGAACTTCTGTACCAGTAGGTGCCGTGAAATCCATTCCTGCATGAAACTTACGTGTTTTGTAAAAAGGATCGATGCGGTATCCATATCCAGAAGCCATACGTTTCAAATCCTTATTAGGAATTGGCATGATGGCTGGAACTGAAGCTAAGTTTCTAGTTTTAAGCTTGGCAAGCTTAATCAATTGGTTGTAAGATGTTTCTTGTACACGCACCTTAGCAGACAAATGATCTAATTTTTTATTTAAACGTGTAATCGACTTACCGTATGTAAGTTCAGCCAATGAATTGTAGTTTCTTTTCCCCCCGATACCAGCATTTTTCAACGCTTCAGGCATTGGGGCATCGAATATTTCGCGATAGATTTCACCGTCTTTTTCTTCAAGTGTAGTTACGGCACCAGTTAAATCTGTTAAGCGATCCTCTAACTCATCAATTTTAAGCTTGTGATCCACCAATTCCTTACGCAGTTTGCGTTCATTCGGTGAATCGAAGAAGGAATAAGAAGCTGAAATAACAATGGTTGAAAAAATCGCAACAGCACACAAAAAGCCAAATACTTTTAAGCCAAGAATCCAAGCGGGAGTCTTAACTGTCTCGTAATTAAGGGTTTCGGAGTTGTATTTATATCGATTTTTTGCCATAATTTATGATTAGGGTTTGTATTTTTGTCCCCTAATTTCGCTTCGCGAATATACTATAAAAAAACAGTAGAATTTTAAGGAATTCATCCACGTAATAATTATTCGATAAATGACATCTAAGGAGGTACGTAATGCATTTTTAAACTTCTTCAAAAGCAAGGGGCATAAGGTTGTGCCTTCTGCTCCAATCGTTGTAAAAAACGATCCAACGTTGATGTTTACAAATGCTGGAATGAATCAGTTTAAGGATTACTTTTTAGGCAATAAACCGGCAACAGATGTGCGCGTTGTAGATACCCAAAAATGTTTAAGAGTTTCGGGAAAACACAATGATTTAGAGGAGGTTGGAGTAGATACTTACCACCATACCATGTTTGAAATGCTGGGAAACTGGAGTTTTGGAGATTATTTTAAAGAAGATACAATTGCATGGGCCTGGGAGCTATTAACTGAGGTGTATAAATTAGACAAGAATCGCCTGTATGTGACTGTTTTTGAGGGGGATGATTCAGATGGCGTTGGACCGGATGTTGAGTCGGAAGACATATGGAAAAAGTACATAGATGCGGATCGAATAATTAGGTGTGATAAAACCGATAATTTTTGGGAAATGGGGGAGATAGGACCATGCGGTTCTTGCTCTGAAATTCATATGGATTTACGGCCACAAGCGGAAATTGATAAACAAAGTGGTAAGGGATTAGTTAACAAGGATCATCCACAAGTTATTGAGCTTTGGAATCTTGTGTTTATGGAGTTCAACCGAAAGGCAGATAGAAGCCTTGAGGCATTGCCAGCCAAACATGTGGACACTGGAATGGGACTAGAACGAGTGGTAAGAGCGGTTTCATTACAAAATTCAAATTACGACACGGATCTATTTATGGATACTATTCGTGACCTAGAAACGATCAGTGGTAAAAAGTTTGGTCAATATGAACCCACTGATATTGCTTTCCGAGTGATCGCTGATCACATACGCGCATTAGCTTTTTGTATTGCAGATGGTCAATTGCCAAGTAATACTGGAGCAGGATATGTGTTGCGACGCATTTTAAGAAGAGCGGTACGATATGGTTATAGTTTCTTGGATTTCAAGGAACCATTTATGTTTAAAACCATCGATAAATTAGCCAATCAATTTAAAGGAGTTTTTGATGAACTACCTAAGCAGAAAGACTTTGTGGCAAAAGTAATCGAGCAAGAGGAAGCGTCGTTTTTGAATACGTTAGCAACGGGCTTAGGATTGCTAGAAAACTATGTTGGACATACTGTCCTTGATAAATTGATTAAATATTTTGAATATTATGAGGTGGATGTAAGACGATGTGAGATATATCCAAAACTAGGAAAGTTTGTTAATACAAAGGAGTATCTACATCTAAACGAAAAGTATCATAAATTAACTGGAAAAGGCATTTATTTTAAGCAAATAAATCACGCGATTATGTTTGTTGACAATGTTAATCTAGAAACAAATACTTCGTCGTCAATAAACCTAAATCTTGTTATTGAAGGAAAAGAGATTTCTGTTAAATGTTTTATGTGGGCATCGAACATCGAAATGTATAGTGGTAGAGATTTAAATATAATGATTAAAAAGGTTAAGTCTAATTATACATACAAGAATCAAAAAGATTTAACATTCCCTGTAAAACAAATAGGGAGGGAATTCGCATTCGAACTATACGATACTTTTGGATTTCCGATTGACCTAACACAACTCATTGCCTCAGAAAAAGGTATGACGGTGGATATGGCTGGATATGATCAAGCGCTGGCAGAACAGAAAGCTAGATCCAAAGCGGATGCCGTCAAGGAAACAGGGGACTGGCATTTGATTTTGAGTGATGAAAAAGAAGAGTTTGTTGGCTATGATTATACGGAATCAAAAGTAAAGATTACCCGACATAGAACCTTGACTGTCAAAGGTAAAGAGAAATTTCAGATTACATTTAACATAACACCATTTTACGCTGAAAGTGGTGGGCAGGTTGGTGATACAGGTGTACTTGTTGGAGAACAGAATGGAGAGAAGATTGTTGTTCTAGACACTCAGAAGGAAAATGATTTAATCGTACATGTCGTAGATCAGTTGCCTCAAGTTGCGGATCAAATTTTCAATGCGAGCATTCACCTAAAGAATAGAAAAAATACACAAAAAAATCACAGTGCGACACACTTATTGCATGCTGCGTTAAAGCAAGTATTAGGCGATCACGTAGCACAGAAAGGAAGTTTAGTAGACCCTAAGAAATTGAGATTTGACTTTTCCCATTTTGCAAAGGTGACTGACGAGGAGTTATTAGAAATTGAACACATCGTTAATCATAAAGTAGCCGAATCCATTCCGTTAGACGAAAAGAGAAACGTGCCTTATGATATTGCCATTGATAGTGGTGTCACGGCTTTGTTCGGCGAAAAATATGGTGATGTGGTACGTGTTATAACATTCGGTGACGGGTTTAGTAAAGAGCTTTGTGGCGGCACCCATGTATCCAATACAGGTGATATTGGTAGGTTTAAGTTTTTGCACGAATCAAGTGTAGCCGCTGGTGTTCGACGAGTGGAAGCCATAACTGGTGCCGAAGCGGAGGCCTATTTTGATACCAAACTTGACGTGTTGAAAGAAGTTGAGGCTTTATTGGGTCATCCAAAAGACCTAGTGAAACAGGTTCAAAGCTTGTTAAAAGAAAACAAAGCATCTGCAACGAAATTAGAAGCAGTATCTAAAATTCAACTAGGTCAACTTAAAACTGACTTGCAGTCTAAGGTATCTTCACAATCGGGCGTTAATGTGTTGATTGAGCAAGTACAAGCTGACAGCCCTGCCGGTATCAAGGATGTCCTGTTTCAATTGAGAAATGAGTTTGATAATCTATTTGCAACCGTAGTTGCTGACATAGATGGAAAGCCAAGTATCTCTATTATGATTTCGGATGCATTGGTAAAAGAAAAAGGCTGGAATGCTGGTCAACTCATTCGTGAATGGGCGAAGGAAGTTAAAGGGGGAGGCGGCGGTCAACCGTTTTTCGCACAAGCCGGTGGCGCTGACGTAAGTGGGTTATCTAAGGTGTTGGAGTTAGCTCTTGGGTTTGTTTCTCACCCCTAGTCAATAGAAACATCCCGAACATAAATTGAATGCAGAAATTTTGAATTGTATAATTTGAATTTCGGACCTGCTTCAAATGCTTGGTACAGGACATACTTATTCTTTGCTATACGCATACCATAATTGAGTGGAGCATCATTGTTATTTTCCCCTTTTAATAACATGATAATTTCGCTCTCAAATTTTTCGGCTATACTGCCGTCTTTTAATGAAAAGTCTATGGATTTCATTTTGCGATCTTCAAAATATAGTACGTTGAACACACCATAGTCTGAATTGATGTCAGCAAACGAGTGTGATTTGTCACAATTAATTAAATCCGGTTTAACACGTGGTAGACTGTAAGAAACAGCATTAATCCAATTTAGCTCTCCAGTACTATTAACTTTAATTACAGCAAATGAAACTCGGAGATCTTGTATCATTATCCATTTAGTTCCGTTGGTGTCACTTTGAAAGTGTGAGACTTTCCAGTCTCCATCTGAACGGCCTTTTTCTAATCGTTTTTTAACGTATTCCTTTTGATCTTTAGTAAAATTAGGGGAGTTAAGTTTAAGGTTATTAATGGAGATTTCACCATAATTAGAGACTACATCATCGGCCCAATTCATCCAAAAGACTGATGGTGTGCCAAATGTAGGTACATTAGGATATGAGCACCAAATGCCGGCAATAGTTCTGATTCCATCATTTGATGTAATGACATGAATTTCATTAATAAAGCGTTGGTCACCTTTTAAAAATTTCACCTCGCCTGACGTGCTTAAGTCAGGATCTAAACTTCCTATGATTGAATAACTCTTGCCAACACCGTCCTGATATGAGAGGCCAATAATTACTGAATTTTCTGTTAGTTCTATGTTTACAGTTTTAAGATGTTTGGGATAGAATTTAAATATCAACTGGTCTAAATCTAGGTCAAATACTCCAATAACTTTAATTTGTTTGTCGGTTCTACCTGTGAAGTATACCTTTTCTTCCAAAACACGAATTTGGTCTACAACGCGCATTTTTTTTAGCTTGGTGTCAAAATCTGAGAGCACAATTGCCTTAAACGTCTCTTTTTCTAAGTCAATCACCATTAAATCTTGGGCTAAGCTCGTTTCATGCTTAAATGGGATAATTAACAAGCCATTGCTATACTGTGGTGTGCTAGCGAGATTCCCTTTTGTTGTAGCACTTAAATGTTTTGAAGAATTATTACTTAGGTCAATTAGCTCTATTTCGATAGTGAGCTTATGGCCTGTAGCTCGCCATGGGGTAACATAGGCAATGTGCGTTTCGTCAATTTGAATCATATGAACGTACAATCCTATTTGGCTTGACACTTCGTAATTAGCGTCTTCAAACTCCGTAGTCATAGTTTGAGAATAACTATGGACAGTTGAGATAGCAAAGGTGAATGCCACCAAGGCGATTTTCTTAAGTTTGGTTTTCATGTTGTCGTTTTTAAATAATGTGAGCCATTAGTTGACCAGGCTTCTACCCATTCATAATATCCTCAATCTCATCAACCTCAATCGGCATTTTGATTTCATCCATCAAATCCGTGTATCCGTTTTCTTCGATAATCAAGTTATTCTCAATTCTTACCCCAATACCTTCTTCCGCAATGTATATACCTGGTTCGCAAGTGAATAGATTTCCAACTTGCATAGGTTCGTAACGCATGCCACTATCATGTACATCGATGCCTAAAAAGTGTGACGTACCGTGCATAAAGTATTTCTTGTAAGCTGGCCACGCTGGATCTTGATTTTTAATGTCATCCATCGTAATCAATCCCAAATTAACAAGCTCTTTTTCCATGATATGACCAACGACTTCATGGTATTCCATCAACATAGTACCTGGTTTCAATAACGCACGTGCATCTTTCATTACACGCAAAGTTGCGTTGTATACGTCTTTCTGACGTGGGCTAAATCTACCGTTCGCAGGCAAACAACGCGTCATGTCGCTGGCGAAGTTGCCATAGTCAACACCACAATCAACCAAAATTAAATCACCATCTTTCACCTTACCCTTGTTCTCAATATAGTGTAGCACACAAGCATTCGCACCACTGGCAACAATAGGTTCAAAAGAAAAACCATTTCCGCGATTGCTAATAAACTCATGCATCAATTCTGCCTCAATATCATATTCGTTGATACCAGGTTTTGTCGATCTCATGATGCGTTCCCAACCTTTTTTGCTGATGGAAACAGCCTCACGCACCATCTCAATTTCCACAGGATGTTTAACAGAACGTAAACGCTGTAATATTTTACCCGCTCGTTTATAGTTATGCAACGGGAACATTTGTTTCAACTCATTCGCAAAATCTAAGTTTTTGTAAGGAGATTTATAAGGTGCACGGTCATTCTCGTTAAGTGGCAAATAGATATTGTCCGCCATATGAATCGCACCTCTTAATTTGTCCATGTATCCAGCATTCCAAAAAACGTTGGCGATTCCAGATGTTTCCGTGGCGTGTTGCTTTGTATACTTGTAGCCTTCCCAAACCGCAATGTGCTCGTTGGTTTCCATTAAGAATAAACATTCTCGATATTCCTTCATAGGGCTATCCGGAAATAAAACTAGGACAGAGTCTTCTTGGTCGATTCCACTTAAGTAAAACAGATCTGAGTTTTGTTTGAATTTATGAAAGGCATCACCGTTCCAACTGTATTGGTAGTTACTATGGAAAATGGCAATACTGCCAGGCTCCATTTGAGCTACAAAGCGTTTGCGATTATCAATAAAGAGTTGGTTGTTTATTTGCGGATATTTCATAAGAATCTTTTGAGTGGCAAGTTTAACTAAAAACCACTCGTTTGACAAGATGCTTATTTCCGGATGCGCATGATTTTTAGCGCGTCAGTCCAAAATGTTTTGAACTCAGCTTTTGAACTTAACATTTTACGTAATTCCTGACTGATTGACTTCTTTGGTTTTACCTCAGTCTCAGGACTTTCCTTAAAATATTTGTCAGTGATATGGGCGATACCTGCTATGCTATCTGCATTTTTGAAATTTGCCCTTGCACGCTTGGTATGGCCAAGTTTCTCCTCAGTCAGGCCAAGGTTATTTAATGTAATGTCGTTGCCTGGATCTAACTCGTTTGCAATGGTGTAATCTTCTATCGCGCCTTCGGTGTCTCCAATTTTATCCTTCACATATGCACGGCAAGCGTAACGATAACCATTCTTTGGGTCAAGGTCAATGGCCTTGTTTAAATCACCTATAGACGATTTAAATCTTAAATGAAACTTGCAAACACCTCGTTCAGCATAGAATTCCGCATCATCACCAAAATTGGCGATGGCTATATTCCACACATTCATGGCGTCTTCATAACGCTTAAGTTTTTGAAGGGCTTCTGCCTTAAGACTTGTTTCATCTCTAGTCAGAACCGTATTTTGAGGCGATAACAGCTGAACAACTTTGTTGAAATCCTGTGTTTTGTACGCTTCTAGTGCTTGTTGGAATTGCATATTATTTAAAACACAAAATTACTCCGAAAAGTTTTGCTAAAGTAACTGGCTTACATTTGCTTCGCATCCTCTTATGTAGCGGAGTTGGATTTATGAAAAACAAGTATTTAGATTTGATTGAACAGACGTTTGAATTTCCTCAGAAGGAGTTTGAATTGGACGAAAATGGGTGTCTTGAATTTCATAACATTCCTTTAATGGACCTTGTGAAGCAATATGGGACACCTTTAAAATTTACATATTTGCCGCGCATTTCTGAAAATATCAAACGTGCTAAAACATGGTTTAATGTTGCCATGGCGAAGGTGGATTATCAAGGTCAGTATAATTACTGTTACTGTACCAAGAGTTCACATTTTAGGTTTGTAATGGAAGAGGCATTGAAGAATGATATACACATTGAGACATCATCAGCATTTGATTTAGAGATAGTTAAGTCGTTATTTGAAAGTGGCGAAGTTACTAAAAATCAATATTTGGTATGTAATGGTTATAAAACCGACGGATACTTAGAGCGCATGTCGGAATTAATGAATGCTGGTTTTGAGAATTGCATTTCCGTCATTGACAATCAAGAGGAATTGGACAAATTGAAGGGTTTAGTCAAAACTGATTTTAAAGTAGGCATCAGAATAGCGTCAGAGGAAGAACCCAAATTTGAGTTTTATACAAGCCGTTTAGGCATAGGATATAAAGACATTTTGCCATTTTATCGAAAGAAGTTAAAAGACTCGGATAATGCAAAACTAAAGATGTTACATTTCTTCATTAATACCGGAATTAATGATACGGCGTATTATTGGAACGAGTTACACAAATGTCTAAAGGTGTATTGTCAACTTAAAAAAGAATGTCCGACCTTAGATTCTCTTAACATTGGTGGAGGATTTCCTATTAAGAGATCCTTGAAGTTTACCTATGATTATGAGTATATGGCTGAAGAAATCATTGCTCAAATAAAACTGGTGTGCACAGAAGCCGGTGTACCAGAGCCAAATATTTTTACCGAATTTGGTTCGTTTACAGTTGGGGAAAGTGGCGGGACTATTTATAGTATCCTCCATCAAAAAAAGCAAAATGACAGGGAACGATGGAATATGATTGATGGGAGCTTTATGACAACGTTACCAGATTCATGGGCCATTAACCAACGATTTGTAATGTTGCCTTTAAATCATTGGGACAAACGTTATGAACGAATTTTACTTGGCGGTCTCACCTGCGATAGTGATGATTATTACAATTCAGAGCAACATGTCAATGCCATTTATATTCCAGAACTGGATGTAAACGACCCTTTATATATTGGGTTTTTTAATACTGGTGCGTATCAAGAATCGTTAAGCGGCTTTGGTGGAGTGCAGCATTGTTTAATTCCATCACCAAAACATATAATCATAGATAAAAACGAAAATGGTGAAATGCAAACACGCATTTTCAGTAAAGAGCAAAGTCATAAGAGCATGCTCAAAATTTTAGGTTATTAAAACGAATTACCTCTTTATTAAAAATATATGGACAATCAAATAACAACTTTCATTGAAAAGTATTTTCTTCATTTCAATGCGGCTTCTTTAGTTGATGCGGCGGATGGATATATAAAACATCTAGATGAGGGCGGGAAGATGATGATTACACTGGCCGGAGCAATGAGCACCGCAGAAATGGGCAAAATTTTAGCGGAGATGATTCGGCAAGACAAGGTGTCCATAATTTCATGTACGGGGGCGAACTTGGAGGAAGATATTATGAATCTGGTGGCCCATAGCCAATATAAACGTGTTCCTAATTATAGGGATTTAACTGCAAAGGACGAATGGGAGTTGCTTGAGCAAGGATTAAACCGAGTAACAGATACATGCATTCCAGAAGAGGAAGCTTTTAGAAGAATCCAAGAGCATATTTTGAAACAATGGAAGCAGGCAGAAGATGAAAAGCAAAGATTCCTGCCGCATGAGTATATGTATAAAATGTTGTTGAGTGGTGATTTAGAACAGTATTACGAGATAGACCCCAAAGACAGCTGGATGCTTGCCGCAGCTGAAAAGAACTTACCCATAATTGTTCCCGGTTGGGAGGACAGTACGATGGGCAACATCTTTGCGAGTTACTGTATCAAAAGTGAACTACAAGTGTCCACAGTAAAATCAGGTATTGAATACATGATGTATTTAACCGAATGGTACCGTGAGAATTCAACCGGTAGAGGTGTAGGGTTCTTCCAAATTGGCGGTGGTATTGCTGGTGATTTTCCAATCTGTGTTGTCCCAATGATGTATCAAGATTTAGAGTGGAAAGATGTTCCTTTTTGGAGTTATTTCTGTCAAATTTCTGATTCCACAACGAGTTATGGATCATACTCTGGTGCTGTACCCAACGAGAAAATCACGTGGGGTAAATTAGATATTGATACACCAAAATACATCATTGAGTCGGACGCAACTATTGTGGCACCACTGATCTTTGCTAAGATTTTGGGTTGGTAGGTGATTTTAAATAAACTACAATCCTATTGGTGTGAATTCCATTCGCATTTGTAGCTTCAAATTTTTTAAGTATTTGATAACTCAATGGATCGAAATATGATTCATCGACACCTTGGTCACTAAAACAGAAATAGTCGTCCCAAAAAACAATTGTACCAGGTTTTATAAGGTTGTCTTTAACTGCATTTATTAGGATGGCTTCTTTAGTGTCGTCTATATCAACACCTAATGTTTCGGCAAAGTAATAGTCACCAAAACTGACCGTAGGCCTAGTGGGGTAGGTGTCTACATACCAATCGCTCGCACGCTTTACTAGTATTTGACTCGGTTCCAATTTAAAGTCTTGAGGCATCTCAAAACCAGCTTTATTTTTCGAAAACGGGAAGATGATAAGGATGGCTGCAAAACCCAGCAATACAAGTGTCTTGTACTTAACAGATTTGACTTCGGTGTACATCCAAATGAATCCGTCAAACGCTAATAATATCATGCATGGAGCAACGGCTATAAGTACCCGTTTTAACCCGAAGGAATGGAATAAGCCAAAATACCAGAAAAGGGAATGAGCAACCAGCAATCCCAAGAAACATCCTATAACAAGAAACGAATACGATTGGAATCGAAATTTACTTTTAATGAATAGCACTAAATGATGAATAAGTCCAAAACACAAGAGTATAGCAACCGGCCAACCCAATAGATACGGCAATTGTTTTACAAAATGAAATAACTCACCACTACCATATTTTTCTTCAACACCCACATAAGGGTTTTGATGAAACAGCCATCCAAAGTCATGGTGATATAAATAGCCTAACCCGCTGTATATTAGAGCACCTACAGATAACAGAAGCATATTTTTACATTGCTTTTCGTAGGCCATCCATACAAAAAACACCATTAGTAATATCCACCCTTCTGATCGAATCATTGGAGTGAACGACATAATTATGGCGGCCAGTGATTGACGATCAGCCAGATAAAAGTACAAGGCGGCAGCAAGAAACAATGCCAATAGCGGCTCGGTTAATCCTGAACTTTGGATTAAAAATAGGTGCACCGAAAACAACCCAATTACCCACATCATAATTGAATATGTAGGAAATCGTTTGAGGGTAATCTTGTAGCTGAAATAAATCGTAAAAAGAACACACAACGTGTTGAATAGCTTCATCCCTATAAATCCAAACTGTGCAAAAGGCGAGCTCAACAATACGAAAACGGGTTTCGCCCAAACAGATAGGAAATAACTTTGGTACTCAAAACTCTGTTTTGACTGCAAGTAGTGTAAAATACTATCACCTGAATCGTACGTACTTTGGTTGAAGTAAACGAATAAGATATCCAACATGACAAGTAAAACGATTATTAACCTCTGATACTGCAGTTTCATATGCTACACCAAATGTAACAGAACGTCCAACAATTGGATATATTTAAAGTTATAAATTGCACAAACAGACTTGAATTAGTATCGTAGTTTTGTTACAGAAAGAGAAAAACATTTATTGACAAACAATTTGGTTTTTGATAATTTGTTAAACCTTTGTAGAACAGTATTTTTATGGGAAGAGCATTTGAATTCAGGAAAGGACGTAAGTTAAAGAGATGGGGTAAGATGGCCATTACTTTTACCAGAATTGGTAAAGAAATTGCCATGGCCGTAAAAGAAGGTGGACCAGATCCAACCAATAATTCCAGACTACGGATGGCTGTGCAGAACGCGAAGTCGGAGAATATGCCTAAGGATAAGGTGGAATCTGCAATAAAACGTGCATCAGATAAAGACAGTAGTCATTACGATGAAGTGTTGTATGAAGGAAAAGGACCCTTTGGTGTTGGATTAATGATAGAAACTGCGACAGACAATTTGAATCGTACTGTGGCCGATATCAGAGCTGTATTCAGAAAAAATTCAGGGGAACTTGGTACAAGTGGTTCTCAGGAGTTTGGTTTCGAGCGGAAATGCATTTTTAGAATAGAACTTGGAGAACGCGATATGGAAGAACTAGAACTTGATTTGATCGACTTTGGTCTAGAGGATCTGGATCAAGTGGAAGAGGAGACGTTAATAACAACAAACTTTACGGATTATGGCAACATGCAAAAAGGGTTAGAATCCTTAAGTATTGAGATTGTATCTGTAGACAAGGAACGAATTCCAGTGAATATTGTCGAATTAAATGAAGAGCAAAAAGAAGAAGTAAATAAGCTTATTGAGAAATTAGAAGAAGTAGAAGACGTACAAAACGTTTTTCACAACGCAATTTTAGATTGACGCTAGGAGTTTCTGTACAATTTCGCTCTTGTCATGTTGTTCCACTTTTTCATAACTGAACAACATGTTCCGTAATACACGCTTCACGATGTCTAAATTGGTACATATATTAAAGTACTCAGGTTTAGATTCTACCTTAAGTTGTTTTAAAAAGGAGCGAATACTTTCACCATTCAAGATTAATCCTTCGGTAAACGGGTTGATGTAAAACATGACTTCATTGTTGTCGTCATTTGTCAGGCTACTTTCGTCGTTGAAACTTTTAAGAATTTCTAAGCCTTCTATGTTTTTGTACCCCAACACAAAGTGCTGTGGGAGATTAACACCATAAACAGGGATATTCAAACGTTGCGCTATCAACGCGTAAACAATACCAAG
>JBLHOC010000074.1:0-14942 GCA_047620825.1 Bacteroidia bacterium | reverse complement strand
GTGACATCACATCAAAAAACGAACGTAAAGTCAAACGCTTTTTGTCCAATTTGAAAGCGGTTGAAATTAAAATAAAGGACGTCGAAGAACGTGACCGGATTCGTAACTTTCAGCCACCGGTTTCTGGGGAGGATATCATTGAGTTATTCAAAATCAAGCCTTCAAGAGAAGTTGGTTTGATTAAAAATGCGCTGAAAGAAGCAGTTTTAGAGGGTGATATAAGGAATAATCGGGACGAGGCTATTAATTTTGTTCTGAGAAAAGGAGAAGAACTGGGCTTGAAAAAGCCTTAACACGTTGATAATTATATGATTGTATACAAATTTAAGATAACGTTTGAAGATGTTGACGACGTAGAACGAATGATTGAAATTCGGGCAAACCAAACATTTAGGGATTTATATAACGCGATAGTTGAAAGTATAAAGTTCGATCCAACCATATCCGGGTCGTTTTATATGTCGGGTGACAATTGGCGAAAAGGCAAGGAAATAACCAATGCAGATCGTGAAGATGTAACTCAAATGACGGATGCGAAGTTAAATGCATACATGGATGATCCGCATCAACGCATGCTATTATCAACTCATGATGAATTGGAATGGGCATTTCGCGTTCAGTTGTTTAAAATTGAAAGAGCGAATGCGTCCATAATCTATCCAAGACTTGCTAAAGTAGTAGGAGAGGCGCCTAAACAGAAAAAAATAAATGTCATAGGGAACGCTACGAACGAATTTGAAGAGTTGGTTGACGAAATCATTAGTGAAGCGGAAGAGCCAGACGTGAGTGAGATGGGTATAGATGGTGACATGGATGCTTCAGGTACTTTTACCGAGGAAGAAGAAATTTGAACCAGCAACCTTCAACTAAGTATTTAGTTGTTGTCGGTGGTCCGACTGCCTCAGGTAAAACACATGTAGGTATCGAGATTGCTAAACATTTTAAAACAGAGATTATTTCAGCCGATTCACGGCAGTTCTACAAAGAATTAAACATAGGTGTAGCCAAACCATCAGGTGAAGAGCTCGAAGCTATTCCGCATCACTTTATTGGTCACAGGTCTATCCACGACTATTACTCCGCTGGCGAGTTCGAACGCGACGTCATGTCTAAACTAGACTTGTTATTCAAAAAGCACGATACCGTAGTCATGGTTGGAGGGAGTGGCTTGTTTATTAACGCCGTGTTACATGGATTTCATCCAGCACCAAAAGATGATGGTAGCATCCGAAAGGAAATTGAGACGTTGTATAACACCCAAGGTGTTTCGGCACTTGTTGAAAAACTGGAAATACTTGACCCTGAAAACGTAAACGCCATTGACAAACAGAATCCTCAGAGATTAATGCGTGCCATTGAACGCGTTATGTTAACAGGAAAAACGCAAGCGGAACAAACCAAACCTGCACGGGCAAAACGACCCTTCTCAATCATAGAAATAGCTATTGATCATCCTCGATCCGTATTATATGAAAGAGTGAACAAACGTGTTGATCAAATGATTCAACAAGGTTTGTTGGATGAAGTCAAAGACTTAGCACCATTTAAACATTTAAACGCCTTACATGCAGTTGGTTATAGTGAGCTGTTTGAACATTTAGAAGGTGAAGTATCACTTGAAACGGCCATTGAAAAGATTAAGCAAAACACAAGAAGGTATGCCAAGCGCCAAGTCACATGGTTTAAGAATAAGAGCGAAAGCAAGTGGTTTGCACCAGATAGTTTTGATGATATCGTTGACTTCGTTGAAAAAAACCGATAACCTTTCAATTGAGAATTGAATCTTAAAAATTAAAAATGGGCTACAGATCCGAGTCGTATTTTCAGTACCTAAAAGTACATAGCTCTGGCTTAATACAATTTCTCAAGAAACAGATAATTTATTCGCTCATAATTACGGCCGTTCTGATTTTTGTCGGCATAAGCATGGAGTCGTTGTTTGTGACATCTTTTTTAACGGTAATAATTTTTGCTTTTCAGCTGATTGGAAACTGTATTATCATGTATGCATTTCCTATGACGTTGTATTACAAAGTTTATAAACACAGCGGTCGACTCTACAACGTCATTAAAACACGAATTGTTTACGAAACATTCAATGTTATAGTTACTACAGAATTTTCAGAACTGTCACTAGATGACTCCCTTAATCGTAACAGTCAGCCTATTGCCGACAAAGTAGATTACGAATTCGATTATTGTGATGTGTTCGAAACAAAAAGATCACTCTTTCTATTTCCAATCCGTAATTCAAAAGGGGATGCTAAGTTTTTTAAATTGACGTATCTACGACCTATTAGATTTATGTTTGATAAAACGGAATTAATTCCAGATTCTCAATTTGTACACCCCATAACAGATTTTGTCAAAACCTTTGACAATCAAGATGTTGTATTTTCATTTAAAGACCGAAGACTCCAAAACGAAGTGAGTATAAGGTTAGTAGAATATCACACGGATTTATTGAAAATTTAACATTAATCATTCAACATTATGCTCTAGCAATTCTTATACCTATCGTTCAACCCGCCACCTGCCGCCATCATTGGCTTAATCTTCTCTACACGAGAGATTTTGGTTTTCTCTTGTTTGGCTTCTGAAATGTAATTGGTGTATTCTTTTTGTTTTCCTGGGGGGAGTGCATTAAAACTATCGAGAAGTTCTTGATCTTTCGTCATGGCATTTTTAAGGTAGGGCGACATCTTAAAGGCTCCAGGTTTCGATGGCTTAATTTTTAGTTCACTCTTTTCATTATCAATGGCTTATAGTAGATATTGACGAATAATATCCGTTGGGATCTCGTCGCCTTTTTTAAATTTAATTTGACGAAGCGCTTTCGTATTTTCTTGTGCGTTTACAAGTAGATTGTGTTTGTCTTTCAGAAAAATGCCATTGAAAAACCAGATACCATAGTGATTTTTAAAGGCAGCCATGCCCGTTACGTTTTTACCATTGACTGTATACACTGGACCGCCCCATTTTATGGTTTCTTCCATTTCCGTAGATAAAAATATATCGCGCAGTGCCGTTAGTTCTGATGACCAACCGGTTTTGTTGGCTATGTAATCGTCAACTTTGGGATTCATAACTTCGAATATCGGAAATTAAGCCTTCAATGTACAAGGGCGTGTCCAACAATCGATTGCCATACCAGCTAAATAACTCACCATCCACCAACATGATTTTTGATTTGGTAAACAATAGGGATAACGTGTCGCAATGTGACTGCTTAAATGGAAATGGCTCGCTAGATAAAAAGATATATTCGGGGTCTAAATCATGTATGTCTTGAACCGTAAGCTCAGGATATCTTTCCTGATTTTGTAGCACATTGTTAAAACCTGCAGTCTCCATAATCTCATGGATAAATGTGTTTGCTCCAATACCAAAAAATGGATCTTGCCAAATTAAGTAAAGCACTTTGGGTTTAGTCGACTTAGGTGCGAATAAACGATTAAACGCTTGTTCGATCTTGGTGTTTAGTATCTCAGACTGGTGTGATTCGTCAATGATATCACCAACTGATTGAATCATTTTATAAGCGTCATCTAACGTATTAACGTCGCTCATCCATACAGGAAATTCGTTGCGCAATACATTGATTTGATCAACAACATTTTCCTCCTTATTGCCAATAATTAGGTCAGGTTGAAGCGCTCTTATTTTATCCAGTTGAAGCTTCTTTGTTCCACCAATTTTGTTGGCGCTTTGGAACTGATCTTTAGGATGAATACAGAATACAGTTTGAGCAATTGGTGTTACTCCAAGGTAATACAACAATTCTGTTTGAGATGGAACCAATGAAATAATACGTTTTGGTGTTGTGTTAAACGCCAACGTATGATTCATCTGATCAATAAATCGCATGACTACTTAGCTAAGGCTGCAATCAAATCGTATTTGGTGATAATGTGATGCACGCCACCTAAATCTTTTACCAATACAGCTGGGTTCTCTTTGCTAATCGCCTTCGACACAGCTTCCATATCTTCATAGTAGTTGACTAAGGGAAAGGGCTGTTGCATGATCTTAGACACAGGACTACTCCCAGTATTGATATCATTCAATAGCAACTTGAAAATATGATGATCGTTCAAGGATCCAACAAATTCACCAGCTTCATTTACAACTGGCATTTGCGAAATGCTGTATTTCTCCATTTTATCAAATGCCGACTTCGCCAAGTCTGTTTCTTTGACGGTAATCAATGATAAATGTTTGTGATTTGAAATTAAATCTAACGCTGTTTGGGGTTTTGAATCAAGGAACCCTCTATCATGCATCCATTCATCGTTGAATGCCTTACCCATATATCGCGTAGCATGATCATGAAATAACACAACCACGATATCAGTTGGCTTTAAATGCTCCTTTAGCTGCAATATGCCTTTCACAGCACTTCCAGCAGAGTTTCCAACCAATATGCCTTCTTCTCTAGCTAATTTCCTTTGGTACACCAGGCCATCCTTGTCTGTTACCTTTTCAAATCTATCGATTACATCGAAATCGACACATTTAGGCAAAATATCTTCTCCAATACCTTCTGTGATATACGGATAGATTTCATCGTCATCGAATTCACCAGTTTCGTGATATTTCTTAAAAACTGAGCCGTAGGTGTCAATGCCCCACATCTTAATATCTGGATTCTTTTCTTTTAGGAATTTACCAACGCCACTGATAGTTCCACCTGTACCAACCCCAGCTACAAAATGCGTGATTTTCCCTTCTGTTTGCTCCCAAATTTCAGGGCCAGTTTGTTCGTAATGTGCTTTAACATTACTTGGATTATCATACTGATTCACGTACCAAGCACCTGGTATTTCTGTACCTAACCTTTTTGACACGGAATAGTACGATCGGGCATCTGCTGAATCAACGTCTGTAGGACATACGATCACTTCTGCGCCAACTGCTTTAAGGATATCAACCTTTTCCTTACTTTGCTTGTCGGTGGTCACAAAAACGCATTTGTAACCCTTTATTAAACCAGCTATTGCAAGGCCCATACCCGTGTTTCCACTTGTGCCCTCTACAATGGTACCACCTGGCTTTAATCTACCATCAGCTTCAGCATCGATAATCATTTGTAAAGCCATTCGGTCCTTTACGGAGTTACCAGGATTAGTGGTTTCTATTTTAGCCAAGACTGTTGCGGAAACATCGGCAACAATTTTGTTTAATCTCACCAATGGCGTATTGCCAATTGTCTCAAGTATGTCGTTGTAATACATTGGTGCAAATGTAATTCGTTAATGAAAAATTAATAATTAAAGTTATCGAGCGAATGGGGCGGTTTATCGGTATAAAATCAAATAAATGTTACTTTAGTATTTTACATAATTAGAGACGATAACGCAAAACCATCAACATGATTAAAACTTTGATAAGTACCTTCATTTTGGTAGGTAGTATATCTACTGCCTATAGCCAGAAAATATCAAATGTTGACTTTGATCTAATCAACAGGACCGTACAGGATTCCACTTCGTTTATGAGCCGTGCAAATGTTGTCGACCGAATATTACAAGGAGGCGCTGTGGTATCTGATTCTGACTACTACTATTTGTATTATTCAAGTCCTGAAAGTGATACATATGCACCTTACAGTATTACGGTTGCAGCATCTTCAAAATTCACCAAGTATTATGAAAAACAAAAATATGCCAAGGCCTAGGCCTATGGTGTTGAGTCACTTAACGTAAATCCAGTGAACTTGAACTTAATTCTTCAGTTACAAGTTTGTGCGTTAAACATGGACAGTATGGCGGCAATGAAACGTTACGGTATTATGTATCAAGGATATATCAATGCCATATTGATGAGTGGAGATGGTAAAACATCTAAAACGGCCTATGTTGTGGTTAAGGTCTCCGATGAATATAAATTGTTAAAACAGCTCAAACTAAAATCTGTCCGCCAATCACTGATTTCAAACGAGTTCGGAACGTTTGATCTAATGTCTATTAAAGAGTCAAATAAAAACAAAGACAAAATCAAAGAAATCTACTTCAATATTGACAAGCCATTTGGCGCATTAAGCAACATGTTCAAAAACACGGATTAGATTATTAACGGCTTCATAGTTAGACATAAAACTTCAGTTTCGATTTTTAATTAATAATACCTTCGCGCCATGTTTGTGAGTGGCTTTACGTTTGTCAAGAATGCGGTGAAACTCGACTACCCGGTAGTTGAGGCAATTACCTCCGTATTGCCCTTGGTTGATGAGCTGGTTGTGGCTGTTGGGAAATCAGATGACGAAACAAGAGAACTGATTGCGTCTATCGATAAGTCTAAAATTAGGATTATCGATACAGTGTGGGATGAAAGTTTAAGAGCAGGAGGGAAGGTGCTGGCTGAAGAAACAGATAAAGCAAAAGCGGCCGTTAATCCTGACGCAGATTGGTTGATCTACATCCAGGCTGATGAATGTATTCACGAGCAGTACTATGATGAGATTCGGTCGGCAATGTCAACCTATGCCTCTGATAGTCAAGTTGAAGGATTACTATTAGATTATATACACTTTTATGGTAGCTATGATTTTGTTGGTGACAGTCGAACGTGGTATAAAAAAGAGATACGCGTTATTAAAAACGACCAACACATAGAAAGTTGGAAAGATGCTCAAGGCTTTCGAAAAGCAGAACAAAAGTTACAAGTTAAAAAGATTGACGCCGCGATTTACCATTATGGTTGGGTTCGCCACCCAAAATATATGATGGCTAAGGCATATGAAGCCAATAAACTATGGCACTCTGACGAATGGGTCGCAAACCGGTTTGACCCGAACAAAGATTTCGACTATAGTCAAATTGACTCTTTAAAGCATTTCAAAGGCAGCCATCCAGCAGTTATGCAAGACAGAATTAGTCGAATGAACTGGTCCTTTACCTTTGACCCGAGTCAAAAAAAGTTTGGATTGAAGACAGGCTTTCTATATTGGGTGGAGAAAACAACTGGGTGGCGCATTGGAGAGCATCGCAATTACAAGGTTATTTAACCGAAAACCCTATCCCTTTAAAATATTTTTTATTTAATACCCAACCTTTGGTGTAATCCTTGTCGTAGTTGTTTTTGAAGGACAAAACGATTTACGACGATTAACCCAACCATTGACATATCAATCCCTCTTGATCAATCGACAGATGCTAAGCAGTCGATGGAGATATTGATACAGAAATGTTTGGAGAAGGATCGGGTGGCTCAAGCTGAACTGTATAAGAAGTACCATGGCAAGCTTCTATCACTGTGTCTTCGGTATTTTCAGAATAGAGATGATGCCTTGGACGTTTTGAATCACGGATTTTTAAAAGTGTTTCATAACCTCAGTTCCTATGACAAAACCTATGATTTTGGTGGATGGATATACCGTATAGTACAGTACACAGCCATTGACCACGTTCGTAAACACCTTCGGAAAGAACGCCAAATTCCAACGCGCGAATTGGATACGGATATCGGGTTAGACGCTGCAATCGTGGAAAAACTTTATGCAGAAGATTTATTAAATCTGATTCATAAATTGCCATTAACATCAAAAGTAGTCTTCAACTTATTTGCCATAGAAGGTTTTAGCCACAAGGACATATCAAAAGAGCTCAATATGTCGGTGGGTACAAGCAAATGGCACGTAAACAATGCGCGTACAATGTTAAAAAAATGGATACTAAGCTATGAATGAACCAAACAACATATCGATTGATACAACGTATCAAGATGCGTTTGAATCGTACGAAGCGCCGTTCCAGTCTGCAGATTGGGAGGACATGTTATCGCGCCTCGAATCAAATAAAATTCCTGTTATTTTACCACCACATAAACATTTATTTTCCAACCTTAAAAACAACATCATTATGATACTTTTTACAACTTTAGCCTCTGGCTTAATATGGTTCGCATCTCCAGTAACGGATGTAAACCACAATATAACTTCATTGCCGCTTACGACGGAGATTACAACAACCTCAGTCTCATTGGATCAAGTCCAGAGCAATGAAATCATATCAAGAGTATTGGAATCAATTCTAGTAACAAATCTTAACACTCAAATACCTCCAGAAACTCAGATAACTCCGCAAATTGGAAGACAGCCAAAGTCTAAAACCCTGGTTGCAGAGGTAGCATCCAACCCAATGATCGAAACAGCTGAAGGTGGTTTGTCTACCGTTAAATCGATTGAGAAGGCTGCAAAAGAAACTGCAACAGAGGCAAGACCAGATACTGCACGTTTTTTAAAGACTGTCGTTTCGAGAACATGGGTAGATACAACCTATAAGGAAGTTTACGTAAAACCTTACCGCGACATTGATGGGGGTTGGATTGGCGTGTATTTTACACAACAAACATTGGATAATGCACTGCATTCTGACAGCTTCCAGAGTTATACCGAGACCTATGGTTTTAACCTTCAATTTATGTCAGGCAATTTGATTCATGGTCAAAACTTAGCCATCTACGGTGGTTTAGATTGGGGTATGCAATTTTATGGCAGGTCAGGAACTTCTGAAGTCTTAATAAACTCAGTGAATGAAGATCGAGGTTTAACTTTTTTACGCAGGCATTCCAACGATATCTTTATTTCAAGCCAGATAGAGTGGGCTCAATTTCCAATTATTCCTTATCTAACTGGATCTGCAGGGGTTAGAATATTAACCACTGGGCAAACAACAAAAGCTTTGTTACAGTCTTCAGAGTACGAAAGTTCAACAGACGATGGTGTGCATACAAGAGCTGCATTAGCCACCAAGGTGGGTGCAGGATTGAAGGTAAGAGTAACGCCTCGTCTTTATTTAGACGTGCGGTACGAATTCATTCGATCTAATGAATTACAAACCGTTGATTATAACAATTCGAGTTTTAATGGTTTGGATTACGACTTAGGTATGAAGAAAGTCAACTTAAATGCAGATCAGTTTAGATTTGGAGTAGTCTTCGATGTCAGTTCAGATAGATACGACAAAGTTGTTGACCAACCTGCACACTGGGAAGAAACGACTCAAAACTTATACATAGACCCTCAAGATTCGACGAAGGTATTTGTGCCTTGTCCATGCGACAAGAAAAAGACTACACGGACGTACCGTAAGAAAAGTTATAATCCAGGAACTGGAGGAGGTATTTTTACACCATCACCAGGGTCCGGCAGTGGATCGGGGTCAGGTAAGAAAAGTTTTCCAGGTGTAAAAAAGCCGCCAGTACGCTGGTAGTGGCAATCGAATTAAATGACAACGGGTTTAACCAAAAGACACTATTCTTAAATTAAACCCGTTATTTTTGTAAGCGAATTGAAAAAAATTATAGCCATAGTTGTTTTATTTAACCTGTTAAGCAGTTTTACAGGCATACAATTTTGTATTGATTATTGTGGCAATACCATCGAGAGTATTCATTTTGGAGAAGATGAGCCTGCCGCTTGCCATACAGATGCATGTTGCTTTTCAGAGGTTCAAGATTGCTGCGATTCTGACCAGATTCAAATAGAGGCACAACATCTTGATTTTACTATGAGCTCATTGCCGATGACTCATATGCCAGTTGTTTTTATAAAACGTTCTAGGCACCACACAGAATCTGTTGCTGTTCAAACAGGCAACAAACTATCCTATCAACTATATAGTAAGTCGTTACCCTCAACGTCCGTCAGGGCCTTGACTCAGGTAACACTTTGCTAAATTTCCCTTTACCTCAGTTGGCTGTGTAAACAGCAATTAAGCATCCTGTTGATGCAATTATTAAATTTTAAGGTAAAGAATGAAACAAATTATAACAAGTTTACTGATCCTCTTTTGTGTTACCAGTGCATTTGGTAAACACGTAAGTGGCTATGTATATAGGCTAGATAAAAAGAAAAAAATCCCATTGGAGGGAGCGACCATCAAAGAAGTTGGTCAACCAAATGGTGTGTTGACTGACCAAAATGGCTTCTTTGAAATAGAGTTACAAACTCAGTCAACCGAAATGATTGTAAGCTACGTTTCGTTTATTAGCGATACCGTAAACGTCTCTGATAAAGCGGCTTTCGAAATCATATTGCGGCCAGTTGCAGGTACATTGGGCGTTGTAGAGTTGACGAGTAGAAGACGAACTTACGGACTTCGTACACTAGATCCACGCACCACGTTACACTTAAGAGAACAAGAATTCCAGAAAGCAGCATGTTGTAACTTATCTGAAAGTTTCGAAAATGCGCCAGCCATTGATGTTTCCTTTACGGATGCAGTCACAGGAACAAAACAGATTAAAATGTTGGGATTAGACGGGGTGTATACCACCATATCTCGAGAGTTTATGCCATCTGTAAGAGGATTAAACTCATACTACGGATTAAGTTTTATCCCTGCTGCATGGGTTGAAGGTATTCAAATAACTAAAGGGGCAGGCAGTGTGGTTAACGGTTTCGAAAGTATGTCGGGACAGATTAACATAGAAATGAAAAAGCCTTATGGTCGTGACCAATTCATGTTTGATCAATTTATTTCTGAATCGGGTAGGAGTGAGACTGATTTTATGGTCAGAAGAGACCTGAGTAAAAATGTGGCTACTTCAGTTTTCGGGAGATTTGGCATCCGACCTACTATATTGGATAGAAACAAAGATGGATTCATGGATAATCCTGTAAGTCGGCAGTATCAGTTTATGAACAGGTGGCAGTTTCATTCGAAAAACGGAATGGAAGGCCAAATAAACGTGTCGTATAACAACGATACAAAAACCGCTGGTCAGTTCGATACGCCAAATCCTTATGAAGTTTTAATAGACAACGAGCAATTGGACTTTTGGGCCAAACTGGGTAAAGCGTATAAAGACAAACCTTACAAAAGCTTCGGTTCTCAATATGCTTTTAACACCATTAAGAGCCAAACGGTTTATGGTAACGATTCGAACCAACACATATTAAAAACGAAAGGGCAAACCGGTTATGTGAATTTGATGTATCAAAACATCATTGGGAATACCAATCATGAATATAAAGCAGGTGTTTCTGTAATGGCAGATTGGGTTCAAGAATCATTTGATACCTTTAATGTTGATAGAAACGAAATGACACCTGGTATGTACTTTGAATATACTATGAGACCAGATAGCTTATGGGTAATCGTTTCTGGCGTACGTGGAGATTATAGCAGCATATTTGGTTTTTTCCCAACATATAGGATACATGCCAAGAGAGCTACCAAGAACGAAAAGACAACGTTAAGGTTATCCGCAGGAACGGGTCGTAGAACACCTCATTTCTTTGCACAGAATCAGAATTTATTTATTTCGTCAAAATCAGTCGTCTTGAATACGAAACCAGACGAAACCAGAGGAATTATACAAGAATCTTCACTCAATATGGGTATAAGCGTTCATCGTAAGTTTAAGTTGAAGTATATCCCCTCAGAGTTACAATTGGACTATTTCAGAACCAACTTCTTTAATGAGCTTATGACCAATAGAGAATCCTCAAGTGAGTTGACTTTGGAATCATTGAAGAACGGAACAATCGCAAATAGTTTTCAAGCCCAACTTGATGTAAAGCCAATGAGACGTACAGAAATAAGGTTTGCGTATAGAATCTTTGACGTCACTTCGGTATATGAAGGCAATCGGGTTCAGAAACCCCTCATTGCACAACATAGAGGTTTTGTGAATATTACACATAGTACAAGAAGCAAATGGCAGTTTACGTCAACCCTTCAGATTTATGGTAAGCAACGTATACCAGGTCTAGATTTTAACATGGAGGGCTTTGACAAATCCTACAGTCCAACCTTCGTTTTACTTGGTGCACAGGTGAGAAAACGAACAAAAGACAAGCCTTATGAGTTTTATATTGGCGTAGAGAATTTATTAAATTACAAACAAAATAATCCGATTCAAGGGGCTGCTAACCCGTTTGGCACCAGTTTTGATGCGACCAATGTGTGGGGGCCGGTGTTCGGACGTATGTTGTATGGTGGATTTAGATATAGATTAAAAATTAAAGAAGAAACCGACTAGTGTAAGCAACTAATAGAAGCTAAAAGTAGTCCTATTAAAAAACAATAAAATGAAAACAATGAAAGTAACGAAATACATAATGATCACCTTATTACTGACTGTAAGTCAATTGGTGCAAGCGAAGAGTGTTGTAAAAGAGATAAAGGTTAAAGGCCAATGTGGTGAGTGTAAAGATCGGATTGAAAAGGCTCTTGACTTACCTGGCATTAGCTTTGCCACTTGGAATGTCGATAGCAAAGTATTAACCATTCGATTCAACAACAGCCGATTTACGATAGATCAAATACATAAGATTATTAGTGACTTGGGTTATGCCACTGGAGAAGTTGAAGCCAACAAAACGGCAGAAGACGCGTTGCCTAAATGCTGCAGACCTGGTGGGAGCACGCATTGTGGTGCTAGCAAAAAGTAACATACGTATTGTTGGGACATCTCGTCACAGGTGATGTTCGAAGTCACACCAATAAAAAGCGAATCAATTTCAAACAGATTCGCTTTTTTTTAATCATAAATCGATTAATGCGATAAATAATATGGAGATTTTTCATTTATGAGGACGGTAAATAAAGTTTCGAGTTAGCCATACGCTACAGATTCTTGTTTCTTTGTGAGTTGAACAGGAACCCGATGTGAATATTGAGGATAATCGACTGATTATCAAAAGTGTAAACGGTGCTATTGGTGGTGTCTTTTATGACAAACGATGGACGATAGGTGTATTTGAATTGAGAACCGAAAATAAAACCATGCAAGTTTGCACTTGTTCCAAGCATAAATGCGATACCAGAATCGCCAAATCCCGATGAATCGAGTTTTACAAAACTGGATTTTTTATCTGGGTTCTCATGTTCTGTAAGATGACCAATATTTAATCGTGAGAAGATGCCAGACCCAATTTCAAAACCACCATATATCGAATGTGTTTTTAATATGGTGAAATCTTAAAGAGATTGTAGTGTAATGCTCTTTGACATTGGCTGTTGTCGTTGTCCAAGTATCTCGTGGATCCCCAAATAATGAAAAAGGTGATGAATGTTCGCTTATGTCCTGAATTTTTACCGAAGTTCTGTTGTGAGCTATGTTCACTTCGTAGTAAATGTTACTGTCAAAGGCCTGAAAATGATGCCCTATTGAAAAACCTTTAAGGGATGATGACCGATCAATATCTGATGAACTACCAAGATTTGGATGTTTATTCAATTTCTTAGAACTTGTGCTGTAGACTAACCCAAAAATGATTTTTTTGAGGGGATAAATGTTGAGTTCAACAAAACCAAACCGAGTGCTCATGCCTCCGAGTATGCTAAAACTACCAACCGGTGCGTTGATTGTTGTTGTTTTAGTTATGGGTTCATGTAAAGTTTGTGCATTACAAATTGATATTCCGAAAAGAAGGATGACTAGATAAAAATGTTTCATGGTGTTAACTGGCTGTCCTTTTCTTTTGGTCCATCTCCCCACAAGAGGTCTTCATAGTCTTTACAGTGATAAAAACCAATGCTAAACATATGCAATTTGGTGAAAGCATTTATCTTAAAACCTTCTGCATAAAAACGATCAGAGAAAATATCTAATGTTCCTTTCCCGGAAATTGAAAACTTCTCAATAACTTGACTTCGAACAAACGATGTATTAAAAAAAGCTAGAATTACGATAACGATTGTTTTTTTCATGGTTTTGGTCGGACAATTTGCCTGTTTGTTTATTGTATTCTAAGGTCTTTAGTAAATGTGTTTATTTTGCCAATTTGAACATTTGTCAAGCGTAATTATGTTAAGGATTTAAGGTATAGCCCAGTTTTAATAAAGAAGTAAATTCAAGACCGGGATATAAGATAATTTCAAATCAAGGATGCTTAAATTTTTCTGAATACTATTGGATAAAGGACTTATTTCGGAAGCGTAGTTGCGTCTAAAACCGAAATAGGAGGGCGTGAGCACAAAATCACGCGTTAGGTTTAGTGATCCCTCTCCAAACATTCTTCCTTGATTTACACCAAAGTATAGCGCAGTTGTACCTTGCTTTTGAGCCACTACTGTTGCCGTTGGGTTATAGTAAAGTAGTTACTGACCGGATGCGGAGAGTTCAGCTAAAACAATGAGTGACGATATTATAAATTTCTTCATTTGGTATGTTTTGTTATACAAAGCACGTTAAGTCACATCTTGCGTCAAAACTATAAAAGAGAAAAGGGTATATCGTTTTACGATATATGCGAATTGAGTATATTCGTGCTATCGAGTTTTTTCCACTTCTTTATATATGGCTAAATGAAACACTTTTCTATCGCTTTAAAAGAGCACCTATTTCTGCAACAACAGTCCAACACAAGTCTCGCAAAAGACCTGTGTGATTTACTGGGCTTAAGCAAGGATAGTGTATACCGAAGATTGAGAGGGGACGCTAGTTTTACCTTGGATGAGGCGGTTTGCATATCTAAAGAATATAAAATATCACTTGATTTATTGATGAGTTCGCATTTCAATACATTCGGCACTTATCGCTTTCGGCCGTTGTATGATGAAGAGCCACAATTATCTGAAAATGTAAAGGTGGTAACCAAGTTGCTCACGTATTTTAGTGAGCAAGATGGAACGCTCCACTATGTAGCTGAAGCTATTCCGCTGTTCCGATTGCTAGGGGCAAATAAATTACGAGATTTCGCTGTTTATTATTGGAAGAAAGTAATCCTGAACTATCCGTCCCATCAACTTATTAAGTTCGATGAGGCATACTTTATTCCTAAGGAATACATACTGATTGTGGATGATTTGGTCAGTCAGTATCATTCAACAGATTTAGTGGAAGTCTGGACTAAAGATACCATTCAAAAACTATTGTTCCAAATTGAATATTCAGTCGAGTCAGGGTTTATCACCTCACTATCAATCATTAATGATATTTATGACGAGGTGAAGGCACTTTTGGAGGAAGTCAGTTTTGCAGCGCAATCT
>JBLHOC010000073.1:0-15193 GCA_047620825.1 Bacteroidia bacterium | reverse complement strand
AACATGGTATTCTTTCGATATTTTTCGTCCACTGACCAAAGCACTCACTTTACCATTTGTTGTTAAAAAGAGCAAACCTTCTGAGGCTTCGTCTAAACGACCAATGGCCATAGTACCCTCAGGAAAACCATATAGTTCACCTAACAGCTTCTTTTTACGCTTGTTGTTGTAAATAAACTGTGTCATGTAGCCATAAGGCTTATGCATGAGGAAGTGACGGAAGGATTCAAGTTCGGACATAGTCAATCTGCAAATGTAATCACCAGTTTGTCAACGAATTAAATCAATCCATCTTGATTGCTTCGTCCTCCCTTCTATTCATCTCTGCTTTTAATCGTTTTAAAAACCATCTTTTCTTTTTACGAGAAGAATAAACCCAACTACCGTTTTTCATACTCCGGCAATCGTAATTAAGTTTATCCCGGCGATTAAACGCTTCTCTTATTATGGTGCCATCACAAGATATAGAAAAGTTTCCCAAACACTCCCAAGTGATTTTGCCGAAATAGTATGTGGTATGATGTACGAGGATGTCATTTATGTAATAACCATCCATCGAAAGGCCGCCTTCTCTGTCATAACGGTAACTCTGACCATTACGTTGTTTGTTTTTAAATGTATAAATGTGCTGAGGTCTAGTCGAGTCACTATCATATGTGAGAATCCACTTACCATCGGCTAAGGAGTCTTTAAAATAGTAAAAAATAGAAGTGCCGTGATGACCACCATATATTGTTATAGTATCTGAATGAATGAAGTTTGTATCAGATTCGTTGACATAATGATTTTGGCCTAATCCAACCGTAGTTATAGTTGTAAAAAACAATAAAAGTAGATATTTCATTCTGGTGTTTTGATATCATTACAGCGCAAAGTGCTATGGCTTATTCCCTTGTTCACCTAAGAATTATGATAGAGTTATGAGTCACCAAACGTGATGGAACTAAGGAATCCTCTCCTTGTTCTTTTCTCTTTTTTCTTTTCTCTCAGTTACCCCAACTCCTATTGGCTAACTCCTAACTCCTTCTTCGCGTACTTCAGCGTCGGAATATTCAAAGGGTTATTAACCAAGCCTGTCACTTTTTTACTCAGTAATCGGATGCTTTGATCATAGAACAAGACCACAATGGGCGCATCCTGTAATATCAAACTATCCATTTGTTCGTATTGACTTATACGTTCACTATCAGAGGTCTCAGTCAGACTTTTTTCGTACAATGCATCATATTGAACGTTTTTAAAGTGCGTGTAATTTGGTCCGTTTGGTGAGAAATTTTTACTATAGAAACAAGATAAATAGTTTTCAGCATCTGGATAGTCCATAATCCAACTGGCTCTAAAAAAAGCCAAGTTCCCATTTCGTTTTTGCTCTTTCAGTTCAGAGGAGGGGAGCACATTGATTTCACAGATGATCCCAATATCTCCGAGTTGCTTTTGTATGAAAATACAGAGGTCCAAATAGTCCTTTGTTGTTGATACAGTAATAGGGGTTGGGTCCGCTAAATAATCTGTTTGTTTGAGTTCCTCTAGCGCTTTGTCTGGATTGTAGGCATAGGCATAAGACGTGTTCGATTTGTGACCTTTTAGCCCTTTAGGAATAAAGCCACCATTGGCTGGTTGACCTACATTGTTGCGTAGGTGATTGATCATGCGTTCACGGTCGATGGCGTAATTAATCGCACGTCGAAAGTGAATATCAGCCCAAGGTTTTCTAACCTTATCATCGTCAATTTGAATGGCTAGGTATTCCGTATTTAAAAAAGCCTTTTTCTCCATAGTAATCCTGTCCCGAAGTTCCGGCTGCAGGTTGCCTTCATCATCTAAAATCACGTCCTTCGACGTACTGGTAATGCCACTAAATAGATCAAGTTTTCCTTTCAAAAACAGCAACAATGCCATCTGCTTGTTAGATACAAAAGATACGTTTACGGCATCTAGATAGGGGAGACGGCTGGAGTTATGGAACTCGAAATATTTTTCGTTTTTATGTAAGACTAAGTTTACATCCTTTTCCCACAAAAAGAACTTAAATGGACCGGTGCCTACCGGATTATGTGCGAACGTTTTACCATAAGTCTCCAACGCTTCTTTGGGTAATACGGCACAATAAGGCATTGATAACATTCCGAGAAATGGGGCAAACGGTTGAAGTAGTTCTATTTGAAAAGTAGAATCATTCAAGGCGCGAAAACCATTAGGCGCAATTTTATCATTAAAAATCCAAGCCCCAGGCGAAGCTGTTACTGGATCTATGATTCGATTAAAGCTGTAAACAAAGTCTGAAGCGGCTACTTTTCTTGTCTTTTTCGAAAAACAGGAATTCTTGTGAAAACTGACGTCCCGGCGAAGGGTGAATGTGTATATCTTCCCAGATGAATCGATTTTCCACGACTTCGCAATGCATGGGGTTGGTTCAAGGTTTTGATTCAGTTGCACCAAACCATTAAACACCTGATTTACAGCCCAAATGTTGTCTTGTGAAGAGGCAAAAGCAGGATCAAGAGAGGTGATTCCGTTTTCAGAATTGTACCGAAATACGGTTTTTTCTTCGTTTTTATTGGACGCATTGCAGGATATTAACAGCACTGCGATGTGAATAAGTACCAATATCCTGTTCATTTATCCTTGCTATTAAAACCTAGTTTTGAGCCTGACTAAGATTTACAGGCATGGCAAAAATATGGTATTTGGGTCACTCTTGTTTCCATTTGGAGATAGACGGCGTTAACATCCTTACCGACCCATTTGTCACGGATAATCCACTTGCCAAAGACATTGACTTAACTACTGTGAAGGCAGATGTGATCTTGGTTACACATGGACATGGCGATCACATTGGCGACATGGTAAAGTTAGCCAAACAGACCAAGGCGTTGGTTATTTGTAACTACGAAATCTTTTTGTGGTTAGAAAAACAAGGCTATTCGTATTGCAAGCCAATGAATTATGGTGGAAACATAGAAAGTCATGGCGTTGAGTTTAAAGTTGTAGCAGCTGCACATAGCAGTTCTTTTCCAGATGGAAGTTATGCTGGTAACCCGGTTGGCTTTGTAATTTCCGGACAAAACGATTGCCTATATTATGCAGGTGATACCGGTTTGACGGTGGAAATGAAACTCCTTAAGGAGATGTTTAAACTGACTGGCGCATTTTTACCTATTGGTGATACATTTACCATGGGACCGACAGATGCAGCCATTGCGGCGACATTCTGTGGGACAGACAACGTTATGGGAATGCACTTCGATTCCTTTGATGTGATTAAGATTGATCATGATAAAGCGCGTATTGCTTTTCAAGATAAGGGCATAAATTTAATCCTACCTGAGGTGGGCGAAAAACTGGAATTCTAATAAAAATGGTATGACAAAAACGATTTGCATTGCTAATCAAAAAGGTGGCGTAGGGAAAACAACAACAGCGATAAACTTAGCGTATAGCCTAGCTATTTTGGAATATCGAGTATTATTGGTTGATGCTGACCCTCAAGCGAACTCTACATCAGGACTAGGATTTGACCCTAAAAACATCAAAATTGGTTTGTATGAAGCCTTGATTCAAGACATCAATCCAGATGACATCCTGTTAAACACAACCAACTCAAAACTTGATTTACTTCCGTCTAACATAGATTTGGTTGGAGCAGAAATCGAAATGATTGATTTACCAAACCGTGAGAAGTTGATGAAACGGATACTCTCTCGCGTAAACGAAAACTACGACTTTGTAATTATCGATTGTTCTCCATCGCTTGGGTTAATCACAACCAATGCCTTGGCAGCAGCGGATTCAATCATGATTCCGGTACAGTGCGAATACTTTGCACTTGAAGGATTAGGAAAGTTGTTGAACACCATCAAAATCATACAACGCAGTATAAACGTTAATTTGGAGATTGAAGGCTTACTGTTAACTATGTACGACAGCAGATTGAGATTGTCGAACCAGGTGGTTGATGAAGTTAAACTTCATTTTCAAGAAATGGTTTTTGAAACAATCATTCAGCGAAATACAAAATTAAGTGAAGCACCAAGCTTTGGACTGCCAGTGTTGGAGCATGACGCTTCCGCAAAGGGTAGTGTCAACTACTTAGATTTAGCTCGAGAAATTTTACAGAAAAACGGCATGACCAAAATGGCAAAAGCTGATAAAATATTACAGTAATGGCAAAACGTAACGCATTAGGAAAAGGGCTTGGGGCGTTGTTGGATAATTCTAATGACGACGTTTCAGTATTAGCCGAAGGAGCCATAAACTCAGTGTCAACAATTCCATTGTCGCAGATTATTGCAAATCCATTTCAACCAAGAAGCGAATTTGAAGACGGTGCTTTGGCTGAGTTGGCTGAGTCAATTCTAATTCATGGTGTTATTCAACCGATCACGGTTCGTAAAGTAGGAAACGATAAATACGAACTTATAAGTGGAGAACGACGGACAAGAGCCAGCATCATCGCTGGATTAGAACGCATCCCAGCTTACGTTAGATTGGCAAATGATCAAGACATGCTAGAAATGGCATTGATTGAGAATATTCAGAGAGAGGATTTAAATGCCATTGAAATATCTGTGAGTTACAAACGCTTACTAGATGAATGTGGACTTAAACAAGAAGAATTAGGAGATCGGGTTGGAAAGAAAAGAAGTACAGTAAACAATTATCTCCGTTTACTGAAACTGCCTGAGACCATTCAGTCGTCTTTACGGAAGAATGAAATATCGATGGGGCATGCCCGTGCACTTATCAATATTGAAGACCACAATGTGCAGGAGTACATCTGTAAACGCACTGTAGCAGAGGGTTTGTCTGTAAGAAAGGTAGAGGAATTGGTGAAGACATATCAATCGACCGGTTCAGTCCCTAAACCTGATGCAACAGCATCAACTGGCGGTAAACCAGAAGCTAAAGCTTCCTTTAAAGAGTTCAAACCATACCGTGAATTATTGATAGAACGACTTGGTTCAGCCGTTGAGTTTGCAGCTGTAAAAGGTGAAAAAGGTAAAATAGTAATTCATTTTGAAGACAAACCGCATTTAGCAGATATTTTAGAGAAGCTAAGACATATTTAGTCGAATTCCATCTTTGCCTCATAGTATTGGACTAATTTTGTAGAAGACTATGACTGAAAGAATCTGCATAATGTTAATAGTGATGGCGATTTCATCGACCAGCTATGCTCAATTCAATTTTAGAGTGGAATGTGCTGAGTTGAATGAGTTTAAGCCACTAACACCGTTGAAAGATTCAAACGAGTTTCACAGCCCTAAAAAGGCCACTATCATGTCGGCGATTATCCCAGGTCTGGGTCAGATTTACAACAAGAAGTATTGGAAAACGGGGTTGATCTATGCTGCTGGCGCTGGTCTTGGTTATGGACTGAAATATAACATGGACAGCTTAAAAGGCTATCAGTCCTCTTTGATTGCTGTGATGGATACCATAGATGCCACTACAAATTATTTATATAAAACTTTATCACAGGCAGAGTTATTGCGCGAGCGTAATTATTATCGCAAAAAGCGGGACCAAATGATTCTTGGTCTTGGTTTGTTATATGCCTTACAAATTATAGACGCCAATGTGGATGCGCACCTGCGAGAATTTGATGTCAATGAAGATTTGGCTTGGAAGCCTAATCCAGGGTTCTTATTAGCGAACCGAAAAATATTGCCATCTTTTGGTTTTAGTTTAAGGTTTTAAGACTAAAACATAGCCAGTATCTGGCTGATACATAGTACGTTAATTGCAAATTAGTAGGTTTAAACACAATTGCTAAATTTGCGCCCATAAAACACACATATGAAAACAATTGGAGTTATTGGTTCTGGAACAATGGGAAATGGAATTGCCCATGTTTTTGCTCAAAACGGATACAACGTTAATCTGATCGACATTAAGGATGAAGCGTTGCAAAAAGCTATTGCTACAATATCTAATAATTTAGATCGTCAGGTGGCAAAAGGTAAGTTGCAGGAGCAAGATAAGACGGATAGTTTAGCTCGAATTTCGACGTTTACGAATGTTATCAATGGTGTGGGAGAATGCGACTTGGTTATTGAAGCGGCTACTGAACGTGTTGATTTAAAAAAGAAGATTTTTAGTGAAATTGACATAGCTGCACCGGACCATTGTATCCTCGCGACTAATACATCCTCGATTTCTATAACTGAACTGGCAGGGGTAACCAAACGACCTGATAAGGTGATTGGTATGCATTTTATGAATCCAGTGCCTGTCATGAAATTGGTTGAAATCATTAGTGGTTATAGTACATCTAAAGCTGTTACAGATACCATAGAGGCCTTGTCAAAAAAGATTGGTAAAGTACCCGCAATGGCCAATGATTATCCAGGCTTTATCGCGAATAGAATCTTAATGCCAATGATCAATGAAGCGGTTTACACGTTGTTTGAAGGTGTTGGTGGTGTGAATGAAATTGACACCGTTATGAAACTAGGCATGGCGCATCCAATGGGGCCGTTACAATTGGCTGATTTTATTGGGTTAGATGTTTGTAAGGCGATATTAGACGTTTTATACGCTGGTTTTGGAAATCCTAAATATGCACCTTGTCCGTTATTGGTCAATATGGTGAACGCCGGAAAACTTGGTATTAAAACAGGAGAAGGATTCTACGATTGGAGCCATGGCACGAAGGAGCTTGTTGTGAGTAGTTCGTTTAAGTAGAAATAGGAATTAGCCACTAGGCACTAGCCATTAGGGTTTTAAGAGAATAGAGAAAAGAATAGAGAAAATAGACTTCGCTCATTCAGACATTCAATCCTTCTTAAACCCCGTAGCCTCCGCCCAGCACATGTATTCTTCAGTCTACATATAGCTATGGTTGGTGACTTTTTGCATTTAGGGTGTTATGCTGTTAAAAGGCTACCGCCTTTGTTTATTGTTGAGGAACATTGGTTGAAAAGTCCTCTTCGACAATCCAATTCAATTATTCAATCCTCGAACATTGAATCTTTTAATCACTCAAACCGGTGAATATGAAACCTTGTTGACCCATTTATTCTAACTACAATAACATAGGAGTGATCAGATGTTTTTTTATGAAGATAGATATCGACTAAATTATTAACTCGGTGCCTGTACTTAAATGCAGTTTGCAGTTGTGTAACTTTCACATCGCTTAATGTTGTGTCATAAGCCATGTAGACATCAGGAAAACCAATGAAATATCCAGTCTTAGTGAAAAATATTGGCGTTTCAGTAGTTCTATTTTTTATTGAACTTATGTTTCTTTTATATTTAGATTGATAATCAATTTTATCTGAAATTTTACCAACAAAAATATCGCTGAAACGATATCCAGTTTTTGTAATTGTCTTAGTCTCAAGTGAAACGGCATCCCTGATTATAATAGTACTAATCTCTAATCTTCTCTTTTCAAGTACATACAGAACTTCATTCGATTCAAGAACTTCCATTCCAGCTACATGTGAGTAATTGCAACTATCAATGTAATAAAATGTATCAATCAAAGGCACTAAAGTATTACGGTCTAACTCAATGTGAATTACCGATTGGTTGTTGACATTCGCTCCTTGCCATTCCTCGGGTTCAGTTATATCATTTAACAAACCTATAAGATGGATTTTACTTTTATTAATTCTCATTTTAACATCAAGAAATTTATCCTCAATATTTGTTTCATAGATCATTGGAACTTGAGAATTGCCAAGTTTTATGACAGCATAAGCTGACTCATCATATTCGTTCCAATAACTGTTGGTTGTTTTGTTTACTGACTGAGATTTTGAAACACTTAAATAATTTCTGAAAACCAAATAAAACGTACCATCGTTATGATAATCAATGTCTTGTAAATTGAAATGTTTCGATTGGTTTTTTAATGGAATGTTTATTTTAGATTGTGTCTCGATAATTCTCATGTCCTTATTAAGTACCCAATAACTCCCTTGGATGTTATTATTTTTTATCGAGTCATTTTCAACGTTATCGGAACGATTTATCCCAACTATCAAAAGTCTGTTTTTTGCTTTGTTTAATTCAATTTTAAAATAGGTGCTTCCAGAAGTAATAGATAGCTCCGCAACCTTAATCAGATTTTTAGATAATTTTAGTGTTTTGTGATTTAGAGTCGTATAGAACAGATATCTCTTATGATGTTTACTATTATAAAAAGTACAAAAAACATAACATGTATTATTGAACCAAACAACATTGTTTAGACTTTGCTTTTCACCTCCATATTCAAGGCGGATATATTTACCACGGAGATGTTCCAACTGATTTGACAGTAAAATAAAATAGTGACCATGGTGAGTTCTGTTATATCCTAAAATACTACTATCTGGGTTCGATAATAAATAATTAATATGAGATCCCTTAAAATGGATAGATTTACTAATTATAGACTCATTTAAAGAAGTTTGTGCTCTGCAGAATGTAAAACACTGACACATCAAAATAAGGGCAACAAGTCTATAAATCATCTTGTGTAGAAATACCATTTTAATTTAAAAAACAACACCCAATATGGAATCTTATATTCAACCGGATCTAACTGTTGAGTGCCATTTTTAATCCACTCGTAAGCGATTTGATTTGAATAGCCTAGACTAAGACCCGCTTCGGTTGTAAAGCGACCACCGTGTGCCAGTGATTGGGTACCAATTGAACCAAAGTAGGTTTGAACGGTGGTTAAGTAATCTACTTGTGTAGTATTTCGTTTCCTATAGCCAAGTCCATAAAAGAATCCATTTGTTATGGCACTCCTGACGAAGTTATATTTTATCGCAGCAGTATAATCGTGACCTTTAACAAATTTATTACGTTCAGAATTCGTATTTGGAAGTAACTCAAATCCTTTAAACAGCCTTAATGATCCACCAAATTCCAGTGACAGATGCCGACTAAGTTTTCTTTGATAATTTAGGTTGAGATAACCAGCAGTTAATACTGTGGTGTTTATCGATATTGCATTATTTACTCTGTATATTGTTCTGTTATTAAGGTAATACGAGAAGTTAGAATCCGGTTGAGAAATAGAGTCGCTTTGAGCGACGCAATCTTGAACACACCCAAGAAAGATACAAAATAATGTGAGTTTGATTAATCTAGGCACTATTCAAATAAAACGAAATTATATTAATTATTGAACACCAACCGAATTCCCCCATCCTAAATTCAAGAATCAAATAGCCCGCATTCGGTTATTGCGTTTTTCATGCTCCACTTCGGCTAGACCTAGTGCTTCCATCAACGGTGGCATATACATACCAAAGCGGCCTTTAAACCCATTTTTAAGTCCATACCAACCACCAATAGGGTTGTCGGATGATCTACCCCAATGTTCGACCGTACCTTCTTTGGTGTCAACTTTTTGGTCTTTACTGCCCAACAACATCCAGTCTCCATGAGACTTTAGCATTTCGTGTAGGTCATTTATTGCTCTGTAATCATAGTGAAGAATCGTTTTCCCTACGACACACACGATAATTTCACGTCCTTCTTTTTCACCGATGTACATTTTGTAATCAGATGATAGTGGGGGAGTCTTTAGTTTCCAAGGATTGTCTTTCGTACGTTTTTCCATGTTGTTACTGGTGAATCTCAAAAATAAGGATTAACAGCTAAATGACTATTTGTTTGAAGTAGGAAGTCCAATTAACAAAGGCACTAGCCATTAGGGTTTTAAGAGAATAGAGAAAAGAATAGAGAAAATAGACTTCGCTCATTCCCAATTCACTCATTCAGACATTCAATCATTCACTCATTCCAACTTCAATGATTCAGTAATTCCCTTATTATAAACCTACGATCCAGCAGCACACCAAAGCCAGCACCACACAGGTACCACATAATATCCAACCATTTAAAGTCATTGCCTAACACGAGTTTGCCGAACCAATGTGCACGTAAGGTTATTAAAAAATCCCAGTTTAATAACTGACCAAACTCTATCACAACACAAAAACCGAATGACAGGAGTAATAGGGATAAGGACTTGAAATTAGGAAACAAGAGTGCCATTAAGAAATAAATCAGTGTAGCATAAAGTAAGTCACCAACACCCAGTGGTATAACGGATGATAACATATCTAGTCTAGATAATAAACCGACTAAGACAGTCCCAAAAATCCAGAGGATAAGGGTTTTTCGATTACGCCCCATCTGGCGGTTTTATGGATTTGAGATGTGTAATCATCTCTTCGTAAACCACACGCCATCCTATCCAGCGGCCATTTTCGCTTAAGGACTCATTATGCCATAAACTCACAAACAAACCACCAACCCCATGAACCACGTTAATTTGCCTTTTTATGGACGTAATCGTCTGGTCTACAGACTCTTTGCGGTAATGCAATGGTGTAATATCCATACAACAAAACGGAACCAGTTTCAATTTCGTGACTTCGTTTAGTTTCAAATCGAAAAACATAAAGGGCGCTGCAATTCCAGCTCTAAATCCCATATGGGTCGAATAACCCATGGTATGATCTTCTTTAATTCCAGTTTCAATCAAATTTTGATAGGTAGCAGGCATACGATGCATTAAGAAATGTTGTCGACTGACTTTAACATCATGACCAACTACATTTTCTAAAATATGATGTTCATGCTGCATCAACGATTGCGACTCATTCGATTGGTAAGAAGGATGAATGCCGACGCTATAAGTTGCGTCTAAACGTTTGATGAGCCGCTGAAAGTTGTGATTGTCTACGGAAATGTTTTTGTCATAGCGACCCAAACTGCCTATTTGAATGAAGTATTGTATTGCATGTGAAACGTTTTGGTGTACAATATCCTGCCAATCAAAATTATAAAAAGGGTCAGGTTTGTTGCGGATTAGAACGCTTATCCTATCTTTTACTTCATACCAATTCAACTTTGAAAGATCTCTAAAAAATCCGCCAACATTTCTAAAAAATCCTTTGTTTTTAAACTTCCAGGCTTGATCGATATCAATGGTGGATTGGTATTCAAATGAACGCGGAGCAGTAACATATGTTGGATTCAATTTCTTGAGATCTGAACTTAACGACAGCGCCCATTCGTTTATGATGGGTCGTTCCAGTAGGTTTAAACGTGAAAGACAACTTACATCGGCACTAAAGCGATGGTGTGTGTCTTTAACAAAAGGTAAATACTCTTCATACCTACTCACCAAATAAAAACTAGAAGCAAAAATGTCGAAGTTTTCATTCTGACCCAAAATGAGCGTTGGAATACCGAGCCAATCGTTTCCTAGATAAGGCGTAATAGGTTTAACGTCAGACTCAAACAACAAGCCATGTGGCTGTATGTAATGTCCAATTAATTTATTATCAGTAGAATAATTGAGTTTAATACCTTTTGAATCGGTATAGTCCTGTACATCTTTAGTTATCCTAAAAGAGGTGCCAAGCAGGTCCTGAAAAAGTAGTGAACAGATATAGGTTAACCTTGGAGAGGCCTCTAAACTGTATATGATAACTTGATTCACCGAGTTAAGATTGGTCAACTCTTATTGAAATCCTGTGTATGAAGCGTCTAATAGCTTGGCAAGTTCAAAGTCTTTTTCGGTGACGACATTTCCAGCATCGTGCGTGCTTAGGTTAACCGTAACTTTATTGTAGACATTGCTCCAATTGGGGTGATGATTCACTTCTTCAATTGCTTCAGAAACGTCGAACATCCAACGTGTCGCATCTAAGAAATTCTTAAACACAAAAACTTTTGTGAGTTGATTATTTTCTTCTTTCCAGCTGTCCATCAATACTTCATTACTTTCAGGTAAGACGTAAATCCGTCTATCTTCAATTCTACGAAATATATTCCGGACTTATATGATTCTGGTGAAAGTCGTAAAGTAGTCGAGCTTTGCTTTTCAACCAATGTACGTCCGAGGTTGTCGAATATGGTGTATTCAAAAGGTTGATTTTGTTTAGCAAATATTATGGCGCTCTCTGTGCCCATGCTAAACCCAATGGTATTATGAGCCTCAAACAATTGGCTAAATTCAAGCGATTTTTCTGAGCTCAACAATATGTTTTGTTTGGCAAAACAATTCCGAATATCATGGTGATATTTCTTTTGGAACATTAACGAATCAACCACGAGGAGCACTGCAGCCATTTCTGGTATTGTAGCCCCTTTGTATTGGTAAAACAAGTGCTCTAGCACCAACGAATCGCTAGGGCCTCTTCCTATTTTATCGTACAAGCACATCAAAGGCGTAGACCACATTTCTCGATCTGCATTGGTGTTACCAGTCATATCCTGTGGATATTGTAGTAGGGTACCAATTAATATATCAGGTACATCTTTTGGTAAAGGTCCCCAGTCCCAGTTAAAAACGGTATCCCACGCATAGTCCGTATAAGATTTAGAATAAGAAGTACTAAAATAGTCGGCGTTTCCTTCTTCCATTGCCGCTCGGTCACGGTCGCCTGAATAGGAATCACCTCCCGCAATAAAGGCCAAAGCGTGAGAAAACTCATGTACAACAATTTCGCCATCCTCTGCATCATCCACACCACCTTCTCCAAATTCAAGTTCTATAGGCAGAACGCCATAATTAAATGAACTAAAATCGCCGCCATTGTAACCATGTGCGTCTATTATTAACGCATCAGGTAAAGCAGACTCAAAGCCCAACGAATCCACATAATTACTCATATTGGTAATGTGATAAAAAGCATTAACGTCTTCGAATTGATGCTGACTCCGTAAAAATGAAAAAGTATCTGTTGTTGTAGTTGTAGGGGCAGTTGTTGGGTTGCTAATGTGGCCGAAGTAATAACGATCTGTCTTTAGACTAAACTTGTTATTTTCAAAATGAACCGCCATGTTCACCCATTTGCGTTCCGCATTTAATTGTGGTACATCTAGATCGGAAGAATCTATATAGGGTGATCCGTAATTTCTTTCAGCTGTGTTTAACGGATTTACTAAAAACACTTGAGCTTTAACTTGAGTGTCTGGTAAGGTATAAAATAACTTCGTTTGGTTGACTCCAATTTCAACACCTTCTATTTGCACAGATTGAGTCCCAAATTCGTCTTGCGTGTCAATTAATGACGCGATTTGCCATCCGTCATTCGTCAACATCCACGTATCGAATGTAGCTTCAATGGCAAGACCACTATGCACTTCCGAAATCAAAGGCACGTTATCTTGCACAAAGCGTACAGCCCCATCAAGTGTAGTGTGAACACGAATTTGAACGCCGTATATGGGTAGATTGTCTTTAAAGACTTTGTAGGTATAATGAATGCCCGTTAAACTGCGACGAACGCTTGTATTTACAACGTTGTAAGCAGGAAGTGAGACAATGTCGTGTTGGTGTGTTAGATAATCCGTAAGGCTAGCTTCAGATAGAAACGTAGACTCGAGTGTATACACCTTGGCAATAGGAATTTGTACGTTGTTTAAACCTTTAACATAGTGTTGACCGTAACTTAGAGTAGATACGATGAACAAAGAGATAACAGCAAGCCATTTATTCATATTGTAAAGTTAACGCCTTTAGAAGCCATTTGGTTTGTCAGTTAGTTCAAAATTAGGTAATGATTGCAAAGCAGTTAACAAACTCGAAAACGATTCCAATGGCATTTCGATCTGAAAGTATCCTCCAGGAATTGTAGGTGGTTTCAGTATTTTAAAACCATATCGATTGGCAATTTCATAAATCTGATAATCCTTTGCGCCTAAATGTTTCAGCCAACATGTTTTTTGGATGGTCTTTGTAACCACTTCACCGGCGTCTAGTGCGAGTCGGGCTGCAGTTCCGTATGCCTCAATCAATCCAGGTACACCAAGTTTTTTACCACCGAAATAACGGACAACAGCTACAAAAACATTCGTTAAACCCAATGATTTTATTTCCCTCAAAATGGGCTGCCCTGCGGTATTGCTAGGTTCCCCATCGTCGTTTGCCCGAAAGGTCGTTCCATCTACACCAAGCAAATAGGCGTAGCAAATGTGTGATGCATCAGGATATAGATTTTTTAGTTCAACTAAGTGCGCTTTAATGGCGTCTACAGATTGAACCGGAAAAGCATATCCATAAAACTTAGAACTGCGGTCTTTATGCAGTATGTCGACTGCAGATTTTAGTGAGCTATAGGTCTGGGTTTGGGTCATGAAGGCAGGCTAATTAATACGATGGCTAAAATTGCCATAGCTACACCAATTAGATTTTTACGATTTAGATGTTCTCTGAAAATGATGACCGACATAACGGTAGAGAGTACAACGATTCCAATATTGTTTAGTGGGTAGACCTGTGAAGTGATAAAGAAATCTGACTGTAATGCTTTGAAAAGGAAGAATATACTGAAATAGTTTGGGACGCCTAAAGCAATGCCTCCAATCACACTTTGCCGTGTAATCTGTGTTTTTCCAGTGGCTACTCTGTAAATGGTTATTACGGTTCCAAAACCAGCAGCGGCTAAGAATATGAGAATCGTAGGTATAGCAGCAGAGGTATTCCCTATGTTTTGCTCAATTATCTTTAAGGATGTGTCAATGACACCACTACCAAGTAAAACCAAAACTGGTAATAGCATCAAGCCCAAACCTGAAACATTGTGACTGATTTTTTTATCCTTTTTACTCACAAAATAAACACTCACCAAACTCAAAACGATACCGAAAATGAGTAATACATTCGGTTGGTCATGCAAGAATATAAAGGCATAAATAACTGGAAATACAACACCCATTTTTGCGGCAATCACAGAAACACTGATGCCAAATTTTTGAGCGGTTACGGCCATCCCGTAAAACACAGTTACAAACAGTAAGCCTAAGCCAATGGTGTAAATACCCCAACTTGCACTATAATATGCGGTAGTTTGCCCAATAGTTAGTTGAGCAGTCATCAAGCCAGTCACAACACACGTCCAATAATTTACAGCGATGGCTTGTTGATTGTCCACCTGATATTTAGGGAAATATCTAAATACTAAGTTGATAAGGGACGAGCATAATATGCTGAGAAAGAGGAACATACTTAGTTATTTAGGTATTGGGTTACAACATTATCATTCAAAACAAAAACAGTATGTGGTTTCATGTTTTCGAGTTTTGGTGCTTTTAAACCATGGTCCCAAGAAGTATTGGATTTAATGACATGAATTTCATCCCATAAACCACTTTCAATGAATTGGGTTAATACATCGGCGCCACCTTCGACTAAAAGTTGCGTACACTGCCGGTTGAATAATTC
>JBLHOC010000072.1:0-15321 GCA_047620825.1 Bacteroidia bacterium | reverse complement strand
ATGAAGGCCAGTAACTCTAGCAGTCAAGCCAGAATAAAAGAATTACAATCTGAAATGGACACGTTGGCCAAATATGGTTCAGACTTTACACGATTGAAAGAGACACTTATTCTTGAATTGGAAGAATTGAGTATGCTCCGAAAACGACATAAGAAGTCTAAGGTGGATGTTGAAAAAACAATACCACACAAATTTGTCGTTTCTAATGCAAGTGCTCCAGAAAAAAAGGCGCTTCCTAATCGCAAAATACTTGTATTGTTAGGCACGGCTTCAACTCTTTTGCTGGCTTGTGTCTATCTTTTATTCATCGAACGGCGCAAAAAAATAGCAGCTTAAACGTATCATGCTTCGCAAGCTTGACGTCAGGTGGTTTTATGGCATTGGATTGCTTTTTTTAGCAATCAATGTGGTATGCTTTGTATTTGATTTCTATTATCTGACCGCATTACCACTTGTTCCTATTTTGCTTTATCTGTTGTTCCATCATACAGATAAAATTATTCTATTTTTAGCATTCGCAACACCCTTATCGATTCCATTTAAAGACATTGGTGCTGGCATCGGATTATCGCTACCTACAGAACCACTCATCGTTCTGTTATTCTTTGGAGTGCTATTCAAACTCCTCAGTGGCAAAACCTTTGACAGAAGAATACTCAAAAATCCGATCGTTCTTTTTGCATTAGCTACAATCCTCTGGTTATTCATCACGACTCTTACGAGTACACACCCTTTGGTGAGTTTCAAATATACATTGTCCTATACCTGGTATGTATTGGTGTTTTTGTTACTCCTCACCCACTTTTTCAAATCAAAACGAGCGATAAGCCTGTTTGTCTGGTTATTCTCTATCGGCACTGTCTTACTTACTTTATACACGCTTAAAAACCACGCTGCAGAAAGCTTTACACGACTTTACGCGTATACAGCCATGCGACCATTCATACCCGATCATGGAATGTATGCCGCAGCCATATCCTTTGCCCTACCCCCAATGCTAATCATTGGATTATTCGGACGTAAAATGAAGGTCCCAACTTTTTGGACTGTGGTAGCGTTAGGGATTGCGTTAATCATTGTTGCGGGTGTTGTTTTTTCATTTACACGGGCATCTTGGCTTAGTTTGGCAATCTCATTTGGAGTGTTTGCCCTATTGATGGCAAAGGTTAAATTTAAGACCGTTATAACTGTCGGCGTTTCCTTTTTGACGCTCTTCATTCTATTTCAGAGTCTCATTTTCTCTGAATTATCACGTAATAAGCAAGATTCTGATGATGACATTGGCTCGCACTTACAATCGTTTAGCAATGTAAGTACCGACCCGTCTAACTTGGAACGACTGAATCGTTGGAGCTGTGTTTACCGTATGTTTCTCGACAAACCTATTGTAGGTTTTGGCCCCGGAACATATACCTATGAATATGGCGTTTATCAACTCCCGCATGAAATGTCAATCATTAGTACAAACGCTGGAGACCTAGGTAATGTACACAGTGAATACCTGAGGCCATTTGCTGAATCTGGGATTATCGGTGGGATACTTTGGATTTGTTTGGTTCTGGCAACAGTGCAACAAGGGTTTTTAGTCTTTTATCAAACCAACAATACCCAAATCAAAGGTTTGGTGTTAGGTGCCTTGCTTGGATTGATCACTTATTTCATTCACGGATTTCTGAATAATTACAGTGAGTTTGATAAAATCGCGGTGCCAATGTGGGGCTTCATCTCCATTATCATTGCAGCGAAGACGTATCATTTAAAATCAAATGATTCTTCAGAAGCTGTAAATAATGTTTAATAGCATTGTTGTCGCTTAGGGTTAACCACCGCTATACCCCAATTTGTTTTTTTGAAGACCATATTTCCTAGACTTCTCTAAGGGGTTATCACCCTTTAACCCAGCTTCACTTTTTAAAAAACTAAGTCCGCTGACTTCCCTTAGGGTTTACCAACCCTATAACCCGGTTTTCATTTTTGTAGGCCAAAAACGAAACAAAAAGCGTTTAACAGAAATATGCTATCCATTGGCTCTTGCTGATGCCAAGAAAATCTAATAAAAAATCGCAAGCGTTTTTATTGATTTACTATACCATCCTCAATTCACCCCTCCGCCGTCCCACATTTCTGTCTGGCCTACACTCGCTTTGTATCGTCCAAAGAGGGTTGGCCTGCCAAAAATGCGGGGGACGCGATGGGCTGAGTAATGGGAGTCATTTTTTTGGCTTGTCTTTTTTGCTGACTTTTTTTGACTAAGAAAAAAAGACAGTCGGGTTATAAGGCGGAAGCCCTAATAAAAGAGCATACTGAACAGTCAATAAGTCCAAACATATATAAAAGAGAAAGAACAGCTTCCCAGCTGCTCTTCCAGACCCTAATTGAATGAATATGAATTATTGTGTAATCAATTTCGTTCAATCACTACTACTATAATTATTATGATGAAATCACATTACACTTCTACTATTTCAGAATTCGTACCCAAGGTTAAATCTAGCAAACAAAAAACGACAAACACCTAACTACAAGTATTTTAAGGAAATAGTGTGGAAGATTCTTAGATTAAAATGTGTCCAAATATGGGTACACTAATTTTTTACTTTTGCGGTCTGAGTCGTTCTGTAAAATAAGATTAACTCATCAAGGTAATCTCCAGTCAGTGAAAGGTTTTTCAGCTTGACTTCTTGCTCAGGCCCTTTGTATTTCTGATAGATTAAAGTATCTCCTTTTACGATGTCGACGTTTTCCAATTCAATCCACCCGTAGTGTGTGCCATGAATAGTGATGCCATGAACAGATATTTCCAAAACAGTTTGATTTCGATTCCAAATGATTTTCAACGTATATATTAATCCACCTAAACCAATTAAAAAGACTGCACCGGCAATGATTCGAACCATATGATCTTCCTGATACATAAAAAGTAAGGCCAGTCCAGTCAAAACCACAACTTCGAACAGCAACATCCACAGTAAGCTTGCGAACCGATAATGTACCGACACAGGTTGTTTATGTGCATACCTGTCTTCAGCATCTTTTAAATAAGCCTCCTTTAATTCGGCCATTCTTTCATCGAAGTTTGACCTGTATTGTTGTTTTGAAGTTTTACCCCAAATTGCTAAATTTTCTTTCCATTTATGTCTCAAAAAAGAAGCCTTCGCCATTTCCGTAGCTGCTTTGGGATTAACGGTATTTGCCGCCATCCAAGACTTCCATGTCCCAATTTTACGTATTGACCAGATGAAACAAAGTAAAGCTACTGCACCAAAACCAATTAAAGATAAATTGATAGGTAAGTCATATTGAACGATTCCAAAGACCAAGCCTGCGAAAACAAACACCACGACAATCATTGGCCAAATGCGTATTTGCCACAGCCCTTTGCGATGGGCCTTATTTGCTGAAACTAGAATATTATCTGTCATAGTGTCCATCCAAATGCGGGCATTTTTTCAGTTGCTCGGTACCATTGAATGGAACCACCTCTTTTTCATAACCAAAACAGTCTTCTAATGTTTTGGTGTAATTCGCATCCCCCATACTTATTTCTATGTCGTTCATGTTAAACTGACAAGGATGTTCATGTCCAACAGCCATGGCAATTTCAAGTAATTCTTTTCTAAAGGTTTTAGCGTAATGATAAAACCTATCAGATTTAAGAGGCACTTTAATCCCTGATTGTAGCCATTTATTCTGTGTTGCAACACCCGATGGACAGCGATTGGTATGGCAAACCTGTGCCTGAATACAACCGATACTCATCATAGCCTCACGTGCTACATAAATGATATCTGCACCAAGTGCAAACGCTTTTGCACCTTGTGCCGGCAATCCAAGTTTACCCCCAGCAATCCATACGATTCTGTTTGCAAGCCCTTTTTTCTTAAACAATTTATAAACTGTACTAAAGCCATAAAACAAAGGCAGCGAAACGTGATCAGCAAAACTTGGTGGTGCAGCACCTGTCCCACCCTCTCCGCCATCAATGGAGATGTAGTCAGGTCCGGCTCCTCTTCTCTTTATTTCTTCAGCTAAATATTCCCACTGTTCCAGTCTACCAACAGCCGCTTTAATACCTACTGGTAATCCTGTCCGTTCAGCGATGACTTCAATAAAATCTAACATGCCATCAATGTCGTCAAAAGCTGTATGGAAGGAAGGCGAAATCACATCACTACCCATTTCAACTCCACGTATTCCAGCAATCTCTTTCGTGATTTTCGAAGCAGGCAAAACACCTCCTTTACCTGGTTTGGCACCTTGAGACAATTTAATTTCAATGGCCCTAACAAATGAATTATTCTCTACCAGTTTTTCGAGCTTATCAAGTGAAAAACTCCCATCTGAGTCTCTAACACCAAAGTATCCTGTTCCAAATTGGAAAACCACATCTGCTCCATTACTGTGATAAACGGACAAACCACCTTCTCCAGTATTGTGAAAACAACCGGCCTTTTTCGCACCAACATTAAGTGACTCCACTGCTTTTGCAGACAAAGAACCAAAACTCATGGCTGAGATATTGATGATCGATTTGGGTCTAAATGGTTTTTTCCTTTTGTTGAAGTCCCCGATTATTTTGGCGCATGGTACAAAATCACGTTCGGTGAAATTTGGGTGGTCCTTTTGCATCTTATATCCAAATAAATCCGGTTTTATAAAATGGTAGCTCGCATCATGGATATCTTTATCTGTTCCGAAACCTTCGTAATTATTTTCCTCCTTTGAGCTTGCATAAATCCATGACCGTTCACTTCGATTAAATGGCAATTCCTCCCTATTACTTGCAACAATGTATTGCCGTAATTCAGGCCCAATTTTTTCAAGCAAATATCGGAAGTGACCAAGAAGAGGGAAATTATGGCTGATGGTATGTTTCCGATTAAAAAAGATGTCGCGAATCACGACAATCACTGATATCACTATGATATATATCCACCATGATATACTAGAAAAGAAGGCAATAAAGGAATCCATAAACTTGGTAATCTATCGAACGCGCAAGGTAAGAATTTTACAGTTAAGAAGACCAAATCTTCCAAGCTGCTTCGGCTTGTTCGATCAACATTTGATATCCATTTTTTATCCGTGCTCCGCGTTTTAGTCCTTCTTGTAAAAATGCTGTTGTGCGTGGCTGATAAACCAAATCAACAAGCACATGTTGGGGACCAATAAATCGATATGGCAACTGTGGTTTTGAGTAAATATCGTTCATCATGCCCAAAGGAGTTGTGTTTATTATAACTGGATATTCACTAAGCATTTCTTGATTGATGTCACTATAGCCAATCATATTCTTTTTTGGTGATCGGGAGACTTGAACATATGACATATCACGAGATTCCAATACATGGATCACTGCTTTCGAAGCACCACCTGTACCGAGCACTAAACAACCCTTTCGTCCCACATGTAGGTCTTCCACCACCTTATCAAAACCATCCACATCTGTATTAAATCCATGTAATTTATCACCTTTAATGACTACTGTATTCACAGCTCCAACTTCCATTGCTTCTGGAGACATGGTAGACAAATAAGACATAATATCTTCTTTGTAAGGGCTAGTTACATTCAATCCAAAAAGGTTGGGATACTGCTGAATAACGGCTTCTAATTCCTTTATTTTCTTGAGCTCAAAGCCGTGATAGGTATATGGAAGTTTTAACTTCTGAAACTTATCGTTGAAGTATTCAGGAGAAAAACTGTGTTGTACTGGATTTCCAATTATGCCAAAATCCTTAGTCATTCTGTTTCTTAGGTGCAAATTTACTCATCAGAACAATTACTGCTACCCCAACAACCATAAAACAAATTGCTGCTAATATCTGAGGATTCTCAACTGCCGATGGCATTACATTTTCTTGTATAAAAGGCACCTCCAGGTAGTGGCTATTTAATCTTGTACTGATGGTATGTTTCCACGGCCATAATTTATTCAATGATCCTATTAAAAAACCTAGAAGCACTGCTACGGTCACTTGGTAATGTGCATCCAGCAGCCACTTTAAAAATCGACTAAAACTCAACAACCCAATGATAGCGCCCGCACCCAATACTGCAATAAACTTTAAGTCAAGTGTTGAAACCGCTTCCAACATAGGGTAATAAACACCTAGAATGAGTAAGATAAATGACCCGGAAACGCCTGGCAAAATCATGGCACAAATGGCAATGGCTCCGCTTAGAAATATAAACCACATAGTATTTGCTTCTCCTCCAGGTTGAATGATGGTGAGGTAATAACTGATGGCTGTACCGACCAGTGTGGCAATCACGGTTGATACGTTCCATTTGCCAATCATACGACTGACGAGAAAGATACTACCCAAAACCAGTCCGAAGAAAAATGCCCAAACCATATTGGGATGTGTATCCAATAAGTATTTGAAAACTTTTGATAATGACAGGAAGCTAACTGCGATGCCTAGAAATAATGCCAACAGAAAGTTACCATTAATCGTTTTCCAAACCGCTTTTACACCTTCAGTCTTTAGTTGTTTTAAGGTTTTCAGGTTTATCGCATTGATAGCTGATAATAAATCGTCGTAAATACCTGTGATAAAAGCAATTGTACCTCCAGAAACGCCAGGTACAACATCTGCTGCTCCCATGGCCATACCCTTCAAAAAAATCAACAACGATCTTATCATAAAACTGCTTTTGCTTCGTTAATGTGACAAAGCTAAACGATAGTTCTTATTTTTGACAACATGTTTCGAAAACGCACCATAGTAATATTGCTCCTCACACTTTTTTCGATGGGTATCTTATCTTCCTGTGGATCACAGCGAGCAGCGGGCTATAAAGGCAAAAAGAATTGCAACTGCCCAGGCGGGTTTTAGATTATTCCTATCTTTATCCAGTCTAATTGGATACTCAGCATATGTTACCTTACGTAATCATCATTTTCTTCATTGTTATAAGCGTTGACAGTCTCACAAATCGGTACTACACTACTATACAGAAGGTTAAACAACTTTTATCTGGGGTTCTAATATATTTGGCTGGGATTGCCTTGTTGTACGGATTTTTCTTTTTTATGGCACGTGTGTCTGGAACGAAAGCGATGTCTTCAAGTGATGACTTTATAATTTCCTTAATCCAAGGTGTAATCATTTCGGGAAGTGGTGTTACAGCCATTCTGCTTTCAAGGCGTTACGCTACGAACGATAAATCATAATTAGGTATTTCCCCTTGGTTTATGTACTTCCGTAAGGAAACCACCCCATTTCTATTTATTTCCTACATTTGATAAAATTTACCACTAAAAATAGAAGCAATGACTGATTTAAAACAAAAAATCCCCGTATGGTTCTGGATTGTATCCATCGTTCTATTGATCTGGAATGTCATGGGTATTATGAACTTTATGCAACAAGTAAATATGCCTCAAGAAACATTTGATGCGCTGGATGAAACACAAAAAGCGCTTCAAGACAACAGACCTACATGGGTTTTGGTTGCTTTTGGTTTGGCAGTCTTTGGTGGATTGGGCGGCTGCATAGCACTTTTGCTTAAAAAGAAAACAGCGATGAGCTTGTTTTTAGTTTCATTGTTAGGAGTGGCTTTTCAATTCGGACACGGTTTCGCTACAGAATCCGATATGATGCTTACTCCTGCTGTAATGGTCATTACTGGATTGGTTATAATTCTCGCATTTTTCTCCATTTGGCTTTCAAATTCGAGTACCAAAAAAGGTTGGCTCAAATAATATTTTAAACATTTATTTTCTATGACTTTTGAAGAAGTAATGACCGAGCTGGAAGCGCGGTGATGCACAGACAAAAAAAACGTTAGGAATCCATGGAGCGAAAGAACCGTTTTTCGGTGTAAAAGTCGCAGACTTAAAAAAGATTCTAAAGAAAACGAAGAAGAACCATGAACTGTCTCTGGCTTTATATGCCACCGGCAACTCTGATGCGATGTACCTAGCTGCATTGTCTGCCGACGAGTCCAAAATGACGGAAACGATATTGGATGAATGGGCCGAACAAGCGTATTGATACTACATAAACGAATACGCAGTACCATGGGTAGCTGGAGACACTGATTTTGGTTTTGAACTCGGATTGAAATGGATTGATTCTGACAAAGAACAGGTTATCGCATGTGGTTGGTCTGCTTTAGGCTCATATGCCGCTGTTAATACAGACGACAAATTAAACATCCAAGCTTATTCAGATTTGTTAGATCGCGCAGAACGAGACGTACATCAAGCCCCAAATCGGTTGCCTTTTGTGATGAATGGTTTTGTCATCGCCATCGGATCATACATTCCAGCTTTAACCGAGAAAGCGAGACAAATTGCAACCAATATTGGCAAAGTGAAGGTCGTGATGGCAACCGGAAACTGTAAGGTACCATAGGCGATTGATTACATTCAAAAGGTAGAAGACAAAGGCAGAATTGGTATAAAGCGTAAGACGGCGAGGTGTTGATTACCTAAATGGAATAATTTTATCCTTTTTACTAAATTTGGATAATGGAAAAGACACGTGTTTTGAATTGGTCTATTGTTCAATGGCTTCACCAGATTTAAACGCTGTTGATGTAGCCGAAATTCTTGCCACTGCTAAAGCGTTTAACTCCGAAAATAATATCACCGGATGTTTAATGTATTTCAACAATGAATTTGTCCAAATACTTGAAGGCGCAGAAAAGGATGTGTTAGCCATTTATGAAAAGATAAAAAAAGACAAGCGATACAGTTTCGTTTTGTTACTTGGTACGGGCACCAAAACCACTCGTCTATTTCCAACATCGAGCATGGCATTCCAAGATCTAAACAAAACGGATGATAAAAAAAGTGCAGCAGTATTCACAAAAAATTTCATAGAATTCTCTGCATTGTCAGACAAACCTACAGTAGTGGTGGAGTTATTTTTTCAAATATCGAAGCATGTCCTCACTGATACCATTAACAAAAAGATTGGTTAAGCCTCGCTATTTTCTGCGTCACTCCAGTAAAATCAATCAAACATTATTATGTAGTTAAATCATAATTTCACCTTTGTTTGGTAACGTTAGTCTGTTTATTTTGCACCATCTTAATGCTCGAATATGACTTTCAATTCGGAAGTAATGAGGTAGTTACAATTAAATATAAATTTTGAAATTAGACTTTGAAAAACGTTCTACTTGCCCCTTGAGTAGCTGGTTAGAGTTGTTTGGCGATAAATGGTCCATGTTGATTTTACGCGACATGGCATTTTTTGGAAAAGTTCACTTTAAGGACTTCATGAATTCAGATGAAAAGATTTCAACCAACATCTTGTCGGACCGACTCAAAAAGTTAGAAGAAACAAACTTCATAGTGAAGTCTTCAAACCCAACCAACAAACTGTTAAACAATTACACGTTAACACCAAGAGCCTTGTCTATGGCTCCTGTTTTTAAAGAAATAGCTTTTTGGAGTAATCAAAACATCGAAAACGTACACGAGATAACGTTCCCTGTAACAACATAATCTCCCCATATTCATAGTTTTAGTATTTGGTTTTGGTGAATAGCCTCTCATTTGGAATCTATATTAACAAACCATAACTTTCCATTCGTTTGAATTATGGAAAAGCAATCACACCGTCTTAAGTATTTCTTATGGATATTTACATGCACCCTACTTTTAAATTCCTGTAAACAACCAAAGCAAGACACCAAAAAACTAAATGTCCTATTTATATCTATCGATGATTTGGGACCGAACTTAGGTGTATACGATAACCCTTACATCGTATCTCCAAACATAGATGCATTTGCAAAAAAGGGCACCACATTTCGTAACACATATTGCCAGGCAGCCGTTTGTGCACCATCCAGAGCTAGTCTCATGTCTGGGCTCCGACCCGATTCAACCAGGGTTTGGCATTTAGGTGATAAATTTAGGAACCTTCATCCCGAAATGATCACCATGCCTATGCATTTTAAGACAAATGGTTATCACACGGTGTGTATTGGAAAGATCTTCCACAATTACATGCCCGATTCCATTTCTTGGGACGAACCAGATTTAAGACCTTCAAGATACCTACGTCCAGATTGGTTAAAAAGAGATGGAGAAACGTTTTATGTCAATGCTGAAACCGAAAGAAAGCAGAAGATTAAACGCGACTCAATAATCATTCTTCGTCCGAATTACTATGCAGACGGATGGAATAATGGTCCTGCTTGGGAAATTGAAGACGTACATGACACCATGTATTTTGATGGCGCCCAAACGGAGTTAGCTAAAAAGACATTAACACGATTAGCAGCGCAAGACCAACCTTTTTATATGGCACTTGGTTATTTTAGACCACATCTACCTTTTGCTGTACCAAAAAAATATTGGGATTTATACCACCCCGATAGTATTCCACTAGCTAGCAATCCATTTGTCCCACGTCTGTCACCCGTAATGACAATGAATTCAATGTATGAATTACGAGGCTATGATGGATTTAAACACATTAAACATCCAACTGAATATACAATGTCTGAAGACACCGCTAGGATATTGAAACAAGGTTACTATGCAAGTGTGAGTTACATAGATGCTCAGTTTGGTAAGATATTAAAACACCTTGACGACTTAGGTATCGCAGATAATACGGTGATTATTGTTTGGGGTGACCACGGCTGGAAGTTGGGAGAACATAATGGCTGGTGCAAACAATCCAACTACAACATTGACATTCATGTGCCTATGATAGTTTATAGTCCAAGAATTAAGGGTCAAGGGAAACAGACGTTTGAAATCACTGAGCTTATAGATATGTACCCTTCGCTTTGTGAATTAGCGAGAATAGAAGCTCCAAGTTATTTGCAAGGCTCGAGTTTTGTTCCCTTGATTAAAGATCCAGAGCAAACATGGAAATCAGCTGCATTTAGCCAATTTCACAGACGACCCAAAGTAACTCCAGATGGAAAGCGATATATGGGATATTCCATAAAAACTAAAGCATATCATTATGTAGAATGGTATTACTGGGATCATATAAAAGGAGAACGAAAAGCGTATGTAACCAACGAATTGTACGATAGTTCTTCTGACCCCGACGAAAACCAAAATGAAGCACAAAATACAGCATACGAGCAGATTGCTAAAGACTTGTCAGAACAGCTCAAAGCTGGTTGGAGAGCTGCACTACCACCACAATCATAAATTGTCATTTTTAATAAATAATTGAGTCTAATACTTATGGAACAAAAACATCCTCTCCCTCCTTTTACCGAAGAAACTGCGAGACAAAAAATACAGATGGCAGAAAATGCCTGGAACTCTAAAGACCCTGTTAAAGTGAGCATGGCTTACACTTCAGATAGCGAATGGCGAAATAGGGGGACGTTTCTCAATGGCCGGGAGGAGATCATAAAATTTCTGACTTACAAATGGACGACGGAATTAGAGTATAAATTAAAAAAAACGTATTGGGCCCATTCCAATAATCGAATTGCTGTCCGATTTGAATATGAGTATCATAACAAAGACGGACAATGGTTTCGCGCTTATGGCAATGAAAATTGGGAATTTGACGAAAACGGTTTAATGGCAAAGCGATTTGCAAGCATTAATGATATTGCAATAGGTGAGGCAGATTGTCGATTGTAGTCAAAGTTAACGGCCAAACATTCGTACATTCATCAAACTGAAGCATTTAAAACTAAACTAGAGTGCCTGTTATCATCGAAGCATCCGGATCAGAATTAGAATCACCATTCTTTAAAAGAAATAAAGAGTCCGAAGCATTGTATTCATCATTCGCTTCTCACATCAATGGTGAGATAAGTGGTACTGTGAACGGGTTTCAATTTGAAGCTGTTATAACCGGTACGTTAGATGGCAATCGTTTTACGATTGATGTTCAACGGCAACTCCAAAATGTGCAAAGCGGATTCGTTCCTAAAACCAGTCCATATTACGAAGCAACACGCATTGAATTTGAAACTGTGAAACCGCAACTCAATACATGGAAAGTGCGACCAAGATCTTTTGGGACAGCCTGTGCGTCAGTATTACAGCAAGTGACTCCTGTTCGATTTAACCACAATTTGGTGTTCATTTCAAAACAAAAGCCCAGCAATGCCCAGTTGATATTTAGAGAAGAGTGCTTAAAACAAATGATGCCTTTTGGTGCACAACAAATAACCAGATCATCACAGAAATTGTCTGTTCATCTACATAGATTATGTTCATCAGAAACTGAGTTAGACACGATTGTTCGGCTATTGTCTGTAATTATTCAGAATAAAGCGCTGTGAATACATTAACCGAAATCAGCCCGTTTACTGAAAAACCTTATATATGAAACATGTAACTTTCATTTCTGGCGCGCTTGTCGCAATTGCATTATTATTAGGGGTACTGTTTAGAGGGCTGCACTGAAAAGGTGCTTTGATGTTTCTGCTGTAGTAACTGCTACCGCTATAATTATCGTTATACACGCTGTCAGGTATATGCAAATTAAACGGTATAAACTGGCAAGGGTCTAAATCCAATACCACGACGTAAAAACTTAGCACTTTGTGCTATTTTATGGATTTAGCTTGTCGCTTTCGGATGGCGTACATGGCGATGGCTGAAACGAAAACAAAGGCAAATGCATAAAATCTAGTGTTGAACTTTCCAGCGTTGTAATAAGCCAAAAAAGCTTCCCAAGCAGAAACTGCCGCTACAACAAGCCAAACAATCTGTATGAACCTATTGAACTTCTTCATCTTCTTCTAATAAATTGTCCTGCATGGTCACAGGTCCTGCAGGTCGCAAGATGCGATACTTTGTAAAGTTTTCATTGCTCTCAAAACCGTCTCCCCGTAATGTTTCACCATTCCGTACAATCCGTACAAACTTATTCGTATAAATTCGTTTTCCTTTTTGATCCCAATACAGCTCTTCACTTTTCAATTCCTCCCCTTTGGCATTTACAACCCTAACGCTGTCTGTCAGTTTAATTATTTTTTTATCTTCATAATTAATACCATAGGCAGCAGAGAGCTTACTATCAACCTTACCATCCGAGTCGTAAAATGTGGCAAACAACCCTTTTGGCATTTCGGTATAAGGTTCTGTTTTGTTTGGATATCGAATCATTTGAGGAGCGCGAATAGTCGCTTTCAGTATGGCAGAATCCGTGTATCGAATGATAACGTCTTCGACTCTTTCAACACTTAAGTCTTCTGACTGCTGTAAATAATTCTCAATATCGGCTTTGTCGGCTTTACGACATTGCACAAAAAAACCGGCAATCAACACTGTAAATAACAACTTGAATTGCAGGTTTTTATTCATCACCAATGTGATTATTTGTTAAATCTTACTATCGTAGAAACTCCAAGACAAGGAACTACAAAAGTTCCTCCTGCAGGTAACGCGAAGTTCTTAAAAAACGCCTGCTCACTTTTTACGAAGTACGCTGAATAAACGTTAATAAATTTATTTGCTTGCTCTACCACACTTGGATCAACGGTCTTAGCCTTTACGGCTCTATCCACTGCTGCCCAGTATGCGCTTAAACCATCAATACCATCTGCCTTACATGATCCAACACTATTCGCATAGCTACCTGCAACAATTAAATGTGCCGCACCACTGTTTGGATTAATCGCTAACACCCTTTTTGCATAGGTTGTTGCACTTGCAATGTTTCCATTGGCATATTCGATGCTTGACATGTTTTGTAATATGTCAGCTTTTTCTGTTGTATCTTGTATCCCATCCACACCTTTTACATACCACTCAAGTGCCTCTGTTTTCATTGATTTCGCTTTATACGAATTACCAATACTGATTGCAGCTTCAGAACTTGGCTCTAGCTCATACACTTTAATTGCAATGTCCAGCGCATAATCTGATTTGTTACATTTTGCAACTGCCAGTAAGTTGGTCACCTTCTTTAACGTTTCTAGATCATCAGGAATGCTGTCGGTTTTAGGTTTAAAGAATTCTTCAATTTTCTCACAAGTCAAATACGGTCGTATCATTTTAGTTACGTTGGTATCTGTTGAAATCCATTTGCTTTTATACTTGCCACCTTGTGCTAAGTTATAATCTATTATGCCTTGCAATTGGAAATACAAATCAAATAATGAATCAATGCTATACTTACCTGCCTTGTGTTCTTTAATGGCAGATTGCATGTAGAACAACGGTGTTCTTACCTCAGTATTATTTCCAAGATTCCGAACACTTTCTTCGAACAATCCTATTGCTGAATCACGTAAATCTGGACGAAGTGAATACATTTCCTTCGCTTTTTTCGCCATTACAATATCTGCTTTACCCCAATGCTTTACACGAGTATCGTATACCATAAGTATGGTATCAATGAGGCCATCTTTACGTTGCGCAAATGCAGCAGAATCAGTTTTCATTAAATGAAACAAGTATTTCTTTGCTACAAACGATCCGTTATAGGTAATTCGTTTACTTGCACAAGGTGCGTTATTAAAAAGATACTGCCAATATGGGTAAGCATCTATGTAATTTTTTGCTGTGTAATATTGATTGAACATAGCATCACTTTTTTGAGCTGCTATTGTATCAGCACCATATAAGTGTCCTTCCCAATTATCCTGACCTAATGCAAAAGTTGCAGTTAGTGATATTAAGATTGTCAGAATAATATTTTTTACCGCTTTCATTTTCACCTTCTTTATACTTTTAAACTTTTTACTTATTGATATTTTCTTTTGATAAACCATTTGTCTGTTAAGGTTAATCCAAATTTGATGCCAAAAATATTTTCTTGAATCATTCCAACATCCTTATTACCTCTAATGGCATACTCTAATCCAATGTTGATTCTGGATACCATAACATAGTTTAGTCCTTCTAACTTGTACTTACGTGTCATTGGTAATCCAATACCAAAACTAAACGCCATTTCCTGTACTTGTTGATCTACAACACCCGTATATAATTGTTGCATTCTAAATCCATAATACAATCTGGATGTCTTTAAATAGTCTTTTGTTTTTTCTGATTTAGAAGCGTGCTGGCTGTTCATTTCGGCTTTAGCTTGCCAAAAACCCCCAACTGTAAAGGATTCTTGGTTATAATACGGATTGTCGTTAGGCCTTGCCGTTACATCCGACCACCTAGCTGTATTATACTCAACACCAATATTCCAAACATCCTTATTACCAAAACTAAACGACGCTCCAAATTCAGTCGGTAACGCCTGTGTGAACTTGGCTTCTTTGCGGTTTGAAAGGGTATCAATAAAAAAGTTACCTAGAAAATTATACGTCGTAACCATTTCATCTCGACTCATTTTAACATTCGAGCCTGGTGTAGCATGTAACCCAATTGTGAATGTTTTTGTCTTAAATAATTGTCCATAATAC
>JBLHOC010000071.1:0-15588 GCA_047620825.1 Bacteroidia bacterium | reverse complement strand
TTTAAAAACCGCATGTTTTGGGGTTTATCAACTGATTACACAAGATCCCTTCAATCGATTAGAAAAGTTGAGGCGCCAACCTTGGTCAAAACACAACTTTCGTTAATACAAACCTCCTTTGTGTTGGGTGTAAATTTTTAGCACATCTTATTAAATTACCTGTGTCGAAACAGTGGATAGAATAATTTTCATGTCGCAGGCAACTGTTTGTTAAATCCTTGCATATTCATCATATACACTAATTAAATTAAGAATCAGAATTATGACAAACAGTATCAAATTACTAAGCCTCTTTCTATTAAGTGGTTTATTTTTCAGTGCATGCACGGATGATGAAACGGACGACGTAGACAACTCAGGCAATACCTCGACCTTGAATTTAACTTTTACAGGTCTTGAGGATTTAGGCAATGACGCAGCTTATGAAGGATGGATAATTGTTGACGGAAGTGCAGTATCTACAGGTACGTTTGATGTTAATAGTGCTGGGATGATGTCTCAATCCGCTTTTGAAATTAAGACGTCGGACCTGACGAGCGCGAGTACTTTTATTTTAACGATAGAACCAAAGCCAGACAGCGATCCGACACCTAGTAAAGTTCACATTGTAGCCGGCGATTTCAGTGGAAATGCAGCAAGCTTGACAATAGATCACAGTGCGGCACTTAAAAACTCATTTAGTACGGCAGCTGGCAAATATATTTTAGCCACGCCTACCGATGATGACACGACCAATGAGGCTAGTGGCATTTGGTTTTTAGACAATTCGTCTGGGGCACCAGCAGTAGGGTTAACGCTACCAACATTACCAGATGGTTGGATTTATGAAGGATGGGCTGTTATAGGTGGTGTTCCGGTTAGTTCAGGGACTTTTACAGCTGCGGATATGGCTGATAATTCAGCGACATATAGTGGTATGAATTCAGGACCTCCATTTCCAGGAGAAGATTTTCTTATGAATGCACCAGGCATGTTATCGTTTCCGACCGACTTAAAAGGTGGGAAAGCAGTGATAAGCATAGAACCTGTTCCTGATAATAGCATGTTGCCATTTAGCCTTAAACCACTCGTTGGTGATATATCGGTGATGGCAGCTGATCACACAGCATACGACATGGGCCAAAATTTAGCTTTTCCTACAGGTCAGGCAACGCGATAGAAATTTTTTAGAAATACGTATTTAGAAAAAGTCCGAGATAGCTCGGGCTTTTTTTTATTGGATTAAATTAAGTCGGTCTGTTTATTTGATGATTGACTTATGTGGTTTATTGTCTGAACAGGTTGGATGGCAAAGTTTGAAACTTGTTTATTGATTTTACACAATGTATTTTTTTAGTTACTGCTTATCCGTTAACTTACCCGTAACTTAACTTGCTATACTTTTGGTTCAATAGTGGGGAGTATTATAAACATGCCTTTAATTTTTGACTCAGCCTCGTCTAAACCATCTAGTATTTTTGCAGATAAATCATTAAAATCTATTTTATCAAATTTCAATTCTTGGTAATACGATATGCCTTGTAATAGGTTTTCGTGAAAGTTCTTAATGTAAGCGATTCGTTTTTTGTTAAGGGTTTCCAGTTTCTCTTCCAGCATCTCACTTAAAAAGTCGATGTTGATAGATATCTCTTTTTTAATGAAACTTGGTCGATCTATATCCGCTGCCGCGTGTCTACCATAAATATGATCAACAATTTGTTTTAAAGACATGATGGAGGAGAAGTGAGCGATATTTGGCCCAGGGCAGATATTTACACCATCGAGCCTTTTAAAAGGAACTAGGTTGTGAATTTTGACTGCAGCGTTGCTTAATCCAATACATAAACACTCCTTAGCAACTATTTTACCGTAACGGGATTGATATTCCGTTTCATCTAGACCCAATGTTTGAAGTTGTTCAATTTTCTTTTTTTGATAGGTTCTAGAGGCCGTACAAATTGGTTCTTTTGTAAACTCCGTATCCGACACTAAAAACTTTTCATAACAAGGACTGCCAGGTTTACCTTCTGTAATTCGTCTTTCCTTTTCCTTTTCTGAGCTTGTACCTTTTAAATAATGAAATCGTACACCTAGGGGTGAATTGTGACTTAGAATAAGGTCTTTCTCCTTGGCTTTCGTAAGCAAAGCAAGCGTGTCGTTATCGACAGTTGTGGCTTCAGGAACAAGTAAAAAAGGTGTTCCCCAACCCGTTCTGTCAACTTGATATTTATTTAATAAAATTTGATCCTCCTCATAACTACCTATACCGCCTTGGAAAGTGATTAACGCAGGCGGTGGTGAATCGGTTGGGTGATAAAGCTCAGCTTTACTTGATTTTAATAGGAGGGCATAAAGTGTTTCTTTTAGCGTCTCCTTATTTGATTTAAATTCTTCTAAAATTGGACCAATAAGGTTACCATCAGAACCAAAAGCATGTCCACCACAATTGAGCCCAGATTCTACTCTGTATTCACTCACCCAAATTCCTTTTTTAGCCAGCATCATGCCTTGGATCAGCGCCGATCGGTAGTTCGAAACTTTAATGATCACCCGCTTATCAAATTGTTGTTTTGCGTTTGGATCAAAAGCACCGACTTCTGCCATATAGTTGAATAATCTAGGATTCATACCTGCGGATAGTACAACAGATGAATTGCTTAATTTACTGTCTGCGTATCCTTTTAGCGCTACAACGGCATCCGAACCATCTTTGATCGTTTCTCCATCCTTGCGATAATGCACATTATCCAGCTTCGTCATAATGTTCACATCAATACAGCCGGGTTGAATCCTTTTTCTTAAATCCCTTTGTAGCCTCAGTTGCTCTATCACATCACTGGTCTGCAGCATATTTTGATAGGCCAAATACAGCGGGCTGTTTGAGTTTAATAATTCAAAATATTTGGTGATCTCTGAATTAGGATCAAAATGATCATTTCTTAGTTTGGTTAATTGTTTCTCTTCAATATCATGAACTAGGTCTAAATACGCTGTAATGCGTTTGGAACGATACTGGTCTTCTTTTAATGAAATAGGCGTAAAAGGAATATCATATGTTTCACAATATTTTGCCCTCATCTTTTCCAGTAAATTATCCTCCATGATAGAAATCGCGGACGAGATGCCAAATCTAGCCACTTTCAAAGGTGTGTCGAGTGTAAAGGCAATACCCATCACAGGAATGTGAAATGAGTGTATTTGATCTCTTGGATCCATACTGTTGTTTTGGTGCAAAGCTATGTTTAACGGGTACAGGAGTTGTTATGCTATATAACCATATGGTCCCATACAATTTAAACTGTGGTTGACGACATTTCATTCTTAAAAAGGGAAAGAATAAGTAACAACATACATGCGTTTTGGGTCTCCCGACTCCTAAAGCATAGACGCATGTTCAGCCTACCCAACGTTATGATTGATAATCTCAACGTTGACTAAAACACTTAAATTATTGATTCTGTATCGGAATTAAGAAATTCCCCAGTTGCTTAAGATATGGCAGCCACTAGAACGCAGCAAACCTAATATCGGACAACGGTTGTCTACTTTGTTTCCAAGTGTCGCAACCTGCTCCTCAGTTAAGTCTCCAGTCACAATCGCATTGAGGCGGACTTGTTTGTAACTACCATTTGAGTGCTCAGCCATACCCATAAAACCGGATAGGTCTAAGTCAATTTCAAGCGTAATGTCAATGGATGCAATACTTACAGAAAGTTCTTCAGCCACAACTTGGGCCTGCTCGTTTTGGCAACTTGCCAGTGAAGCCGCGAAAAATTGCATTGGGTTCGGACCACTGTTTAGTCCACCATCTTCCGTAGTCTCATCTACCTGAATACTCCATTCGGTGTCGGTAATGTTCACTTTTGTTGGCCAGCCTTTGCCTTGAGCTGTGGCCTTAAACGTCTCTATGTGTTGATTTTCTGTTGTCATTTGTTGTGTAACTAGATGACAATATTAGGGTATGGAAACTGAATAACAACCCCTCTTTTTGTCAGGGGTCATTCACAATAAATAGCTAATACTATTCGAACTACCAGCTAATGTGTAGTTTGCAATTATGTTAGAGTCTTTTGCATACATTTTTGGACTAGTCGCCTTGCTTAATATCATAAATTACAAATGGTTAAAGCTTCCCTCTACTATTGGCCTCATGATTATGAGCATCGGCGTAGTGGGTCTATTGTATGTCCTAAAACCTTTATTTCCGGGCCTTTTTGAGAATTTCTGCACCATCGTTTATGCAACGGATTTTCAACACCTACTCTTTGACGGCTTATTGGGATTTTTACTTTTTGCTGGTGCAATGCACATAAATATTAAGGATTTAGCCAAAGAACGATGGTCTGTGTTCATGTTTGCCATCCTAGGGACGCTCATATCAACGGTAATTGTTGGAGTCGGCATTTATTTTGGAGCTCAATTGTTTGGTGTAGAACTTCACTTTGTGCAGAGTCTACTTTTTGGGGCCTTAATTTCCCCAACAGATCCGATAGCTGTTCTGTCTATTTTAAAAGAAGCCAATATTTCAAAAAGCCTTCAGTTAAAGATTGAGGGCGAATCGCTTTTTAATGATGGAATTGGTGTTGTCGTTTTCTCTGGCATATTGTTATTTCTACCGAGTATGATGGGCACCGAGGGGGAAAGTGTTTCAAGTGAAATTGGGTTGCTTTTCTTGCATGAAGCCATAGGAGGTTTGCTTTTCGGGGCAGTATTAGGCACCGTAGCTTATTTTTTAATGAAGTTTGTGTTTGACAATGCACAACTAACGGTCATCATTAGCATAGCCTGTGTTTTTACAGGTACCGCCTTGGCTCAAGCGATCGGCGTATCTGCACCATTGGCTATGGTTGTTTGTGGACTGATTGTGGGCAATGCAATAGACATCAATTGTGTAGAGGGTTCCAAGACCAAGGAGTCGCTCAATGAGATATGGGAAGTGCTTGAACAAGCATTTAACGGCGTATTATTCGTACTCATAGGACTGAGCATCCATTTGCTAAATTTTGATGTGATGTATCTTGTTGTTGGATTACTAGCTATTCTCATTGTGCTTGCTGCTAGGTTTATTTCGGTGTATGCGAGTTATTCTTTGTTAAAACATAAAGAACAAAAGCCTTTAGATACGGTCAAGATTCTTACTTGGGGCGGTTTGCGTGGAGGCATTTCGATAGCACTTGCCTTAAGTCTTGGTATTTATGCGCAAAGCGAAGCCATTATATTTATCACCTATATTGTTGTGTTGTTTTCAATTATAGTTCAAGGACTATCCATTAAACGTGTGGTAAAGAAAGTGTTACATGGTAAAGATTAATAAGAAATACCTGAAACATAAATACGAGTTCTATCTCATAAGTTTGTTGGTGTTGCTGTTTGCTCAGCATATCGAACCCCCCGTATTTCACTCTATTTGGAAACACGTAATCGTTGTGCAAAATGTACTCGTTGGCTTGCTTCTATTCGACAAAGAAAGATATTGGAAAAAACTTGTGGTATGGGTTTTGGCTATCATTATGATTGCAGAATGTTTCCTTCACCCATTTGTAGATGCCGTTTGGATTGATGCAACGCTAAACTTCCTATTCGTATTCTATTTTATCCTAACATCAAACGTCCTTTTTAGGGATATACTTAAGGCAAAAACTGTAAGCTCGGAAATGCTTTCGGCCGTCTTTTCGGGTTTCGTGGTTTTAGGGATGATTGGTGGTTTTATTTATACGATAGCTGAATTGTACGAACCCAATTCTTTTGTCAATATTGGAGTGGGGGAGGATAAATTTAGAAACTTGAATTATTTCAGTTTCATAAGCTTGCTTACTATTGGGTATGGCGACATCGTACCTTTAAGTTTTTTGGCCAAAAAGATGGCCATGTTAGTTGGGCTTGCAGGTCATTTTTACACAACTATTGTGGCCGCTGTGGTTATTGGTAAATATCTCAATCGCAAATAATAACGGAAACAGATCCTTGCTGCCTGTCACATTAATCTTGTTGGAGTCAAGTAGAACTATTTCAAACCTTATAGTTTTCTGTTTCTTATAGGTAATTCTCAAATCTACTTCTTCACAACACCCCCTATCACTCCGCTACATACACCGTTTTACGATTAACGAATTCCATCATACCATCTTTGGCTAATTCACGTCCATATCCAGAACGTTTTGTGCCACCAAACGGAAGTCTCGGATCTGATTTTACCAATTGGTTAATGAAGTAGGCTCCGTCACTCACCATACTCGCCATGGCCTGCGCTTTTTCTATGTCTTTCGTAAAAACAGTTACTCCAAGTCCATAATTTGATTTTTCAGAAAGCTCAAAGGCATCTGCCTCATCTTTGGCTTTTATCATTGCTGCTAAAGGACCGAATGTTTCTTCTTTGAAAGCAGTCATTTCTGCCGTAACATGACCCAAGATAGTAGGTTCGTGATAGGCTTTTTGTTGCTTACCTCCTAATAGCAATTCAGCGCCTTGACTTATGGATTCTTGTACTTGCCGTTGAAGCTGATCTGCTAAATCAACACGTGCTAAAGGACCGACTTGCGTGGTTTCATCTATTGGGTCGCCTGCCTGTAAAGCACTTACGCCTTTTGCGAATTTATCTACGAATTCATCGTAAATTTCTTCAACAAGAATAAAACGTTTTGCCGCAATACAGCTCTGACCACAGTTAAGCATTCGTGCGGTCAATGCCGTTTTAACAGCTTTGTCGATATCCGCATCTTTCCAAACAATAAAGGCATTGTTGCCTCCAAGTTCTAATAGCGTTTTTTTAATATGTCGACCAGAAATCTCTGCTACAGCAGAACCAGCCATTTCACTTCCAGTTAATGTTACTGCTTTAACCGCTTTGTGGGAAACAATGGTTTCCGTTTTATCGTGATGAACGATGAGGTTTTGGAAAACATCGGGTGGGAAGCCTGCTTTTATAAAGACTTCTTCAATCTGAATGGCACATCCAAAAACATTTGGTGCATGCTTTAGTAATCCTACGTTTCCAGCCATCAATGTTGGGGCCGCAAATCGAAATACTTGCCAAAAAGGAAAATTCCAAGGCATGATGGCCAGCACACAACCTATGGGGTCATGTCGAACGTAGCTTTTATGTGCGTCGGTGGCTATTACTTCATCTGCAAGGAAATCAGCCGCATTCTCGGCATAATAATCACATACCCAGGCACATTTGTTAATCTCTGCGCGGGATTCCGTTATGGGTTTACCCATTTCCAGTGTAATCATTCTGGCGTATGCCTCAACGCCTTCTCTTAAAACAGACCCCGCACGATGCATAAGGACCGCACGAGCGGCAAGTGGTGTGTTTTTCCAAGAGGTAAATGCCGATTGAGCATTGTTTAGTTTATTGGCAAGCGCTTCATTGGTGAGGCTAGAATACATGGCTAGCTGCGCACCATTGTATGGGTTTAAACTGTAGAAATTCATTAAACTATTTAGTCAAATTACCAGCAAGAAGAAGTGGTTCTGTTTTGTCTTCCACTAAGGTTGAACTATACTTGTTACGAATTGCAGTTAACCAGTCTTTGGCGCGTTTTGTCAGTTTAAAATCGTCTGTCATCATCCGCCCACGAGAAACAAGAATACCCATGTCTGCACCTTCGTACAAATAATCTCCTTTACGACTAATGCGTAAGAAAAAGGCTTCATTTTCACTTTCAACAGCACGACGGTGTGTGTCCATTCTGTCGAATTGAATGTGGCCATTATCAAACATTTTCCAAATACCTGATTTTGGAGCTTCATCCACATATTCGATGGTATCTTCTGTGTGCTTTATAATTAGCTGACTCCAGCTATCGATGTTTTCCTGTTTTGCCCAACGTTTATTAATTTCTTTAATGTTTAGGTCATACTCTATGTTCATCCATTCCAACATATGGAACACAAATAATGGGGCATCTGCCAAGGCAAAAACAGCGTGGTTCGTGATTGAACTAGCGCCAGTTACTCTTGGATTTAATTCACCTAAATAGATTTCCCCATTGTCTTGATCAATTAAAAAATCAAGTTCAAAATATCCTTTGTATCCTTCTTCTCTAAGCTGATTTCCAAAGAGTTGTGTGTATTCTCTTGCCTTTTTTCTGAGGGCAGGTGTAAATGCATTCGGATAAATTTCATTACCACACCAACCACCTTGATAAGGCGTAAGTTCACTAAACCCAACCAATTCAGTCATTAACGGTGCAACGATGGTTCCATGGCGCGTTACACAGGCCTCGGTAGCAGAACCACGGCAGTTTATACGCCTCATGACTTTTACTTCTCCTTCTCTTGTAATCTCCTTTGCGTGTTTGTTGAATTCTTCTTCATTCGAAATGAAGAATGTCGTATGTCCTGAATCACCAAATGGTGTTTGAATGACAAGTTCTTCACCTAATTCTTTAGAGATTTCTCTTAAGTGGTCGTAGTCAGCAACTGGGGATAAAACGTAGGGTACACAAGGTACGCCTGCTTTTTCGGCTATACGATTTGTATTAACCTTATTGTCCATAAAGGTTCGCATCTTGGCACTTGGAAACATGATTTCCAATCCTAATTTTTTCGCAAGTTTCTCCGTCTGTTTGTCAAACATTAAAAACATGGCCTTCCCAGCTTTTTTACCTGTTTTCCTTGTCGTTAGATAATCTTTCACTTCTGGATGTTGAAGCAGGTAATTGTTGATGTCTTCTATGCCTTCAAATTCGTCATGTGGAATTTCCGTCTGAGGGGAAAACACATTTGGATGAAGACCGTCAAAACACTCTATGTAACAGATAAACTTAAATCCCTTTATCCACTCATCAGCGCCAAGCAAGTTGAAATTGGTGGCACTAATAAAATATATTGGGGTTTCATTTTTGTAAAAGTATCTTCTAATATCTGGTACACCTTTTAGTTTGGTGCTTGTTTCTTTCTTTTTGGACATAATTTATTATTTGATTGTTGCTGTTGTTATCTATTTTTTCTTGTTGTGACTCATGGCGCCCATGGACGTTAAAGTCTTCTGCCGATCAAGCACATTTTCTTTGAATACACGAAGGCCTAAATCTGCTCGGTAACCATGAATTTCGGATACATCAAGTACCGTCATAAAAAGTATAATTTCTTTGCTTACCACTTGGCCGGGCACTAATACTGGGAATCCCGGTGGGTAAGGTATCACGAACGATGAAGCCACCAATGTTTTACCTTCTTCCATAAGGGGCAAACAGTCTGCTAGCATTATATATTCATAGTTTTCTTCTTCATATGCCAAAAAATAAGCTTCTCTTAAGTTTCCTCCTGGTACGCCAGGTATCGCTTGAAAAGAGTGATGGAAATAGCTAAAGTCTGGCAGCGGAGGAACGTCTGTGATGAGGGACTGCATGCGATTCTGCCTAATTTCAATTTCTCTTGTATTGAGCGCTTTCACTTTTTCATCTAACTCATCGGCTATTTGGAGTAAAGCATTCGTTAGATAGGTTACACTGCCTCGTGTAGTCCCAATATTGGTCATGAATAAGACAGTATTTCTGGATGTCTTATTGATTTGGATGTTAAACTTGTCCATCAAGTATTCGTTCTTGAAGGTATCGCCATCAACACCAGTTCTGCCAATGTTTAGTGTAATTTTAGTCGGGTCTAGCACAAATTCGTCTATCTCCCAGGCATGTTCCATTCGATTCCATCCATCATGCCGATCGTAATATTCTGTCAGTCCAGTTTGCCTGAATTCGTCTGGAATAAAATCCGCGATTGTAAGGACATCGAAGTATTTATTTAACTGTGGATTGTCATTTACTTTGGCACGCAACAGCATCGCAAGCTCAACACTTTTTTCAACGAGTTCGAATCCTTCAAACTGTACTTGCCTTCTGCCAGCGTCAAGTGAAGCCAACATTTGGTAATTTGGTGAGGTAGAAGTATGCGTCATGTAAGCTTCTAAAAAGGTTGACTCCGTTTTTCTCCGGAAGTCCTCATCCCATACATGGATCATTGAGCCTTGCCTAAAACTACTCAACGTTTTATGGGTACTCTGTGTCGCATATACACGAATCCGCACTTTTTCTGGATCGGGCATTTTTGAGATTTCACCAGGCGCTAACTCCTTTATGTGAAGATCATATTGCTTCTTGTACTTGTCTGTTTTATACTTGTTATACAGCTTGCGTGCGGTATACATACCGGTGCGTTGTTTGTATGTATAGGTGAATCCGGCAAAGGCAAACCAAGCTTCATCCCACAAGAAAATCATATCCGGTTTTATCGCTAAAATTTCCTCGATTACCCGTTCTACATTATATACCAATCCGTCAAAAGTGCAATTGGTCAGGAGTAACATTCTTACTTTATCAAGCCTTCCAGCTTCTTTTAGTTGTAAAAGTTTGTCCTTTATTATCTTAAGTGGTACGGCACCATAAATGGAATATTTTTCAATTGGATAAGAATCCAAATAAACTGGATAAGCACCCGAGAGGACCAAACCATAATGATGAGATTTGTGACAATCTCTATCAACCAAAACCACATCGCCTGGTTGGACGAGGGCTTGCATTACGATTTTGTTTGCAGTAGAAGTGCCATTTGTAACGAAGTAGGTGTGTTGCGAACCATAGGCATCTCGAGCCATTTCTTGTGCCTTTTTGATAGGGCCTGTTGGTTGAAGCAACGAATCTAAACCGCCGGTAGTTGCAGATGTTTCAGCTAGAAACATGTTTCTGCCGTAAAAATCTCCAAAATCTTTTATCCATCTCGATTTAAAAACGGAGTTACCTCTAGAGATTGGCATGGCATGAAAAACGCCCGTCGGTTTTTGACTATATTCTTTTAGTGCAGTGAAAAATGGAGTCTCATATCGTTCTCGTATACCTTGGAGAATCGTTAGATGAATTTCTTGTAGGTCTTCCCGTCTATAAAATATGCGCCTGAATGTTTTTATCGTTTCGTCGGTGAGGTTTCCCAACCCGGAGTCCGTAACGTAGTAGCAATCAAGTTCGGGTCTAAACTCTTTAATTATTTTTCCTAGTATTGGGCCTAATTGAGCTTCGTGCTTAGAATTATGGTCTAAGGTTTTAACATTCTGAATGTATGGTTTTATCAAATTAGAAATTCCACTTGATAAATAAGGCGGTGCATAACGAATAACAATCGCCTGAATGTTATAGTTAAACAACAACGCTATTAGGGCGTCTTCAAATGAATGTTGAACTACAATGCCGTAAGTGAATTGTTCATCCGGATCTCTGATTTCCGTTACCTTTTGACGTAAAGCGTCCTCATCCTGTTCAGACATATTATCAACAAAAAGAACCTCAAAGTAGTTCTTTCGAGCACCATCAGGTTGCCCTTTTAATTCAACATCGTCATTCGTTGTTTCATCCTCTTCCAAAAAATCAGGATGACTTCTGTATCCATCACTTACGAGTTGACGGCTAATTTCTGTTACTCGGTTTGTTAAAGCGGTATGTTCGTGCCTATCAAGCGCAGATTTTATTTGCCTTAAACGATAGATCCCTGGGAATGCAAAATAGCATTCAACACCAGTTAAATCTTTTATAAGTTCTTTTACAGATTGGATGTGTCTTTTTTCATTGTCAGAACCTTTTCGACATCTGCTCAATTCGATTGATTCGTTCTGAAGACGGGTCCAATAGTCAACTCTTAATTGCCCAATATTGTAATAAGGCGCACTAACCTTTTTCTTATTTACCATTAACTAGTGTTGAGAATGTAAGGCCAATTTGTTTCCTTCGGAATCAATAAAAATGGCGAAGTAACCTGATTCCTTATCGATGTGTGTTTTGGGCATAATTATGCGTCCTCCGGCGGATTCAACTTTTTTCAGAACCTTGTTTAAATCGTCTCCTCCATTTAAGTACAATAGAGGGCCCGTTTCACTGGGCACTGAACCAGGTCCGGCAACAACTGCTCCACCCACGCCACTGTCTGATGGGAAAAATGCCATGTGATATTCTTCATTCACAGTCGTTGCCATGTCGATACCATAAATGAAGTTGTAGAAATCAACTGCTTTTTTGAAATTAATTGCCGGTATTTCAAACCAACTTACGTAGATTTTTGACTCAGAGGCTTTTGATTTTTTTCTAGTTGAAGTTGATCCCATATTGCTTTAATTAACTATCGCCGCCTTTATACCCAATTGGTGTTGTTGGGTGTTCTAGGCTATTTTCTTTTATTTTAAGTCTTGCTAAGTTGTCCATCCGAGTTGGCATTATAAGTGGCCCAAGAGAGTCGAGATACGGGTGTTCAACACCTTTTTGATAGGTACTAAAATCACCTAAATGATCTCGAAAACTTTTTAACGGTTGTCCAAGTCGTAAAATACCTAATTCTCTACTTCTTCTTACACGATCAATGTTTATTTCAATGGGAATGATTTCTTCGTTTCCTTCCGCTTGATAAATAACACGACCATCTGGACCGCAAATTATAGAGCGTCCACTACCTCCCGTATCCAACCCATTTATGTCAAAGAAAAAACACTGATTTACTGCTGCCATTGCCCGTACAATAGACAATTCAATATCACGATCAATCGTCCCTGTCATTGTAGGATGAAGAATGACTTCAGCGCCCATGACTGCTAAGGTTCTAGCTGTTTCTGGGAACCACATATCATAACAAATCGATAGTCCAAACCGACCTACATTTGGTACATCAAACACGCAAAATTCACTTCCCGGTGTTACTCCGACTTCATATGGATAAAAAGGAAACATTTTACGATATCTAGTCACTATTTCCCCTTGAGGGTTTATGACTGTCGCTGTGTTGTAAATTGTATTTTCACTTTTTTCAAAAATGGAACCAGGAAGCAACCATATGCCATATTTCTTGGCCATAGCTTGCATTTCTTGTTCAAAGACACCTGGAATTTCTTGTGCTGTGTGAATTAATGGGCCATAAGCGCATAGTTCACTAAATACAACCATTTCTACCCACGGGTACAAATTCATAGTAATATCTAATTTCAACTTCATCATATCCAAGTTGGGTACGACAGCCGAAACTTTCATTTGTATTCCTGCGATTGCGAATGGTTTCATTACTATTTGCGAGTTGCTTTAATTATTTCTGTTTCTAAAATGTCTAAGCCTTTATTCAATTGCTCGTCAGTAATAACTAACGGTGATAATATACGGATCACATTCTTAAATGTACCGGCACTTAACAATATTAATCCTTGTTCAGCACATCCTGTGATAATTTCAGTACAGAGTGCTGTGTCAGGTTCTCTAGGGTCGTTATTTTTTACAAAATCAATTACGGTCATTGCCCCTAAACCTCGAACATCTCCAATGGCTGGACAAGTGTCCATCAACTTGCGAAACCGGTTTTCAACTTTGTCTCCAATTTCTAAAGCACGTTGATTTAAATCTAGGTCCTTAATATACTGAATTGTTGCCGATGCAGCCACACAACACACCGGATTACCGATGTAGGTGCCACCTATTGTGCCTGGTCCCGCGGCGTCCATTACCTCTGCGCGACCAAGTACAGCTGCGATTGGCATACCTGAGCCTAAGGATTTTGCGTATGTGCTAATATCTGGTTGAACATTGTAATGTTGCCAACTTGCCCAATGACCAGTTCGCCCAAATCCACTTTGTATTTCATCTGCAATTAACATGATGCCATGCTCATCACAGAAAGCACGAAGTCCTTCAAAGTATTTTTGCGGAATAGGATTAAACCCTCCTTCGCCTTGGACCGGTTCAATGATAACGGCAGCCAAATTCTTTGGATCCACTAAATTATAACCACTTTCCCAAAGACGTTTTAGTTCTAAATCTACAAATTCATCTATGTCTTTTGCGCCTCTATAACGATAAAAGTTTGGGAAAGGCAGTCGGTAAACTTCTGGAGCGAATGGCCCACAACCTTCTTTGTAATTGATTTTACTTGTAAGTGTCATGGCCATCATGGTACGTCCATGAAAGGCACCGGTATAGCAAAGCACCGCTTGTCTTCCAGTTGCTTGACGTGCAATTTTTATTGCGTTTTCAACTGCTTCTGCTCCTGTGCTCACCAACATGGCTTTGGTTTTTTCACCATGTGGAAGGATGTCTGCGAGCGTTTCACATAGAGCGACATAAGGCTCGTATGTCACCATATTAAAACTCGTGTGAATGTATTTCCCAGCTTGTTCACGTATAGCTGCGACGACAGGTTCTGGACAATGACCAGCGTTAACAACGCCAATACCACCAGCAAAGTCGATTAATTCCTTTCCATCTTCATCTATTATTATGGCCCCTTTTGCTTCTTCAACAGTAGCGGTATTGAACACACCAACTCCATTTGCAACGATGTTCTTTCTTCTTTCTAAAAGTACATCAGATTTTGTTTTTTCTGCTATCATTTGTTAACTGTAGGCCTTATTCAGGCTGTATTTTTTGTAATTACTTTCAATTCAAGAGTGTTGAATTACTTATGCAAATCTCGTTGCAGATTTGGAATTTTGATTCAGTTTTCTTTTATATTTTATCGGGCGCTTTCGCTATGGCATAAACCGCTTATAAATCTACTGTAAATTATCACTTTATGTAGTTAAATACTAGATATTGTCAAACCAATTTGACATCAGAATTTGAATTTTCCTTACTAAGTAAATATCTATGTGATAGATGCCGTGTTAGACGTTCAGCGCCTAAAGGAATATTTCAAACCTGACCTTTCGACGTTATTTTATTCCGTCTTTCGATTCTTTTCATCTTCCTGAACCTTATTTTTGGAGAAATAGAAATCCTTCATGAGTCGATACATACCAATACTTGCCTTGCTACTGGGAATAACATTCAACAGCTTGGCGCAACTAACACCCATGGATACATTGGGTATTACCAATGGATCGGTACACATGAAGGGAAGCTTTCCGTATACAAAGTTTTTAAAGAAATATAAAGGGGCCAATAACCTTACCATACACATTTGGTATAATCCTTCTGGGAGTAGTTTAAAGACAAAAGATATTAAAGCAGGAGAAGACGAAGTGTATTTATTGTATGGGAGAAATCGCAGTACTGGATTATCAGAAGTGGACTTTGTTTTTGGATCAACTGCAAAAGAAGCCTTCTCTAAAAAGAAACTGAAGGAACTGACAGAGCTTATAGATTTCTTTGAATTTGAGGTGTTTGTCAATCAAAACTTCAGCAGCTATTTGGCTATGGAAGCGTTAGAGAAAGTGTTGGAGTAGGCGGTGGTTATTCAATTGTTGAAAGGGCCAATACCAATTCTCTGCTGGAAAGCAACATATGTGTTGCAGGTGGTTTTTAGGCGTTTAGAATAGCGAATGGTAGCAGGGTAACACATAGGGGTATTGATCTAACGCCAGAACCAACCATGTTGCTAATATACTAATTATAACACATTTATTTCCAACACGTTGGATCTCCCGGTTTTTCCGAGGTTACCCTTCGAAAAAATTCGAAAGGTTGGGCAGTTGCTAAACACATTGAATGAATTTTTAAAAAGAAAAAACGAGGTTCCTTTAGACGATACAAGGCTGCTTCCCTCTACCGTATACAAACAAGTTAGCGAGCACTCTTTCTTATTTCTAAAGCTTTTAAGTTTCCTTTTTTAGCAGGGTTTCTTAAAGCGTGACGAATTAACCATTTTAAC
>JBLHOC010000070.1:0-15733 GCA_047620825.1 Bacteroidia bacterium | reverse complement strand
CAGAACAAAAACCCCATTACAGGTACCTGGAATCCATAAGAAAAAAAGCAGCATAAATGACTTTAAACCAATTACAATTATTAACTTAACTTGCTATACTTTTGGTTCAATAGTGGGGAGTATTATAAACTCCTAATTCAGTACATTTGAATTGTAAACCTAAACAAGTATTAAACTAAACATGTAAACTTAAAACAGTAATTAACAGTAAAACTGTCAACCTTTTTTAGCATACCACACTATTCGTCAAACAAGACACATGTATTTGTAGGTGAGAAATCCTTTGGATTATCCGAACTCACAGAAAATTTTAGATTCGGGACTGGTATTGAATTCAAAACAGAGGTAAAAGAGAAGTATGCCTATGGTGCGTATTACAATCGGCCAATCTTCCAACCGGAAATTAGAGAACAATTCGGTAGCTATATTAGTTATAGCACACCAAAACAATACAAATATCGAATTAACAGTCTTAACAATTATTTAAGAGAAGGTCAAACTGTAAACCTAACCTCATTTCACGTGGATTTCACAAACTTCACGGATTGGCGTTTCACAGGTGAGGTTTCACGAAGTTTTGCAGAAGGCAAAGATGGAAGCGCAGCGGCATTTAACACCAATATAAATTATAAGAAATTTAGAATCTCTGGTAATGGCCTTTATGCCGACAAACAGTTTAAAGGATATTATAACAACTCCTTAAACCTAGGACTTAATGCTGGTTATAGTTTGGACAAAATTGGATTTCAAATCAATGGCAACTACAATAACTCCAACCCCAACTTAGATACCGTATACAGTGTTGCTCCAATTTCGTTTTTCCTTAGTGCCGGGCTATTGGGTCGAATAACAAAAGCATTCGATTTACAATTATTAGGTGTCTATCGAGAAAAAACAGACCGACTCGCATCTAAGAGTTTTGATTATACGGATCAAAGAATAAGGCTTACGATGGGCATTAAAAAAGGCAAATTCTCTTCCAGATTTCTATCGGAAGCAGGTAACACCACTAATAAGTTAGCTAGCAGCACGATAATCAGTTTTGGATACGACGCCCAGCTGCAGATTAGTTACCGACCAAAACCAAATTTCTGGATATCGTCGTTCTCCCAATACTTAAACAACAATCGGTATTCTTCAGAAACCGAAGAATCACTCATTTACGGTGTTGATGCAAATATTCGACAGGGCAAAAAATTTAGCATGACAGTTGAATTTCAGAATATGTTCCTGATTGAAGACCTCTACAACGACAGGAATTTACTTAACTTTAAAATGGGTTATCAAATTACTCGGAACCAAAGTATCAATGTAACCGCAAACCATGGGATTCTACGTCAAGCACCAAAACGACAAGACTGGTTCTTGTCTGCCAACTATAACGTCAGCTTAGGCGTACCAATGGTACGTACTTTGGCTCTCGGATCTCTTGAAGGAAAGTTGATAAACGGCGGAGTGCAATCAGTAGACAATGTTGTGCTAATGCTTGATGGACAACTGGCAACAACCAGTGAAGATGGTTCCTTCACTTTTAACAACGTTCGGCCAGGATCACACCAATTATTTTTAGATAGGGCGACGATAGGTGTGCGAGACTTACCCAACCAAAAACTACCAATTAAGGTTGACATATTTGCGGAGAAAACAGCTGAAGTATCTATCACCATGACCAAAAGCGCTAAAGTAACTGGCAAGATTGCATTGGAAAAAGTGAAGACAACACAGTCCAATAAAAAGGTCCTAGCGTTCCCTTCAATCATTGTGGAGGCACGTCTGGGTGGAGAGTCCTATATGACAAGGGCTGACCCACAAGGCAATTTTGTTTTTGGAAGCTTGCGTCCATAAAATTGGAGGATTCGGATCGTTCTGACATACTGGGGGGATGATTTTATTATTAAAACTCCCTATATTGACCTTCAGCTAGTTGCCGGACAAGAAGAACATGTTGATATGACGATAACCCCAAAAGTGCGACAGGTACGATTTTTAAATACAGGAAAACTTAAAGTAGGTGGCAAAAAATGAAAAAGTTTATTTTCTTTCTCAGCATTACAGTTATTAGCGCCCTTGGCGTAAGTGGACAGTCTTATTGGAGTTATGACGATCACAGTTTAAGCCTTAAAATGCCAGAAATCAGCTTGGTGAGTGTGATGCCAGCCAACTATTCGGTCAACCTTTCTCTTGGTCTACCAAAATACGCAGGAGAAAAACCTGGAAAAAACGCTGACTCAAAAGACAACAATACCTGGTTAAATTATAGTTGTGGTTTAAGACCTAATGGAAGTTATCGAAAGGTCTATGTACAAATAACATCAGGTACTGTTCCAGACGGACTCAAAGTATATTTACGCGTTAAAAATCTCCGAAAAGCGGGTGTAGGGAGATATGGCCGCAGGTATTCATCACGAATCACCTTAAGTAATCAACCTCAGATTGTCGTCAATCGAATTGGAGGAGGATGTACATATCGTGGAAGGACATTTGGACACCAACTTATTTACACGCTCAAACTTGACGACATTGACGATTTGGTAGTAGAAGACACAAAAACCTACTTGACAATAACCTACACAATAAGCGACTAATGATATACAAGTCAATAATTCCAATGATTCTTTTGTGCTTATGCACCAATATGGTAGAAGCGCAACAAATTAGAATTCGAGGCGACGTTGAATTTGCCTTTACTTATGCAAATATACAGGCCGGAGATAATTACACGGTCAAATCAGAAAGTAAACAAGATGGTGTCAAACTAGATATTAAAAAACTCAAGCGCCAAGCGTATTGGCGTGTTACGGTGTGTAAAACGGATATAAATTGGAACAACAAAGTAGAAATATATGTAAGAAGAACAAACTCTGGCAACGGAAATGGTTCTGTTTGGGGGTGCACAAATTACACCAGAATAAGAAACATACCACAAACTGTGATGCAAGGATATGGTGCTTTAAATAACATTTATTTACAGTATAAACTGAACGGGATATCCATAGATTTACCAGCCAACACTTACTATACCGACATCGTTTACACGCTTTATGAGCAGTAGGCTTTCATCCAAAAGTTTAGGTGGATTCTTCATCTCCATTATAGCATTAATGTTAATAGGTCCGATTTCTATTTCTTTGTTTGAGCTGCCATTCACCCTCCAAACTTTAGTCATCTGCGTCACTGCGTACTATTTTGGCTGGATTTCTGTTCTGGCTTGTGTTGTATATGTCGGCTTTGGTCTATCTGGCCTACCTGTTTTTAGTGGATTTGCATCTAATCCCGGCATTTTAAAAACAATTTCCGCAGGTTTCGTCATTGGTTTTCCTATTATGGCTGGCAGTATAGGTGGACTTAAAAATCAGATTAAACTTACATATTTAAAGGTATTTCTCCTCTTTATTCTTGCCCACATAATTTTGATTTCTTTCGCAGGCCTGTACAATGTTGTAGCTGGTTTAGATTTCCCTACAACTACTTATATACTAAAGTATTTAACTCCCTCTTTACTGATAAAAAGTGGCATTGCGGGATTCATAATCATTGGTACATCCAAGTTTACAGCAAAAGTGGTATGACAGATTAGTTAAACTTGCAAAAGATTCAATCTCTATTTTAGTTTTGCATAATATAAACAATGACTGGTGTGAAGTTGCGTATTGATCCTCTCCTGAAAGGCCTTTTGCTTATTATGCTATTTGTATGTTGTAACAGTCGGCATACTGGCTTAACCGACAGTGCCGTGTTTGAAAGTTTATCCTCAAATGAAATGCCTAATAGTATCACAATAAAAGCACTAAACTTAAGCGAAGACATGGGTATTGTGTCTTCAAAAAATGATGAGATTATGGTGTTTATATATTCCGATTCCAAGAATCTCCTAAAAGGCAAACACACATTCACTGCTACTGATAGTATTCAAACATTTCCATTACAATTTGTTCCGGATAGTAACGTAGTATACAAACTTGTGCTCATAGAAGAAGATTCTGATCGTTCAGTTGCCCAACTCAATGAGGTGGTTAAAAACAATTTAGACAGCCTACAACTGTTCTATAATTTAAGGAATTATACAAAGATTAGATCGGTTTTAAGCGACGACGATATTCTATATATTAGTGATGTTAAAAATATTAACGCTCAAACTTTAATACCGATTCAAGGCATTCACAAAGTCGACAAGTATCACTATTTAATTAGCTTTGGGATTCATGATTAAACTAATTTCAAGGAGCGTCTTTTTCTGCCTCAGCGTTACTCTAATTGTGGGTTGTCAAACAATGGCCAAAGAGTCTGTTTGTTCCGACTACCCACAACCCTCTGGCTTTGTAAATGATTTTGAGATGTTGTTCTCACGATCCGAAGTGAAAGAATTAGAAGGCCAATTGTTAGCCTATGAGCAAAAAACTTCAAACGAAATTTCTGTCGTAACCACAAATTCTTATGCCCCAGATTCAAGCATGTATGGCTTTTCATTACAGTTAGCAAAGTGCTGGGGAGTTGGAAAGAAAGAGTTGAACAATGGGATTGTAGTTGTTATTAGTAAAAGCTTGCGCGAAGTAAGAATACAGAACGGGACTGGTATTAAGGAGAAATTTACGGACGAAGAAGCACAATCCGTTATAGACCTAGACATGATTCCAATGTTTAAAAAGGACCAATACTACCTGGGTGTCCAGAACGCTCTCAAACAAATCTTTAAGGAGTTAGAGTAGCCGAATATTACTACCATGGATTTACCTTTGTCCATGTCAAAAAAACAAGATCTTAGCATAAAGCGTTACCCTGCTTCCACAAATAGATCTCTTCAAGCATGGAGTGCTGTAGACGAGCACATTCTAAAACACCTAAATGAAGTAGATATTGCAACAAGCACGGTCATATCTTATGGTGATTCTTTTGGCTTTTTGACGGCCCACGTTGCACCAAAAACCCATTATGTAGTAGTTGATTCAGCTTCTCAGGAAGGTGCCATTGGAAAAAACATAGCTGAAAATAAAATCAAGCTACTATTCCACTTTTTAAATCCTTTGCAAAAACCAAAGCTTAAACCCAAACTAGGTCTTATAAAAATTCCCAAATCCTTAGATCTCTTTGAATTGTATTTGGATCATTTCACACAACATGCGAGTGTAAAAGGAGAATTGGTATGTGGTTTCATGACACGACATTTCACGAAACAAATGCTCGAAATTGCAGGGCAGTATTTTGAAGACGTGAGTCAGTCACTGGCATGGAAAAAGTCGAGATTTCTGATTCTCAAAAAAATTAAAAAACAGCCAAAAAAGGACTTAATCAATCAGATTTTACACAAAAAAGAAACTATTTCACAATATTTTGGCGTTTTTTCGTCAAAAATGATAGACCCTGCTTCTCAGTTTTTGATAGAATATTTACCAAAACCTACTGACAAAAGCAAGGTTATGGATCTTGCGTGTGGCAATGGCATTTTAGGAAAAATGTTGCTGTCTCAAAACCCAACGATTGCTGTCCACCTCGTTGACGATTCGTTTTTAGCCATTGCAAGTGCAAAGCTGAATGTGCAAGGACCAAACGTGCACTTCCATCAAGTGCACGACCTGGACAAATTTGAGCCTAATTCTTTCGATATTATCGCATCCAACCCGCCGTTTCATGTTGAACACGAAATAGATATTAGTTTACCTATACGATTATTTAGAGAAGCCCACACCGTTTTGAAACCTGGTGGTCTGTTACAAGTTGTAGCCAACCAACATTTGAATTACAAAACACATTTGATTAAAATCTTTAGCAAGGTTGACGTAATCGCTGAACAAGACAAATATGTTGTTTATAGCTGCGAGAAATAAACGATAAGTACAATGCCAATTGACAAATGAGTCGTTAACACCCATTTGTTATTCTGTCCAATCACCTGCTCTTCTAACTACAAACGTTCGTAGACACCTGCGATACCTTGTCCACCCCCAATACAGGCAGTTACAATGCCATATCGTTGTTGGCGTCGTTTCATTTCGTTTAAGAGCTGAATGGTCAATTTAGCTCCAGTACACCCTAATGGGTGACCGAGCGCTATCGCCCCTCCATTCACGTTTACTATTTCCCTGTTTAAACCTAATTCCCTAATCACAGCCAAACTCTGAGAAGCAAACGCCTCATTTAACTCGATTTGATCAATATCAGCTAAGGACAAACCAGCACGCTTAAGTGCTCTTGGAACCGCTTCAACCGGACCGATTCCCATGTATCTCGGATCTACACCAGCACTTGCTACGGATACTAACCTTCCAATTGGTTCTAAGCCTTGCGCCTTCATCATATCTTCACTCATAACGATGACAAACGCGGCACCATCCGAGGTTTGTGATGAATTTCCAGCTGTTACGGAACCTCCTTGTTTAAAGGCAGGTCTCAATTTAGCCAACACCTCTAGACTTGTGTCTCTTCTTGGTCCTTCGTCTGTATCGACAATATAGTTTCGTGTTTTTCTTTTGCGCTTTTCTGCGTCGTAATACACTTCTTCAACATTGAAAGGCACTATCTCCTCTTTAAATTTGCCACCTTCAATTGCCGCAATGGCTTTTTGGTGTGAATCAAAGGCGAACTGATCTTGATCTTTACGGTTTACGTTGAATTTACTCGCAACCTCTTCTGCCGTTAACCCCATTCCTAAAAAATAGTCTGGATGGTCTTTCGCAATGTTATAATTTGGGACGGTTTTAAATCCAACCGTAGGCACCAGACTCATACTCTCTGTTCCTCCAGCAATGATACAATCGGCTAGTCCAGCCTGTATCTTACCCACTGCCATACTGATTGTTTCCAAGCCACTACCACAATAACGGTTAACAGTTGCTCCACCAACATTTAAAGGGAGTTTTGACTTAACACCAACCCAGCGAGCCATTTGCAAACCCTGCTCAGCTTCAGGAACCGCGTTTCCAACCAATAAATCCTCAACAGTGTTTGGGTCAAAACCTGGCGTGTTATCAATCAAATGATCGATTACTGCTGCTCCAAAATCTACTGGAGACGTGAAACGAAGCCCCCCTTTGTTTGCTTTGCCTACAGCAGTTCTAAATCCGTTTATTATGTATGCGCTTTTCATTGTTTGAAGTATGAAGTATGAAGTAACGAGTATAAAGTAATATGTAGTCTATTTAATCTCATGTTCTTATTTATTAATTTACGTATAAAGCATTTTTTCTATTTCAATGAGCTGTTGATTTAAGAGATGTATAGAATCGTCTGTTAACAATTTTAGATCGTTACATAAAATTAACATGTTCTCTACTTCGACCGATGATCCATAAGCGATATTTAAAAAACGCTTGAACTCGGCTGAACTTAATCGACCTGCCCCCTCTGCGATATTGTTTGATATTGAAACAACTGCTCTACGCAATTGACTCGTTATGCCAAATCTTTCCGTTTCCGGGAATGTTGACGTTTGCTTATATATTTCTTTAACTAACACCCTACTCTTTTGCCAAACTATTAATTCTTTAAATCGGTGCATATTGTCTTTCTGGTTGCTTCAATGAACCAAATTAGAATCACTATGCTTCAATTCAATTTCTAATTATGTCTTTTTCTCCTGTGTGCTAATAAGATCATCCTATCGTATTCTTCATACTCATTACTTCATACTCAATACTCCACTTAATTTCTCAACGGCTTACCTGTTTTTAAAATGTGCTGTATGCGTTCCAATGTCTTTCTTTCCCCTAAAAGTGATAGAAAAGCTTCACGTTCCAAATCCAACAAATACTGTTCTGACACATTTGTAGGCTGTGACAAATCGCCACCAGCCATCACAAATGCCAATTTTTTAGCAATTTTTTGATCGTGAGGTGTCGCAAATCCGCTGATACCGAAAGCTTCAATACCTGCATATAAAGTACCAAGTGCGGTTTGGCCCAAAACCAATATGTCGTCTCGTTGAACAGGCATCGAATAACCCGAATCATATAACTCTATGACTTTCTCTTTGGCATCCGCAATCAAGCGCGATTGATTTAAAACCACAGCGTCTTTATCACTGTGCAGCACACCAATATCAAAAGCTTCATATCCAGAAGTCGCAACTTTAGCTGTTGCAATTGTTGTAAAACGTGCTTGTAAAGCTGGAAGCTGTGGGTCTCCGGTATAGAATCCATCACTTGTTCGCACAACAAATTCTTTTGTGCCCCCACCTCCAGGGATTAAGCCTGCTCCAAATTCTACCAAGCCGATATAAGTCTCTGCAGCGGCCAATGTTGAATCCGCATGAAGACTCATTTCACATCCTCCACCTAACGTTAATCCATGTGGCGCCATTACAACAGGTATAGAAGAGTAGCGTAAGCGCATTACGGTATTTTGAAAATACCTAATCGCTATGTTCAACTCATCATATTCTTGTTCTATTGCGAGCATCAGCATCATCGCCAAATTTGCTCCCGCAGAAAAGTTTGTTGCGTCATTGCCAATTACTAAACCTTTCCAACCATTCTTCTCTGCGATATCAATTGACTTGTTTAAACCCTGCAAAATTTCGGATCCAATGGCATTCATTTTGGTATGAAATTCCAAGCAAAGAACACCGTCACCAATGTCATGTAGACTTGCGCCTTTGTTACCCCAAACCAATTGATTTGAACGATAATTATTTAAAACAATATTTTGCTCTGTTCCAGGAATCACCTCATACGATTTGGACTCCGTATTATAAAAATATCGAGCGCCGTTTTCGGTTTTATAAAAAGATTCAACTCCGGCGGAGAGCATGTCTACCACCCATTTACTAGGTTCAATATTTTTGGCCTCCATGACGTCGACCATCCTTCGAACACCGAGCACATCCCATGTTTCAAATGGGCCAAGCTCCCATCCAAATCCAGCTCTCATTGCATCATCTATTTGATACAAATGGTCTGCAATTTCTGGTATGCGATGGCTTGAATAGGCAAACACTTGCATATTCAATGCTTTCAAAAATGTCGCAGCCTTGTCTGACCCTTTGGCTAATATTTTAAGTTTGTGGACCAGGTTCGCTCCTTTTCTTGCGGCACCAATTGATTCAAATCGAGGGCTCGATTTGGGTTTATATTCGAATGTTTTAAGATCTAAAGCTTCAATTACTCTGTTGCCTTCTGCATCTTTCGATTTTTTATAAAACCCTTGTCTTGTTTTATCGCCCAGCCAACTGTTGTCGACCATTTTTTGCAAGAACGTAGGAATCTTATAAAGGGCCTTTGCTTCATCATTTGGACAATTTTCACCAACTCCAACTGCTACCTTAACTAAGGTGTCGATTCCAACTAAGTCGCATGTTCTAAATGTTGCAGACTTGGGTCTACCACTGACAGGGCCAGTTATAGCATCCACCTCTTCGATATTCAGGTCCATTTCTTCCATCAAATGAAAGATGGCCATGATGCTAAAAACACCAATCCGATTGGCGATGAAGGCAGGTGTATCTTTACACAACACGGTTTGTTTGCCAAGAAACAAATCCCCAAAATGCATTAGAAATTTTGTGACCTCTGGATCCGTTTTTACCGTTGGAATTATCTCCAACAAACGTAAATAACGAGGTGGATTGAAAAAATGTGTGCCACAGAAATGGGCTTGGAAGTCTTCAGATCTTCCTTGTAACATCATCGTTATTGGTATCCCTGATGTGTTTGAGGAAATCAGTGTTCCAGGTTTCCTGTACTTCTCAACCTTTGTGAAAACCTCATTTTTGATTTTAATATTTTCCACTACAGCTTCAATTGTCCAGTCGACTTTTGAAAGCCAATCCATGTTGTCGTCAAAGTTGCCCGTCGAAATACGTTTGGCTACATCGGCATTATAGACAGGAGACGGGTTCGACTTTAGTGCCGTTTTCAGTGCGGTGTCCACAATTCGATTCCTTGCTTTTGGATTTGTCTTTTCCTCCTCTGATAAATCAAAAGGGACAATATCCAATAAATATACCTTTAATCCGATGTTGGCAAAGTGACACGCTAATCTACTTCCCATTATCCCTGAACCAAGTACAGCAACCGACTTGATTTTACGTTTTTGTGCTGATATTACGTCCATGTTCTATCTTAAAAAGGGTATTTATTCGCTTCTATCATTCTATCTGCTATCGCTTGTCTGGCTGCAATGGTATTAAATGGTTCGTATTTAGTGAACCGTCTTACACCTATTAACATCATTCTTAATTCATCACCTTCTGCGAATCCCGTTATCGCATGCTTACCGGACATGTGCACCCTCTCAAGAGCGTTGGTTAGGTATGTTTTGGTCATTTCAATTTGCAAAGTTGCAGCATCCGCTCCTTTAAGAGATATGAGCTTCTCAGTTCTCAAAAGTGCGCTTTCTGCTGTAAAAACATCAATCACCATATCCGCTAGATGCATGAGTATTTCTTGCTGTTTTTCTAACTCCATCATAAATTTCTGAGCCGCCGCTCCTGCAGACAAGAGAATGGCTTTTTTCGCATTTACGATGGCCTTTTTTTCTTTATAGAATAAGATAGTTTCATCCTCATCATCGAAATCTGGAATTGCCATTAATTCTTCTTGAATCGCCATGGCTGGTGACATAATATCCAGCTCACCTTTCATTGCTTTTTTCATGATCTGACCAACTGCAAGCATTCTGTTAATTTCATTGGTCCCTTCAAATATTCTATTGATACGTGAGTCTCTATACATACGCGCAACCGGGTACTCTTCTGAATAACCTGTACCTCCAAAGATTTGGACGGCTTCATCGATCACATAATCTAACGTCTCAGAACCTAGCACTTTTAGAATGGCACATTCAACACTGTACTCTTCTGCAGCCTTTAACTTAGCCTCTACTTTGGTCAAGCCTTCTTTTTTTAATTCTTCAATTTTATCTGTAATTAAATCCGCAACACGGTAGGTGGCTGAATCTGTGGCGTAAGTTCTTGTCGCCATTTCTGCAAGCTTGTGCTTTATAGCTCCAAAACCTGAAATTGCTTGACCAAATTGGTGACGTTCATTTGCATAATTTGTGGCAATGTCTATGGCTTTTTTACAACCCCCCATGACCATGGCACACAACTTAAATCGACCAATGTTCAATACGTTAAAGGCAATTTTATGACCTTTACCAATTTCACCAAGTAAATTGTCCTTAGGTATACGCACATTTTCGAAAAACACTTGTCTTGTACTTGAGCCTTTTATGCCCAACTTAACTTCTTCATCACCGAGAGTAAGCCCAGGCGTATCACGCTCTACAATAAACCCTGTAAACTTGTCACCATCCACTTGAGCAAATACGATGAACAAATCTGCGAATCCTGCATTGGTGATCCACATTTTTTGTCCGTTTAGCACCCATTCATCACCATCCAATATGGCTTTGGTTTTGGCAGCCAACGCATCTGAACCAGAATTTGGCTCCGTTAAACAGTAACTGGCCTTCACCTTGCCAGTTGCTAAATCTGGTAAAAACTTATCTTTCTGAGCTTGGGTTCCAAAATACAAAATCGGCAAAGTTCCAATTCCTGTATGTGCTGCAACTGCAACACCAAACGACAAAGCTTTACCTAACTCTTCACTGAGTACAGTCTCTGTATTAAAATCTACGCCCATTCCCCCATACTCTTCTGGGACACCTGCCCCAAGAATACCGAGCTCACCAATTTCTTCGAGCAAATTTGGAATTAGCTCTGGGTTTTCTGTCTGCTTATCAATTTTTGCTACAATTGGCCAAACCTTAGACTCGATAAAATCTATAGCCATTGAGCGAAACATGAGTTGTTCCTCGTTTAATTCTTCGGGAATAAAAACTTCCGAAGCTTTTTGTTCTTTGATTAAAAATTCGCCGCCTTTCATGAGTACCCTTTTATATTTGACATAATAATATTAAGTCATAATCGTGTAGAAATTTACAACTTCTAATCCAAAAAAACATATTTATCATCACTAAAAAAAACTTTTTCGTTAAAATTGTCGTGTGCAACTATGTCTTGTGCGACATTTTACGTTTAAAGTACAATTGGCAGCACCTTATGGTTATATAACAACCACATTATGGAAGAAAAATCAAATCTATTTTTACCAGAACAAGTTTGTTTTCCGTTGTACGCGAGTTCACGAATGATTACAAGGTTGTACCAACCCTTATTGGAAGAATTTGATCTTACCTACCCTCAATATTTGGTGTTATTGGTGTTATGGCAACATAAAAAGTTGAGTGTTACTGAACTCGGTACGAAGCTATTTTTAAACACAAATACCCTTACGCCTCTCATTCGAAAGATGAAGGAAAAGAAGTTATTGACTAAACAGCGGTCGAGCAAAGATGAACGAACTGTTTACATCGCATTAACACCAAAAGGTGAAGCGCTTCAAGACGTTGCTAAAGGTGTACCAAAAGCCTTGATTAAATCATTAAACATGTCTAGTGAAGATTTAGAAAGTATACGCGCAATTATGTGGCGATTCTTAGATAATATTAAAGAAACGAAGGAAGGCTAGATCTATTTAAGGTGTTTTTCGGCGTGATAAGACGACCGTACTAATGGTCCGCTTTCAACGAATTCGTAACCCATCGCATCAGCCCAATCCTTGTACATCGCAAACTGATCAGGTGTTACATATCGACTCACTTTCAAATGCCTTGGAGTAGGTTGCAAATATTGACCCATGGTAATTATTTCTACACCAACGGCCCTTAGGTCCGCCAACGTCTCTCTGATTTCCTCATCGGTTTCACCCATGCCAAGCATCAAACCACTTTTGGTTTTCATACCCTTTTCCTTCAGATATTTGAGAACGTCCATACTCCTGTCGTATTTGGCTTGAATTCTCACCTCTCTTGATAATCGTCTCACAGTCTCAATGTTATGAGAAACAATTTCTGGGTGAACGTCAATCACAGCGTCTAATTGTGTTGTATTACCTTGAAAATCTGGAATCAGTGTCTCTAGTGTTGTTTCTGGATTCCACTTCCGAATTTCCAAAACAGTGTTGGCCCAATGTTCCGACCCTCCGTCTTTTAAATCATCACGATCTACACTGGTAACTACTGCGTGCTTGATGCCCATAATGCTTATAGACTGCGCAACTTTAAATGGCTCAGTGGCGTCTAATGGCTCTCCTGCCCCGGTAGCAACATTACAAAACTGACAAGAACGGGTACACGTGTTACCACCAATCATAAATGTTGCGGTTCCTACCCCCCAACATTCACCGATGTTAGGACATTTACCACTTTCACATATTGTATGTAAACCATGTTCCTGAACAAGGTTCTTCATTTCAGAATATTTCCCTCCTCCAGCGATATCTACCTTCAACCAATCTGGTTTTACCCGTGATTTTTGAACGATTTTTACCGGTTCCTTATTTTCAATTTTATTTGCCATAAGTCATGCAAAGGTAGATTTTACTTCGTTTCTCGATGCATCTTAGCCATAACATTTTATTTGAAATTACGTTTTATTATTCAGGCCTGTTAAAGAGGCTTATTAATCTTTAAATTTGTATGAATTACATGATGTCGAGAACTCTAATTCTACTTTTATTGTCGTTTGTTTATGCCCAAACTTTAGCTCAAAAAGCTGAGGTCCCGGTTGGAGAATGGCGCATTCACTTACCCTACAACGCTGTAAATAGCATCGCTGAAACACCTACCTACATCTATGTTGGGGCGGAACGTGGCTTCTACAGTTTCCATAAAAAATCTGGAGAAATGGAGCTTTACTCAAAAGTGAATGGTTTCTCTGGCGTAGAAGTTCAACTTTTAAAATACCATACAGGATTAGACTTATTGGTTATCGCTTACGAGAACACCGACATTGATATTCTACAAGGAAATTCAATTTTCAACATTTCGGACATCCTTCGAAAGTCTATTTTAGGTCAAAAAACAATCAATGATATTCATTTCGAAGGAAACCAAGCGTATCTATCCTGTTCCTTCGGCATCGTCATTATCGACCTCGAAACCAAAGCCGTAAGTGACTCGTATCTTAATATTGGTCCAGCTGGCGTCTCTACACCAATAAATTCTTTAACATTTTATAAAGATTCCATTTTTGCTGGGACATCCATTGGCATCTTAAAAGCACCAGTAACTGGATTGAATCTCAGTGACTTTAATAGCTGGGATGGTCCAATTTCAATGAGAGACCCTAGGGACCCTGCAAGTCCAGGAATAGACTCCACAAAAGCACGATTATTACGAGTGTTTCGAGATAAACTCTATTGTGAGGTTGATCAAAGACTGCGTGTTTATGATGGAAACATGTGGATTTTTAAAGGTGATACGATCCCACAATTTAAAAGAGACACCAGAAGTATAGAAATATGTCACGGCAATTTAGTTTATGTGCAGGTCCCACTACGACCTGAGATTTCACCAGGTATAACCGTGATTGATGCAAATGGGAATGAACGATTCATTAAAGAAAACGTGAACAATTTTGCCATTCTTGATGTGGAATCGAGTATTTGGACGGGTGGTGACTTTACCGGATTGGTAAAAATTAATAAAAACGGCCAGTACAGTTTCACAAAGCCCAATGGGCCGCAGCGCTCTACCGCTTTTTCGATGACGCCAATTGGCAACCAAATGTGGGTTGCTGGCGGTGGTACATCAGCCCAATGGAATCCAATTTTTAGTAATGCTGGATTTTACATATTCGAAGCGGGTATCTGGAAGCCACGTTTAAAAATTCCTGAAATTGAGTTTGCATACGACATATTAACAATAGCCGCTGACCCATCTGGTAGTGAGGTATTTGTAGGCACACACGGGTTCGGATTGATTCATCTTAGAAACAACCAGTTGGTTGACTTATATACAGACCAAAACAGCATATTAACCAAAAGTGGTGGTGGATTCGTACAAGCTGATGGTTTGGCGTATGACAATGATGGAAATGTTTGGATTACAAATTATGATTCCGACAAACCGCTTAAAGTACGTACCCCCGAAGGCAAATGGAATGGCTTTGAACTTCCGTCCCTGCGGCCGACTGAAATCATTGTGGATGACTTCAACCAAAAATGGATGATCACAAAAGATTTTTCAACCGGCATCATCGTCTTTCGTGAAACAGAAGGGGTCCTTTCAACCACAAATGAAATATTATCGCTTCAAAACTCTGTGGGTAGAGGCAGTCTACCATCCAACGAAGTAAATGCCTTAGTGTTAGACCACAATGGTCAAATTTGGGTTGGAACAAGTGAAGGATTGGCTGTGTTTTATAACCCCGGTGGCATTTTTGAAAGAGAACAAGATAGAGAGGCCAAACGTTTTATCATTGACGATGGCAAAGATGTTGGATATTTACTTGGCAGTGAGGTAATCAATGACATCCAAGTGGATGGCGCAAACCGTAAATGGGTTGCAACAACAACTGGTGCTTGGTTGATTGCGGCAGATGGGTCGGAAGTGATACAACATTTTACCGTGGAGAATAGTCCATTGTTAAGCAATGTCGTTAACTGCGTTGGCATCCTGCCAAAAACTGGTGAGGTATTTTTTGGCACCTCAAAGGGTCTAGTTTCCTATCGTGGGGATGCAACAGGTGCAAATAATTTTCACGGAAAAGTGAACATTTTCCCAAACCCGGTTAGACCTGATTACGATGGGCCAATAACGATCAATGGGCTTCCAGACAACGCAACCGTAAAAATTACAGACATCTCGGGTCGTGTGGTTTATGAAATGATCTCCAATGGAGGAACTGCGGTTTGGGATGGCAATAACTTTGATGGGCAGAGAGCTAAAACTGGGA
>JBLHOC010000069.1:0-15821 GCA_047620825.1 Bacteroidia bacterium | reverse complement strand
GATGTCGACTTATTTTCTGGGTAAATCCTACTTCAAGCACGTATTTGCTGGGGTGTAGAGACATTTTGACCATTTATTGAAAACTTTCGGATGCTAGTGAAAAAGTAACTATAAAAATAAATAAGCCATTCTTGAATTAATCTTAGTAATACAAGTTTCAGTTCTCAGATTACAAAAATTCACAATACTGAAAACAAAATATGTAAACACCACGAATTAACAGAAAGTACTGTAATTACCTAATCTTATATAAAATTTACCCAAATTGTGATTCTAATCTTCCGATAATATTAGTCGAAACAAAGTATGTAATTTATAACCTTAACCATTTTATGCTCTTTGTATTTAACTATTTATAAACTAGTTATCAGATATGCTTATTAAGGTGTTGTAAAATTGTACTAAATATTTTTTCAGTTTCAAAAGTACAACAGGGTGGAGTAATGGACTCGGTTTCAAATATACATGGTGTGCCAGTAGTCCCTATAGTTTGATGGTAACAACCTGCATTAGGACAGGAATTTTGGAATATAAATCCATCCAATTGAGACAAGTTTAAACGGAGGGCGGGATTTACAGATCCAAAAAACAAGAATGACTTTTTCCCAAATATATGTGCGACATGGGCCGGTCCAGAATCCAACCCAACGAAATACTTTGCTTCACTAATGATACCAAAAAGATTCATCAAATCATGGCTTATATAGTCATCGAGAATCGGCTTAATATCTCTTGACTTTTGTATTATCTCAACACAAGAATAGCCGGCTTCATTTAGCTTATTTGCTAAGGCCTTGAAATCCACTCCGTGTACACTTCTATAACTGATTTTCTGACTTGGAGATTGAATATGAAACAAAATAATCTTGTCTGGATTTTCAAAATATTGATTTGAACTTCTATTAAACGACTCAGGATTAACAGTTTTAGAATCCAGTCGAATATTCGCTTCAATTTCGTATCCCATAATCAACGGCGATAATGGATGCTGCTCATACGAATTATTTAAGTTTAGAACATACTTTCCATTGCTAAAAAAATCCAATATTCGCCATATGGCTTTCTGAAATCTTGTAGCTTGAGATACTAATTTTAAACTAGGTTTTGCTTTATAAATACTTGCAAACCTACTTACCAAAATCACCCTTTTATCTTTCTTAAGAAGATAGCTCAGAATTGGCTCAAGACAAATAACATCTCCGAGTGCCCCATCCCTTATTACAACTATATTTTTAAACAACGTCACTATTTATTCAGCGTGAAGTTATAATAAAGTGAGTAAGGAATGCAATAAAACTTATTGGGTTTAATACGTAAAACTTTAATGGTTAACCTAATAACGCATTGGTCGCCTTGACACCTACTGCGCTTTCGGCGAGTTTTGATTTTTCTGCGTCAGACAGAGACACCTCGACTATTTGTTCAATTCCATTCTTTCCTAAAATACAAGGTACTCCGATTGACAAATCACTTAAACCATATTCACCATCTAACATCGCTGAACATGGGAACATTTTTTTAGAATCCAATGCAATCGCTTTAACCAATTCAGAAACCGCAGCTCCTGGAGCGTACCAAGCACTTGTGCCAAGCAAACCAGTTAAAGTTGCACCACCTACCTTAGTATCTTCAACAACTTGAGACATTCTGTCTGCAGGTAGAAATTCAGAAACGTTCACGCTATTTCTTGTGGCTTTTTCAATTAATGGAACCATGCCTTTATCGCTATGTCCACCGATTACCATACCATCAACATCTGATGAAGGACAACCTAAAGCTTCTGCCAATCTATATTTGAAACGTGCACTATCTAATGCGCCACCCATTCCAATAATTCGTTCTTTAGGAATATTAGTTGATTGATGTACTAAATATGCCATGGTATCCATTGGATTACTCACAACAATTATTATCGCGTTGGGAGAATGTTCTAATAAACTTGCAACCACCATCTTTACAATGCCAGCGTTAATACCAAGTAACTCTTCCCTTGTCATACCAGGTTTCCGAGCAATACCGCTTGTAATTACGGCAACATCACTATTTGCCGTTTTAGTGTAATCATTGGTCACACCAATGATTTGAGTATCGAAACCATTTAATGAAGAAGTTTGCATCAAGTCCATTGCCTTGCCTTCAGCAAAACCCTCTTTGATGTCTACCAATACAACTTCTGATGCGAAATCTTTAATGGCAATGTATTCAGCACAACTTGCCCCAACTGCCCCTGCTCCAACAACGGTTACTTTCATTTATATTCCTTTTAAAATTGGGCGCAAAAATAAGCAGTTAAACTAGGTTTAGCTTCGGTGTTGATATGATTTATTTACAAGTTCATGGTAGGTATATCGCCTTCCACGACCAATCGACCCAATGTAGCTGCTCTTACCATGTCAACGGTTACACCTGGAGCGAGTTCTTTTAATTCAAATCCTCTTTCTGTTATATCCATAACACACAAGTTGGTGACTACTTTTTTAACACAATTCAAACCTGTTATAGGTAAGGTGCATTCTTTTAGGAGCTTGCTCTCACCAGCCTTATTTGTATGCATCATGGCAACAATAATATTTTTAGCGGATGCCACTAAATCCATTGCTCCTCCCATGCCTTTTACCATTTTACCTGGTATTTTCCAGTTGGAAATGTCTCCTTTATCGTTGACCTCCATTGCTCCAAGAACAGTTAGATCTACTCGTCCGCTGCGAATCATAGCAAAGCTCATTGCAGAATCAAAGAATGAAGATCCAGCCAAGGTGGTAACCGTTTGCTTTCCAGCATTTATCAAATCTGCGTCGACTTCTTGCTCTGTCGGGAAAGGCCCCATACCTAATAATCCATTTTCGGATTGTAAGGTTACGCTGATCCCCTCTGGGATGTAATTGGCCACCAATGTTGGCACACCGATGCCTAAATTTACATAATAACCGTCTTGTAATTCGTTTGCAATTCGTTTGGCAATTCCGAGCTTATCTAACATTGTATTGTTTTAAATTAATTCCTAAGGGTCCGTTGCTCAATTCTTTTTTCGTAATCAACACCTTGAAAAATGGCATTAACAAATATACCTGGTACATGAATGAAATTTGGGTCTAATTCTCCAGGTGCGACCAATTCTTCGACCTCTACAATAGTGTGTTTACCTGCCATAGCCATCATTGGATTAAAGTTTCGAGCGGTTGCTTTAAAAATGATATTACCATCTGTGTCTCCCTTCCAAGCCTTTACGATAGCATAATCCGAGTCAAAAGCATGCTCAAGGAGATACATTTTACCATTAAACTCCCGCGTCTCTTTCCCCTCAGCGACCTCAGACCCAAACCCAGCAGGTGTGTAAAATGCTGGTATACCTGCGCCAGCTGCTCTACATCGTTCAGCTAAAGTTCCTTGTGGAATTAGTTCAACTTCTAGCTCTCCTGATAACAGTTGACGTTCGAATTCGGCATTTTCACCGACGTACGAACTTATCATTTTTTTTACTTGCTTTTTTTGGAGCATCAAGCCAATACCAAAGTCATCGACTCCAGCATTATTGCTAATACATGTAAGTCCCGTAATGCCCTTACGAACCAACGCAGCAATACAATTTTCTGGTATCCCACACAATCCAAAACCACCAAGCATAAGCACGGCATTATCTGAAATATTTTGCACCGCTATATCTGCGTTTGCAACAACTTTTTCCATTCAACTGATATTTGAGACAAAAATACTAAAGATATCGTCCTAGAAATGGACTAAAATTCTCATTTCCCGATTTGCATCATTTTTCTATAATATTAGACAAGTTGTACTTAGGTGCGTGTAGCTTAACACTTTGCATTTCGTATATTTGGTATATAAACTACATTTTTAAAAGATGAAGCGATTCGCCCTATTTTTTGCTACCGTTATATTTTCTACTGCGGTCTATTCTCAGACTTATGGAAATGAGTGGATAAACTACAGTCAGGAATACTTTAAATTCAAGATTGGCTCAACTGGACTTTATCGAATTGGTCAGCAAACGCTTATTAATGCTGGTATTCCACTTGCGTCAATCGACCCTCGAAATATTGACATTTTTCTCAATGGCAAAGAAATTAAGATTTACATCTCCGGAGAATCTGATGGAAGTTTTGATCCAACCAATTACATAGAATTTATTGGAAGAGAAAACGATGGTGCTCTCGATCAACCATTATATGGATTACCTAAAAACCATACCAATCCTTATGAAAGCCTATATGCTGACTCGTCCGTTTACTTTTTAACTTGGTCGAATGTGGCATCAAGTAATCATCTGACGGATTATCAAGATCCCAATTTTGTTGGTAAAACAAAAGACGATTATTTCATGTACACAGCTACTGTCAGTTTCAAGAATGATTATTTTAATGGAATCCCAAATAAAAATGTTGCCCAGCAAGCTTACAGTGAATACACAATAGGAGAAGGTTTTACAAGTGCCAGAGATAACACCTTTAAACAATTTTTGATAGAAACACCGTCTGTTTATAGCCCAGGACCTGATGCTAGTTTAGAGTTATTGGGAATAACCAGAAACAACCCAGCAGAGATATTTAATGGATATAATCATGGGTTTGCTATTGCGGTTGGTTCAAAATCTAATATACTCAACACCTATTATCATAATGGGTACTCAGCCAAATTGTTTAAATATTCTGACCTTCAATTTCCAAACTCTAAAATGTCCACAACTACAAATGTCTATCTTGGTGAGATTGACGTTGTCAATCGTCCTTTGTCCTACTACACCATCCCCTATATCAAACTTAAATATCCAAGAACCTTTGATCTTGCTTCAGGATCATCGCTTGAAATGACTTCGCTCTCTTCAAATAGTTATTTTGAATTCAACAATTATAATGGATCTAAAAAAAACCCTATTATCTACGATTATAGTAATGAGAATAGGATTTTGGGGACTCTTAATGGAGGAACACTAAAGTTTAATACAAAAGGGGGATTAAATCAGCAACTGTACATTTCAGATGCGTCAGACTATTTATCAATAAATTCTTTAGTCAATGTTCAATTTAAGTCTATTACAGAAATAGCGCCAAATTATATAATCATAACAAATAGTAAACTTGCCGATGGAGCGATTGAATATGGCAGTTACCGTGAGTCTATCGCAGGTGGTTCCTATAAGGTCATGTACCTATATTCATCAGAGTTGTACGATCAATTTTACTATGGCTATCATCATCCTCTTGCAATCTCTAACGGCATTGATTATGTCCTTAATAAACTCAGATATCCTGTGGACAACATCCTTCTTTTGGGAAAAGGACAGGTTTACCATAACATCAGATTTAACAAATCGCAGAGAGAAAGCTTAGATCTTGTACCAACAATTGGAACACCACCGTCAGACTACCTTTTTGTAAGTAGCCTTGATGGGTCTGATTTGAATATTTCAGTACCAATTGGCAGAGTAGCTGCCCGAACTAATGATGATATTCGCAATTATTTGAATAAAGTAAAGACTCACGAATCTGCTGACTATGGAAATTGGCAGAAAAAGGTAATTCAAATAGTAGGAGGGATAGACGCTGACCAAAATGAAACGTTTAACGGTAATGTTAACCAATATTTCAAAATTGCTCAAGACTCATTTCTTGGGGCTCATCGCGTTAAATTTTCGAAGAATGATGCCGGTACAACATCGGATGCCTTTATTGAAGATATACAAAAAGAGATTAATGACGGCGCAAATATCATTAATTATTTTGGTCATGGTTCAGCTCAAGTTTTAGACGTGGATATTGGAGATGTTAAAGATCTAAACAATAATGGAAAATACCCTTTGTTTATTTTCAATGGTTGTGCTTTAGGAAATTCATATGTCGGAAATTCTATTGGTGAAGATTATTTATTCGAGCCAAATAAAGGGACGATAAATTGGGTTGCAAGCACTGGTTTTGGCTATACTTCCCCATTGCTTTTATACACAAGAATATTGCACGAAGAACTACTTCAAAAGAATTATGGTGAAAGTATTGGTAAGTCAATCAAAGCCACCATATCTCGTTATCAAAACGTGAATGACCCACTGAACGTTATTAATTGTCGACAATTGGTTTACCAAGGTGATCCAGCTTTAAAATTACACGCTCCGAAAAACTCAGACATTATAGTTAGAAACCCTTTGGTATCTAATAAATTTAGTGCTGTAAGTGACGTTGTGATTGATTTTGACTTAGTGAACCTTGGAAAAACGTCAGCAGATAGTGTAACTTTTACAGTTACTGCCAATAATGGCGTGACTTCTAAATTAGTTCATACAGGTAAACTAAGAATTCCTAATTATATTGAAAAAAGTAGCATTACAATAGAAAAATCAAGTTTCCTATCTGGGGTAATTTCATTCCAGTTTAACATTGACCCGTTAAATGAAATCATTGAGAATGCGCCACATGGTGAAACCAACAACCAGGTAGTCTTTGATCATTTATTTGAACTTAAAAAGCCTTTGGTTATCTATCCACTGCAAAACGCAATTGTCAACGAAAGCGAAGTAGAATTTTTATTTCAGATATCAAATCCTGATAAGACTTTAATAGAAATTGTACTTGAAATAGACACTTCACATAAATTTAACAGTCCTATTTTCTTTCAAAAGAAGTTCAGCACCAAAATGAATGTTGTTAAAACAACAACCACGCTTCCCCCAACTGACAATTATGATTACTTCTATAGAATAAAAACAGTTGAGGATACTGTGGAAAGTGAATGGAGTGTTGGTTCATTTGCTTATTTGTTTAAACATAACGACGGTTGGAGTGAATCTCATTATGATAATTTACTAAATACAAATTTGGACTTAGTCGAATTTGACTCATTGTCAAGAAAACTGAACTATACGCGAAAAAGCGGTAACTCCTACAAGATTAAAACCAATGGAAGGTATCCTGTATCAGGTGCTAACTGGAATTATATTGGGATTTCAGGGAATTTCAATATAGTCTATAACTACCAGCCGAATGGGGTCCATGCGATGGCGTTTAACCCCGATACTGAAAAAAGACTAAATACACCCAGTGTATATAACCAAAAATACCCGCCTAATCCTTATTGGTCGCAATCTCCCCCCGAAAATCAAAAGGAATATTACGTAACGGGTGCCTATACAGGGGTCTATTTATTTCAAACTGCAAACAAAGAACACCGAGATTCATTCTTGCAATTTCTAAAGTCTATTCCTGATGGTTATCACTTGTTTATGCACAATAACCGACTAACTGGTATCGAAGATTGGGAACCAGAAATATTTCAAGAATTACAAAAATTTGGTATTACAGGGTTAGGTATCGTTAACGAAAGTGAGCCATTTGCTTTGTTTGGAACGAAAGGAGAACCTAACCAAAGTTCCGAAACGTACGCGGATTACTCTGACTCCGTTACACCTCCTATAAACCAGACGATAGAGGTGGTTGTTAACATTTATCCTAGATCAAATAGTGGTAGTATTAAAACCGAACAAATAGGACCATCAAGTAACTGGGATCGAATAAAATTTGATTTAAAAGACAAAGACACGGACCAAGATAGTTTTTCAATTTCAGTGATAGGGGTTACTCCTTCGGGTAGTGAAACGACTTTGTTAAATTATACAGACAGTACACATTTCGACATTTCTAGCATTAATGCCACTCAGTTCCCGTATTTGAAATTGCAACTCAATTTAATCGATGAAACGGGATTCACTCCAATGAATGTTGAACGGTGGACCGTTTACTACGACGGAATCAGTGAAGGTACTATAAACATTGATGTTCTTGATGAGTTATCCAAAGACACGGTTGAAAGAGGTGAAATCATACATTTTGCTACAGTATTTGAGAACATATCTAAATTGCCCTTTGACCCGACTACAGCTCAAGTAAAACTTGTACACCAAAATGGCACAGAAAAAGTGGTGGACACCATTAAAATGAACTCTATCGAAATTAATCAATCCATTGAATTAAGAGACACAATAGAAACATTCGATTTGGCTGGTAATTATCAATTATTCGTCACTGCTAATAACGAACACATCGTTTTGGAAAACGAATATAAAAACAACTTGTACTATAAACGTTTCTATGTAGCAACCGATGTGCGCGACCCAATATTTGACGTTACTTTCGATGCATATCATATATTAAATAATGATCTAGTAAGTGGTAACACGCTTATCTCAATTGTAGCGATTGATGAAAATGAGTTTCTTCACATCGACGATCCAGCTTTATTCGATATCGGACTAAAATATCCTGGAAGCGACAGCTTTGTAGCTTTAACAATTTTAGACCCAATGTTTTCTTTTAATCCATCTTCCGGTCCAAAAGAAAAAGCAGTAGTTAACTACCAAACAGCTGATTTACCTGATGGCGATTATACGTTAAAAGTTAAAATGATGGATAAGTCTGGAAACGGATCAGACAACCCTGCGTACACCATTAAATTTAAAGTAGAAAGTAAGCAGACAATAACAAATATCTACCCATACCCGAATCCATTCACAACTTGTACGAAGTTTGTCTTTACCTGTACTGGAAACGAGGTTCCTGATCAAATAAAAATAAATATATACACTATAACAGGGCGGTTGGTGAAACAAATTGACCAATTTGAATTAGGTCCAATCCGCATAGGAAACAACTTAACAGATTATTGTTGGAATGGAACGGATGATTATGGCGACAAGCTAGCGAACGGTGTATATTTATACAAAGCCGAAATTCGTTCAAATGGCCAAATAATAGATTTATCTGAAACGAGTTCAGACCATTTATTTAACAATGGATTTGGCAAACTTTATATAGCACGTTAATTAAGGATTTACTATAAATAAGAAGGCATGCTGGTTCACAATTTGTTGCTTCACTTTTTTCAGTTCATCCATATTTTTTAAGAATTTCAAATAACCTAGTACGCCATATCGTAATCGGTTTGGTTTTAATGTTATTAATGAATAAATCATCCCTTTAAATGCAAGCCAATGCGGGTTTATTTTGTCGGCATTCAGATCGAGAAAGTGTGATGAGATAGTGTTTTTTTCCTTTTCCAATCGAAGCGATTTACTTTTAGGAGGATAGTCAAACTCGTGCGTCACAAGTGAATTCAAAACAACTGTAGGATTGTACCCTAAATATCGTGATCTGTGAGCGTATTCCTTGTCTTCACCATACATAAATAGCAATGGACAGAAACCTCCAACATTTTTAATCAACTCAAAGTTCAATAACCATAGCGCAGCAGGTCCGAACTTTACTGAACTAATATGATTATGATTCGCTTTTAGTTCTTCGTAGCGTTCAAATTGTTTGTTACCGCTTCTATCTATAAACATGGGCATTACCGGTCCCACTTTCGACGATTCTTTTGACTTTTGAAAATGCCCAGCAATAAGATTATCTAGTGCTTCTTTTGATATCTCCACATCGTCATTGCTTACTAAAACTAGATCTTGAGGTTTCAGATTAATTGAATTTAGGGCGTAATTTATACCCGAACCAAAACCAAGGTTACCACTGGACAAATACGCTGTGTTTTCTATCCCAGATATGTACTTTTTTATCTCCGAATCACCTTTGTTGTCAACTACGACAACATAGTGTTCCAAGGTTAAAAACTGATTATAGTCTTTCACTAGCTTTCGAATTACAGAAGCTTCAGAGTATGCTATAATGAGTACATAGATCATTTAATTGATAACCCAATTATAAACTGTTTTACTATCATCTTCTTCAAATCTCGAATAAAAAGGATTCTATTATGTCACCTGAAGTATTAAATTTATCCTTTGAGCACATACATCTCTTTGCAATGAGTAAGACAAGGTAAATAAACAACTGTGACTTTCACTCTTCATTAGCCCTATAATTGTATCATAATTGTCAAGCAAAGATTATTATAAAATTGAGAAATTCGCACTTTCAAAATTGTTTATATGAACATTGTTAACCGTTTATTGGTGTATGGCTAATTCAGAATTTGACATCAGTGTACTGATCTTGTGTTACAATGCGTCCAACTACATTGAACAATGTTTAAACTCAATATTGATGCAGCAAACGAGCAAGTCCGTACAAATCGTCATTATGGATGATGAGTCAACCGACGACTCATTTGAAAAGGTTAAAGAGATTGAAACCAAGTACGGTAACGGTCCATTTGTTTTTGAATCCTACCGTCAACCAATGAATGTAGGGTGTTATAAAAATTTGATTGATGGATTGAAGAAATGCTCAGGCAAATACATCGCCTATCTCGAAGGGGACGATTACTGGTCTTCAAAAACAAAAATCCAAGATCAATGGGAATTCCTTAACAACAACACGCAATACAGCGGTATTGGAATGGGATGTGATTTCATTAACGAATCTGGTCAAAAAATAGAAAAAAAATGGTATAACCTCAATGAGGAAAAGGTTTTTAAGAATAAAGATTTATGGGGATACCCCCCGTTTCAAACAAGTAGCTTTATGTTTAGACGAGAAGCATTACCCCCTCTGCCTAACTATTTTAAACACACAACTACAAACGATAAGATTCTATTTGTTCTACTCAGTCTGTCTAGTCCACTGTTTTACGATCCAACTGTCACGACGAATTATAGATACCATTCAGACAATTTAACATCTAACTACTCAACAGTGTCTAATGCGCTCATTCGCCCTCTGCACACCAACGTATTATTGTTGAGATATGGTGGACTCAAATATTTGGGTGTGTTTATTAAAAGTCTATGGGGTTTTATAGTTAACCTTTTACGACAAACCTATAACGCCATTAAACAAAAGCTTAAAGCCTAAAACACCACAACCTTAAACACCTCTTTCTGCTCACCAGATGTTACCTGAATAAAATAAATAGAAGAGGCAAACCATCCTTGTGTTGGCATCACGACGGTGTGACTTCCAGCAGCCATTGTGCTCTGAACTGATGCGACCTTTTGTCCACTCAAATCAAAAATTTCAATATCAACCGTACGCTGCACATCCGTGGTTATAAAAACACTGACCGTTTCACCAACGACTGGGTTTGGACCAATCTTAACTGAATATGGTGCGTCAAACACTTCGACTGATGTGTTTACTGAGTCGAAATTCTCTACAACCCATAATCCACCCGAAACACTACCGGCCCATAGCTTCTTCCCAGTCGGATCGTTCAGATCAAAAACCAAGGTTCTTGTTCTACCCCCAACGTTTCGTGGACCTCGCTCCTCCCACTCCACCGTGAAGTCACTGTTTATTTTTCCCGTGTAAATCCCACGGCCATGTGTCGCTGCAACCAATGTATTGTCAATAGAACGTATCCGCAACATATTTACTTTTAAGTTTGCTAATCCAGTATTGATGGAAGTCCATGGGGTGTTACTTCCATCCAACTTCAATGTCATCATCACTCCTGCTTCTGTTCCTAAATAGCAGACCCCTTTATCATCAGGATGCAAAACAGCCCAACGAATCGGGATATCTGGCAAATCACCTTCCTGACTTGTCCATGTGGGGTTACCAGACATAGCATCTTTCGTTTCCCAAATACTTTCTATTCCATAATTAGAATACGTCACAATCAAGTGATTGACATCACTCGGATCAACGTATACATTGCGACAATACGCATCTGGAAGAAATCCACTTGGGTCGCAATTCACAGGCAGAAAATTATCAGGCGAAATATTGGCATTGTCAACACGATAAATTACACCACCCGTTGTACGACCTAAAAAAACTGTATTGGGAGCACTCTTACTTATCCCGATCGCTGAAAACGAACCAAACGTTCGGCACGCTTTTTCCCAATCATTCCCAGTGGCTGTTCTTGCCTTTTTTAGCCTCCACAACCCACGATTAGTTAACTGATACAATATTTCAGGATCATTGGGATCCATATCAATTGGGTTAATGAAAAGTGTATTGTTATTGACAATATTGTCGTTGGTTAACGTATCAATCACACCATGATTGTTCCGATACAACCTTCTATACTGTGTGGTGGTATAGAATATATCACCATCCTGGTGGTCAATATTGCAATAGCTACCATCCGCCCATGACAATTGTCTGAACTCCGCAACGCCGTCCGATTCTGAACCCAAAGATCCATTGTCTTGCGTGCCACCAATCACAAAGGTGCTGGCTTTACTTTCGTCAATGTCGCAAGCATAAAACTGTGTGACATTGTAGTTTTTATTGATGGAATAGAAAAAAGGTGTGTCCGCTAGGATATTATCGCAGCGGTAAATACCGCCGTCGTTACCCAATAAAACGGTCTCACTATTTTTAAAAGTCACTTCATGTTGATCTACGTGAACGTATTGTAAGCTGCTTTTCTTCCTTCGATCACCTTCAAACATTTGGGCCCAATCTTGGCCTCCGTCTGTCGTTCTAAATACATTTAAACCGCCCACCAACACCACATTGGCGTCTGTTGGTGAAACTTTTAAGGACAGGTCATACCAGCCTTGTTTCTTCGCTAAATTTCTATCTCCGCCTGGTAATGAAGTCAGTACCCAGTTCAGTCCTTTATCGGATGTGCGGTAAACACCATGAATTCTATTTGAATCTAACCTAATACTACTTGTTGGCACGGCATACATCACATTCGCATCACTGGGTGCCGTGGCAATTTCAATGCGTCTATTGTCAGTTGACATGCCAGTCATCCGCTTTTCCCAATCACCAGGATTACCTGTCGTAGAGAAATAGATTCCATCCGTACTAAAATTACCTATAGATACGACTAGCTCATTGTCAGCTGTTATTTCAATATCTGTGGTTTGATCCGAACCAGATCCTAAATCTGCATTTAATACAGGGTTCCATGTGTTACCACCATCTTGACTTCTCATCAAACCTGCCCCACGTGTTGCCACATAAATATCAGAAGTTACTGGGTGAACGGCCAAATCATGGCAGTACCAAAAAGTATCGGTAAGCGTTGCACCTAAATTATTCCAAGATTCTCCTCCATCAATCGATTTCCATACACCAGAACCTCTGGCTGCATCGGCGTTATTCCATCCCTCTCCGGTGCAGAAATACATCAACATCGTATTGTTTGGATCGTATGCCAATCGCTGCACTGCAATGCTTGCAAAAAAATCGTCTACAGGTTTCCAACTCTGAGGGTATACCACCGTTTTATTCAACGACTGATTCCGCCCCATTGTGGTTTTTTGATTTAGAAGATAACTCCAAAGCTTTTCTCTCTCGACGTTACCCGTAACTGGGTTTCTGGTCATCAACACTTCATGATTGATATATTCCGGTGAAGTAGATAACTGAGCGTCTTTAGTTCTATTTGTGCATGACAGCATTCCAAAAACCAAAAAAGTTAAAAGCCCTACATATTTTAATTGCATCTAGATAGATTTAAGGGTAAAAGACGTTGAATGTAGGTTATTGATTGGAATATCAAGTTTTGTGACTGTGACTTCGAGTGAAGCTATTTTTTCAATATGTTGATTCAATTGATTATAAATGGACCGACAACTGTCTTCAATGAGCTTAAATTCTTGCTTCATCACTTCTGTAATCAAATCTACAACAACTTGGTAGTCGATTGTGTCTTGCAATTGTAAGGATGTATTGGGCAAATTGAGCCCCATAGCAACATCGATACGATAGACCGCTCCAATGACCCTTTCTTTCTCATACCACCCATGGTTTGCAAAAATTCGCAAATCATTAATTTTCAGGACAGCACTGGTAGAATTCATTCAAGCTTTATATGGTGACTTCTTCTGAAAGTCTATCTTTGCAAATCTACTTAAAAACGAGTCATGGATTTGGATTTTGAATCACTTAAAGCACATAACAATCAGGTTGATAGTTTCACCCATCCTGATTTTTACGACATCGATGATCTACTCACCGAAGAGCATAAGCTCGTTCGTGATTCTGTAAGAAGTTGGGTAAAAAAAGAGATCTCTCCAATTATCGATGAATGCTGCCAGCAAGCTGTCTTTCCAAAACACATTGTACCACAGCTCGGTGAAATCGGATGTTTTGGACCGCAAATTCCAACCCAGTATGGAGGAGGAGGATTAGATTATATCTCCTACGGTCTGGCTATGCAAGAATTGGAACGTGGTGATTCAGGTGTACGGTCTACGGCAAGCGTACAAGGCTCATTGGTTATGTACCCTATTTTCAAATTCGGAAGCGAAGAGCAAAAAATGAAGTACTTACCTAAACTGGCTTCAGGCGAGTTTTTAGGCAGTTTTGGTCTGACCGAACCCAATCACGGTTCTGACCCAGGAAATATGGAAACCAATTTTAAAGATGATGGTGACCATGTCATTCTAAATGGAGCAAAAATGTGGATCAGCAATTCACCATTTTGTGATGTTGCTGTAATTTGGGCAAAAGATGAAGCGGGGATTGTTCATGGTTTACTGGTAGATCGAGGCATGGAAGGTTTTACCACCCCTACAACGCATAAAAAATGGAGCTTACGCGCCTCTGCTACTGGGGAGTTAGTTTTTGATAACGTACGCGTACCCAAATCCAATATATTCCCGAATGTAAAAGGTTTAAAAGGGCCTCTAACCTGCTTAAATTCAGCTCGATATGGTATATGCTGGGGTGTTATTGGAGCAGCCATGGATTGCTATTATACGGCTGTTAAGTATGCCAAAGAGCGGATTCAGTTTGGCAGGCCCATTGGTGGGTTCCAGCTCCAACAAAAGAAATTATCCGAGATGTTAACTGAGATCACGAAAGCGCAATTATTAGCTTGGAGACTTGGTACGCTCATGAATGACGGCAAAGCGACACCTGCCCAAATTAGTATGGCCAAACGTAATAATGTTGAAATAGCCCTGAACATTGCACGGGAGTCTCGTCAAATATTAGGTGGTATGGGCATTTCGGGTGATTACCCTATCATGCGTCATATGGCTAACCTAGAATCCGTCATAACGTATGAAGGAACACACGACATTCACTTACTGATTTTAGGAATGGAAATTACTGGTGAAAACGCTTTTGTATAATTAAGAATGATTATTGTACTTGTAAAGCCATACCAACGATGAAGTATAAGTGAAAGAAACTAAAACAACATATCTATTGAAATCCAGCATAATCTTTTTGCTTGCTTTATTGTGTTTTACATCTAGTGTAGAAGGGGCTGGCTTCGACTACACTCCTACTATCATTCAAATCAACAAACACAAACAAAATGATACCGTCGGATTTAATCTAGTAGACGGAGTGTACAAGTTATTTTACAAGTACATTCTAGATGAGACGATTAAACTTTGGGATTCCCCAGCTAAAAAAGCACAGATAAGCCCAAAAGCGTTACAGCTGATGGAAAAGCAGAACGAGCTAGAATTCAGATCTTGTGATGATTTGTTTTTATACGAATACTGGAAGCTTTATAAAAAAGATTTTGAATTTCAGGTCCTTGGGTTTTCATTCTTTTCCAGAAACAGCAAAAAAGAGAAGATCAATTTTGGCTATATAGATGCTGGAGACGTACAAGAAATGCTAAACCAGGTTGTCATTGCAACGAACATTAATGGTTCTACAAATCTCACCTACTGGCAAGCCATTATGAGTAAAAAGTACCAATTCAATATTGCCAAATTTGGAAACGTTGACTTGGTAAAAAATCCATCCATGGCTTTCGACATTAAGAATAACATTTTTAGTTCGAAAAAAATTAAGACCAATTGTTACGTTATCACACCAACGAAAGAAATTGAATACTTCGTGCACCCAGGCATCGACAGCAACACTGGGAGTTATTGGCTCTGCCACGCTATAGAAGCATACTATAGGGCCAACAGACATGCATATTACAACGCC
>JBLHOC010000068.1:0-15903 GCA_047620825.1 Bacteroidia bacterium | reverse complement strand
TTACTTCGGCCACATGCGTTTCATTACCTTCTAGTTTTAACTCAGCCTTGGCTACGTCTGTACGTAGCGATTCGTTTGATTGGGCTAGGCTCTTGTTGTCTGACAATTGGACCTCTAATTGTTGTCGCAACTCCTTTACTAATGTTTGGTGTCCTTTGCCCTCTTCATCCAACTGTTTTTGCAGTATGACTTTATCTTTTTTGGCCTGATCTAATAATAACATTTCGTTTTTAAGGCGTATTTCTAGACTTCGCAGGTCTTCTATTGCTTCTTGAGTTTGCTCGTTTGCTGCCTCTGCCAGTGCCCGGGAGCGTTTATCAGATGCAGCGCTATGTTTAGCAATTTCGTCAGCGATGGCTTCCGCTAGAGAATCCGAAAATCTAAGATTCTCCATGAACTTTTTCTTGTTCGCCTCTCTTAGTTCTCGCCATTTTTTGAATGGCGCGTGAACGGTTGATGTGCTGGTGATGCCATCTAAGTGTGCAAGTATGATCCTATTGCTTAGTTTTTCTTCATTTGCAGTTAACCGGTCACATATTTCAAATACCTGACTCTCTATATCACTCTGCTCAACAGTCAATTCACTCATCATGCACCCTAACATTCGTTTTTATTATTCCAATATTAACACTGAAATTATCGAACGTAAAACAGCAAACGAACACTGTTCCTCGTTCGATATGGCAGTCACCCGTCAGGATTGTAGGATGACAGAAATAGTCAGCTTGATAAGTATCAAACGGTTTTACTCGGTTTATAGCGCGAACTCCAAAGTCAGAGAGAATAGCTTTACGATAATTGAAACACGGACATTCAAACATGAGCCACTCCAACGTTACTGGTGAGCAATTTCTAAGTAAGAAACAACTCGCCTTTATAGGGCTATCATCAGCTCAAGAGGTTGATGCTATTCACAGTGCAATGCTTAACGGCGGTTTTTTCGCTGAAGTTGTGGTGTGTGATAATGGCCAGTTCAGTACTGGCTCAACATCTGATGTCTTTGGTGTAACGGTGCCATGTCTTAGCGTTGATAAATCAGATATTGAGTCGGAAATTGTACAGATGCAGCAGGCTTATTTATTACAAATCGCAGAAGGCGAGCGTGATGAAGACGATGAGTGGGGAGGGCAGCTCATGCGTGTGGTTTGGCATGAAGATGACACCCTTAGCTTCTACGGTGATTGCGATGAGTTCTGCCAACATGAACTGGCCAGGAAAGATGTTACTGAGTGCTGTGGTGATTGAACCGCTTTAAAAAATACAGGAGTAATTAATGGGTATAGGCGCTTATCAAAGAGGCTCAGCATCCATCCGTGAAGGCATTGAACGGGACTACATGGAAAACCGTGGGGGTTACAGTAAACAACTACGTGTGCAGATTGCTAGGGCCGAACAACAAGTCATGTTGCTAGAGCAGTTCTGCTTGGACGCCCAATCTTTGTATGTTGATGTAACAGATGAATTAACAACAAAAGGGTTTCTTAAACGCTGGATGTATGAACAATGGCTTAAAAAACGTCAAACAAAACGATTTACCCTTTTAATTTCCAACTGTACTCAGGCGCATTGTGATTGGGTTAACAGTGATCATAGACATGTATTCCTACATCTAGGCAAATGCAGGGCAAAGGCCAATGCGTGGTTAACTGTCCTGAAAGTGTTAAATAAACATAAGCTAGACTATCCTTTTAATGTTCCATCTACTTAATCGTCTCGTTCTATTTAACTGTTCGCGAACGTGCCAATTTTCATAGGTTGTTTAACTTGAGTCAGCCTTAAATACCTACTATTGTCTATAATGCTGGTGGCAACACCCTAAATGTTCACATTTACATTTCATTAGTGTATCTAGACATATTCAGCTTGCAGGTAAAAAGCATTTTAATCACATAGAAGGGAAGCGCTTGTGTTGAATAAAATATTACTAAAACTTCAATTTAAAAAATCATGTGAACAAATAATAGCAGAGGAAACAGCCGCCAAAAACAAAGAAAAGTTGAAAGCACTTGAAGACAATATTTGTGACCAACTTGAACAGTTCCCCCCCAGTAAAGGTGACGCCTCAGGCTCCCCGGAGTGCGTAAAAGAAGCATTTGCTCATTGGAGTGCATTGAATCAACAGCGATATATTCAAACCAGTCATCATATTCATTTTACCCTCGAAAAGAGTCATGACACATTTAAACTTTTCATGCAGATTTTTATTGCCCTGACAGCCTTTTTTGTTGCTGTTTTTAGTGGCAAATTTGGTATTTGGATAAATCCAGATCAGATATGTAAAACCAAGGAGTCATTGTTATTGCCAATTATAGGCATTGCGGCTTCATTTATCGCCTACCTACTCTTATGGGGATATAAACATTATAAATTCAGAGGAATAGAACACAGTCAATTAGGCGTGTACTTTAAAGGATATGATAAGCCAAAAAAACGTGTCTCTTTTTTAATGCCATTAATAGTGTCCTGTATCGTAGCTGCTTGCTTCTATTCTCTATGGACTGGGCTTGGTATTATGGTTAATCCAAAAAAGTGTGCAGAAGCGACCGAGAACCTAGTAGAGGATCCACCAGCGACAATAAAGGGTTCAGTCTTGGATATTACAGGCAGGATAACCATCACAGCAGTTTAGTATTCAATATGAGATACCCAATATTAGAGTATGTATTATGAACACGGCAAACGGGTAGTTAGAATTTTTTGCGAGATGTCAGGTTTTGACATCTTGATAGGCAATGAAGAGCCAACCAGCAAATTCATAGAAACCATTTCGCTCCTCAATTCTTACATCCTCCTCTGATGATTTAATTGTAATTATAACTACACCATTTATGAGTTTAGCGTCAAAATCATCGTCTTTATTCAAAATGTTAATAAAAACCTTAACTTGTTCCATCGTAAAAATAGGGCATTCAGAGCCATTCCATTTAACGCCTGTGCTGTAGGCATTAAACACCCCGTTAATTCCTTCTATCTGATACTTTGATAGAACGCCAGCTTGTAAATCGCCATTATCAGTAAGCATTTCCAAATTTCCCTTATGACTCATATATGTGGGATCAGTGTCTCACCACTCTCGAATAGGGCCATATATGGCCATCGCTAATCAGTCACTTCAATTTCTTTTGGAAAATAACATAAACGGGACTGCTTAAATCGTGACACCATTTTTTTGAATTGGTTAATAGGTTTTGTTATTTCTACAACTACCCTATAAGGGTTATCTCTTCCTACCATCTTGCCAGTACCGTGCTCTGTTTTCACGTTACAGCCTACTTTCAGACGCTTTGTATTGACTAGATCTTCATTTTTGTCGATCTCTTGTTGCCACTCCCTGAAAATATCACCTGAACGATTGTTAGTGGTGTTTGAATGCATCATTATTTAGTCTTTCCTTATTTGACTTTTAGGGTGCCACACGGTTTTAGCTACTTATTTATGATGTAAACAGGGCCTTCATTAACCCAAACACCAACTGAATAAAACTCAATCTCCGTAATAACTATCTTTAGGTGTGCATTGCGGTGCTAAGGCTTTCGCTATAGCGGTAAGACGACGACTAATATCCATGAGTACAGATGTGTCAACTTTCCCAATTAATAACGCTGGTGGCGTTCTAGAAGGAAATACAGGAGTATCTAAATACTCCAATGTAGAGGCAATATCGTAAATTGTAGGTCTTGAAGACCTAATGCCATCACATTGTCTTCGATAGTCACTTACTACCGATGTATCCACACAGAACACCCAACGCTCACCATCGCAGTCTTCCCAACATGTATGAAAAGCTATTTCGACATTGTTTATCTTTAGTGTGAATCCTTTATTTTTTATATCTGAAGTCATGCGTTTTTCTCATGTAGTGATTGTTTTTAGTGTTTCACCTTATGTAATTAACGCGACTTAATGGGATGGGATGGCACCCATATACTTTCCATCTCTCCAATCACTATCACTACATGAATATCGAATCTATAGTGAAAAGCTTTTTTAACCTGCTTCAATTCAGATGTTCAGTTCAAGGCAGCCTGTCCCAAGTCTTTAATTCACTAAAGGGGATGTTGGAAAAGGGTTATGAACGCCTAAATAAGAATGTATGAAAACCAGTTTCCCCATTTGATTTCCTAGTTGAACTACAGGACATGACGAGTTCGAATTACAGTTGTACTTTTCCTCTTTGCATCTTTTGCAAGCCACCTGAAAATGGCGATTGATGACACTGGCCTATATTCAAAAATTGCTCAAGTAAGTATTGAATATGATTCAAATGCTAAGGCCTCAATCTTTACAGAACAAGAGCAACATGATCTCAATAAGATAGAAAGGGATATTGATTCAAGACCGTATATTGGTAATAGTAAACCGCTATTTGAACGCGTTATAAAAAGAACTGAAATTGATGTCAGTTTATATCTGAAGTCCACATCTACCTTTATTTTACATTAATGATTTCAAACTTGAAATCAAGTAAACCTATAAAAAACAATATCTTGCAATCTTTATTTTGTTTCTTATACTGCTTATTAATTCTTAACCATCTTCTAAAAATATAGCAATTAAGCCGATTTATTTCACATCATCGATTTATAATATAAAATATTGTATATATTAAGAATCCATGTAATTATAAAATTGGTTCTCATTATTCATTTTAAATGTGAGCTTCATGATAAACTTAATTATTACGCAAAAAGCAGAATCCTACTTCACGAGATGTCTTTCTCAAGTGATGTCTTATATCAAATCTAAATCAACTAATGCTGAATTTCTTAAATTAACTCAATCTCATAAAAAACTGGTTGTTGAACATCACACGTTAACTGACAATTTTAATGAAAAAATGGTTTTTGAAAAAGAAAAATACAACTCACTTTTAAATGCAGTAAAAAAAAATGAGAAGTTAAATAATCTGAATAAAAATGCTGATTTTAAGATTCTATTGATAGAAGACTTTCCTGAGTTTCGTGAGCAATTTCGCAACATCATCGAAGATGCTTTTAGTTGTTTAAATTTAACTGTAAGTATTGTTGAAACAGATAATATAAACGATGCAGAACTGTTGTGTCGTAGCAACGAGTTTAATCTGATTGTGACTGATTTGTATATTATTGATGGATGCATGAGCGAGGTTTTAATTGAACATCAAAGATTCATAACAGAGAATATCTTTATCGTCTCAGCTTCTTCGGAAGAGTGTTTTAAAAATAGTTTTCATTACAAAAAGTGGCTTTCAAAGGTTTTTGATGTCGATATGATGAAAAATTCCATTGTTGAAATTCAATCTCAATTACAAACTGAGAAAGAATTATGAGCATTAAAGAATTACTAAAATATGGTGTAATTCCAGAAAATATTAAAACCGACTCAAAGTTAAAATCACATTCTATCAATCAAATACTAGCTGAACAGGTTGTATCAACGATGGGCGATAGACTAAAAAATTGTATAGTTGAAGTAGAAAAGTTATCTATCGAAAACAAGGCTCTGAAAAATGAAATTGTAATTTTAAAATCTACAGATTTCAGGTTTAAAGAATAATCTAATGTTGAGACTCGACTAAATTTAGTTTCGGGTCTCTACTTTTTATACTGCCTTTTTCACTGACATTTATTGCTGCTATTGTAGTTAAGCGTTATCCAACTTCTAAATGAAAATAGCATTAATATTTACATTTGAATTAATCAATTTTATTGGACCAATGGGATCATGACTAAAGAAATAGTGATTATTGCTTATATATCTGTCGTAGTTGTCTATATGCCAATTGTATGTTTTTTGATAAAAAAGTGGTATTTCGTAGATGTACTGGCGTCATATTCAGACACAAAAAAAACGGTTATAGACCATAAGCCTGTTGTACTAGATTTCGATATTCACGATTCAAACTGTCATGTGACAATCAAAAACTGTTCATCAAAAGATATAACAATCAATATATCAAGACACTAAAACATCCAAGTTTTCATCTCTATTTTGTCTTTTCCGTCATTTCTAATATGCATTATTTGCATATTGCTTTTATAAGCGTAATCACATTCCCACAACAATTCATGCTATTTATTTTGCGTTGTTTTATTAGTAAAGTGATGCTCTCCAGAAGCGACAGACACGTATCAACTTGCTCCTTCGTTCTCTTCGAAAATAACATTAATCAGTTAAGTCGGCACTAAATTATCTCTAGTCTTTTTGGTTTCAAATGCCATAGCTCTACCAGATTTTAGGCACTAGGTATAACAAATTAACTTGATGGCTCAGCATGAAATTTGAAGTGAAAATCTCACATATCAATCAATCTCTTTATATCAACTATTGAATGAATTCAGAGCACGTGCTTTATTTCGTATGGCTCTACGTTGTAAAATACGCTTTCTGGCCGCTTCGGGGGTATTGTAGGTATCAGTCAGTTGCAACCCCATCTTCAATTTAAAAATTAAATCAGTTTCCCATGCTGACTTTTTAATGTTTCCCCAATCAAAGTTTTTCGAGGTGCTGACTGTATTGGCCTTATAAATTCTTCGTTCGATGCGTGCACAGATGGCTGTAATCAGCCTATAAGCTCGCTCCCGGTTTATGCCGAGTACGAATTCTTTTGCTCTTTGTTCATCCGTTAGTAACATGCTGCGCCCCGTATTTCTTATTATTAAGCCATCATGACAGGGGCTGGATACGCGCTATAAAACAGGCGCAGATCTAATAAAAATGAGATGTGCACTCGTACTACACTTTTTGATAGTAATAACCTGACACACCCTTCACTCGGGACCGTTTGTATTCCGATTGGTTCGCAAGGATCTCACACGCTTGGCGCAGTTCTTTGCGTAACGCCTCACCGGTATGAGTTGCACCACTATCCATAGAAACCCTTAACATGTCCTGTGGGAGTATCGGATGATTTGAGTTATCCAGATGTCTTTTTGCAAACTGCACGTAATTAAAACTCAATCGACTCATATTATTGTGTATCCCAGATCATGAATTATTCCCAATGAGTTATTTATTCAAAAATATTGGCAATGCGCGTTGTTAAGTAGGCTTCGTAAAGAACCATGTCTGGCTCGCCATGCAGCTTGGCTAGTTCCATTGAACGTGTAACCAAATTTTCGATATTTGCCTGAGAGAAAGTGATATACGACTCTGTCTGGCTGTTGCCCCTCTTAATGGGGTTCGCTTGAATGGATGTTGCTGCCATGAAGAGGCCCAAAGTGCCAAATTCCTCACTTAGGTAATGTAGGAAAAAAGGCCAGTTGTCTGCCAGTAAAGTAAAATAGGATCTAACTTGTTCCACTTCGTATAATTCACGCGGATCATTGTCGTAGCCAGATACAATAAATACCACCCGATCCTTTAGCGAATAAAACAAATCACGCCTATCTGAAAGTGGTAGGAGCTTGTCCATCACCCATGAAATATTTTCGGATTCAATGTGTTTTCTGTCAATTTCACACATGATGACATTGTCGTTATTGGATAATGGTTCAATATCATCGCTTGAATTCAGTAATGTAAAATCAGGCTTTTTCATCGTTATACCTTCGTAGTCAGGTTAAGGGGTATTGAACTGGGCTAGGGGATGGCACTAACACAATTTATTGATCTCGTCTGCGATGGACTGGAAATGTGGATTTTCGATTAAGAAAGAAATCAACGTTTCAGGTGATACATGAATTTAGCGCAACCAGTGACGTTAAACCTGTAGTTGTCTGTAGACGTTCCAATGTCTGTTATGAAGTATTGGCCCATGAAAATAATTCTTCTTTTTTTGTTGATAGAAGAATTATCTCGTATTTTGAAAATCAGGCCATAAAACGCAAAGGGTAGGGAGGGGAACTAGGCACTCATCCAAGATGGAAATGCGCCATGATAGACAGGCATTACGAGGCTTTTTTCAGTGGCTCACAATATCCAACATTTTTATGCAACATAATTGGTTTAATATCTGCCAAAGATTCATCAATTAGTTCAGGTGGTATACCGGTAAAACGACTAAACCTTAACAGCACCGTATCAGACGGACCATAATTTACGCTGTAAGAATAAGTGGAGCGTTTAATTTTCATCTGCTTCGCTGCGATACTCTGATTCATTTTCACGCCACTGGCTCTACATTCACGCAAAAACCTAAACCATGCTTTTGCAAAGGGTGCTTGTCTTTCACTACTAGTCTTAATTTCACTCATTACCAAAATATACCTTGTTAAATAACATCTATCATTGCTAATGTTTTTACTGCATGTGTTCTAAACCGCTTGGACAATTGTTTTCTTGCAATATTTTCAAAAAAACCACCAACGTAATACGTTGCATAGCCTTGCTATTAGTATTGAGGGCGCAGGCAAACTTAATCAACTCGTTCTTACTAAAGCTTTCCAATATATTTGCTAAATTACCGAGCACTTCCGTCTCATCAAATTCGCTCCCCAATCCGATTTCAGAAATATCTCCACCGTGTAGGCAATTTGTACATTTTCGTCTGTGAGCTGACTTTGCATTTCCGTTAATAGTCTATTCTTTCCTATCTGAGCCCTTAACCGTGTTGCATCGCTTGAAAAGCGGGTGTTAGGTGATTTTGCCATCGCCTGATGGATGATGTCGCGCTCTGAGCAACCTAAAAAGTGCACAGCACTTGGTTTGAATTCTGAGACAAAATGTAAGATTTCAGACTGTGACAATGCCTTTACGTTAGAAGGAATGCCCCAAACAAAATCTTTTCCAAGTAGGTTAACAACCTTTTCATAGTAGTCGTTGATGGTTAATGCACCTCTTTGTAAGGGCACCATGACCTTTGCATCCAGTTTTGCCAAGCGACGGATTTTATCCTCGAACTTAACTAATAATAAATAAGACGCATCTTGGTCACCGACAATATCAGGAGCAACAACCGTGATATCACCTCCACAAGCTTGATTTATTATCTCTTCATATACGGTTAAGATTTTATCAAATTTTAAGTCTTCACAAGCTTTGCCGCGCATTCTCGCATTAAACAAACGGAATGCGCCGCTATCGACCATACACTGACCACCAGCTTTCACGTATTCACACAGTAAAGTCTTAGCATTGGCGCTCACTTCCAGCGCGCACACCCCGATTGCTTTTCCAGCGTCAATGTACCCGCGCAAATCTGAAATATTATTAGCGCCCGAGCGGTAAACTAAAACAGAAGCATCTTCGTCTAGGAAACTGCTTTGCAGCGCACCTCTGGCATGTTTATCCAGCACTAACTGATAATCGTATATGTTTTCAAAATAATGGGCAGGGTGAACCCTAGAGGGCTCTGTATTGACCTCAATATCATCAAACACCATTTGTGCTTGCAGATCTACTTTTAGCTTTGCCCGGATGTTTGTGCCATCAAGCTTGTGATATTTGCTGCTATTGAGCTGCCGGTCGTTAAACTTTCTGTAATTCGCGGTTTCCATGTTGAGCCATGCAGTTGAAGATAGATGGCACTATCTTCAACCACTTTTGCAATATGCCAACAAAATGGAACCGTTACCTATTATGGAAAATAGTTTGCTGCAAGGGCCATGAGTTTGTTGTGCATTATGCTTGTCATAGTGACTCCATTGCCTGTCATTGATAGTTAGTTGGGTTTTAGTTGTTGAACCTACAATTCAAACAAAGCAATCCACTTTTCAATGGTTAATCCATCTTGGCCGATGTTTTCACATTCGTCCCATATACCTCTTGAGTCACAGTAATCCCATTGACCGTCTTTTAATTCAACAAACATTTCTTGGCCTTCGACTTCATCAAGAGACAACTTCAGTTTGGCCATGACATAAGTAAGCATTGAATTGAGCGTTGGAAAGGTTTTACACCCATTTGAATGCAATGGTTTTACTGATACATCACCGGATACCACAAAATAATACCCATCTGCATTGACCACAAAAATTTGATTTGTACTGCTCATAGTCGCTAAGACCCCTTAAATAAATTGAAAAATGCTTTAGATAAAGGATCGCATCAACCGAACATGACGCCACAAAATAAGTCAGCAAAGGAATGTTTGGAGGGCTACATTTTTTACATCGGTGTGGGTATGTTTACCTGATTATTCCAACTAGCAGCGGTATCGACCTTTAATGTATTGATTAAAGTAGCTGCCTTTCGATGAGGCATTTATAAGAGAGGCATGGACAGCGGGGGAAACACCACAATATTGATAAAATCGGTCTTTTAACAATAGTCGTAACACGGCCCGCTCCTTGTCGTAGCAAACCTGATGCACAAAGCTCGAATCGGTGCTCTGACAAACTTCATCTGCAAGCACACCAAAAGAAAGGCAGGCAAGTAATATGGCGAGTATTTTAATCATGTACGTAAAATCCAACTTAGAAAACTCAACTATAAAATACTTTGCCCGGCTAGACTTCGACTTTCTGCTCCTCTGCCATTTTTATTAAGCAGATAACGCTATCAACGCCCCAATGCGCTCTAAGTATTCGATGCCAACTATTTGAGGCGTATATTTAATACTCTGGCTGTCAGCATGTCCACTGACTATCAAGCCCAGCAGTTCAGGTGTATTCAATTGATACCCTAGTGTAGTGGCCAGTGTTAAGTCTATAATTTCCATGGTGGGCAAGGTAAGCCAGGCGTGCATATTAACGCCTTCTGAAAAGTGGATTTTGTCACTTAGAAGCTGCTCCAGTTTATCTTCGCTGGTCTTAAACAATTCTTTATCGTCTACTTTCACAAAACCCAGTGTGTAGTAAGTAGGAGAGCCAATTATCTTTTCAATTTCACGCTTAAAGCGATCATGGAAAACGAATGCACCTTGAGCAATATCTTTGTTCTTAGTCTGAACCGATTCCGTTTCAATTGCTGCTGCTATCTTGATCATATGGTCCTGATTCAAAATTGAACCTGGCGACATGAACAAAATGGGTTGTGTTAGTTCAAACCGCTTGGTTCGCTCAATAGCGGCAATGAATGAATTTACGTACATATTTATTAACCTGTTTTGATATCAGTATGAGTAATATTACAGGGTGAAAATGAAGGCATTCAAAACAGAGGTGTCGTTTTTGGCACTTCTATTGAATTAAATGATTCATCTTAAAGACAACACAGTAAAACATCGCTGCCGTTGACGATGGCATGGGTATAGGCTTCAACGTTTTTAAACGGTTGAATAGAATCTTTGATAAGTTGACCATCAGCATCCCGCTCAAACGTATAGTAAAAATTGCCTACGTAGGGTGAATAAGTAACGCGCACATAATCAGTTAACGCCGATATATCGGGTTGACCATCAAAGGCATCAACAAATTCACCTGTAACGTAACTGTGCACGTTACGGTTGGTTCTCAGTACTCTTTGTCTTGAAGCTTCTGAAATTTTAAAGCAAGGGTTTTTCACGACAATCGATTGGGCATACCCGCTCACTTTCCCTTTTAAAGCGCCACCAGCTTGTTTCATAGAGAAGTACTTAGGCTTATTGAGATTGCGATAAACAAGGATGGCATCTTCAACATAGGTTGGTCTATCTTCTGCCTTTGCACCTGTGCCTACAGTGCAGGTAAAAACACCGTCTTTAACCAAACTATTACCACTGAAATAAGCTTTGATATTAACGGGAGCAGGGAAACTGATAGGGGTGGATACATTAACGTCAGTGTCGAATAAGTTGGCTTGAAACATGGTGTTGACCCTTTGTTTAAATTCAACACTATTGTCTCAAGTGGCCGACATCTGGCCACAAATTGGGATGGACAAGTTTAAAAATTTCTTATGTTTTGATATTTTGTGGAGTGGCCAGCTTACTATTCTAATGTGCTATTTGAAGCAACATTTAGTTGTATTTTGCGACGCTTGCCGTTGACCCTTGACCGACTTCAATAGGTCTTGTCACACTTGCCACCGAATAATCAAGAAAAAACCAATGCGAACTTCGCCCTAAGCAGCTTTTGCAGGGGCGTTATCTTCTTGCTTAACAAACACGCCTTCGAATGGTTCTAACATGCACATATGGAGGTAGCGAAACCTCTGATCAAGTAAAAATTCCTGGGTGGCTCTATAATTGGTGTTGTTAAAATCAGCAGTATATTTGTTGTAAGCATCGGTAATCGCGTTAGCAAAGACCTTACCCGTATAACAACATTTTAACTCGCCATAGCCAATCATAAGCTGTTTAGGAAGGGCAGGGAAACCGTGGAAAGTGCGATTGTAATTCATGAACTTAACTCCGTAATGACAGTAAGCTCAGTATCCAATATATGTCAATTCACGCCACATAATGGAAAGGGTCTTGGTAATGCTTTCTGCAAAAACTGACATGGATGACGACCTCTTTGAAATACGACTTTACGTAAAAGCGTACGTACGCTTTTACGTAAAGTCTTATTAGCTTGCACACTACATCAGACAAGCCTTTGCTCGATTAACTAAAACTGCAATAGTGATGTTGACTATGTTGTTTGAGTCTATTTCAACGTGGAAAGAATTAATCGAACAAATGTACATATGTTCAATCCATGTATCCATACATGGATTAATGTATGGATTGTTTAAGACTTTATTGTCGCTACACAGTACGCATGAGGTTTGTGGCCAAATACACAACAACCTTTATAGTATAGATATGTATCTTATTTGAGTATTACTATATATGTGTACTACAATAGCCTTAGACTTTAATACTAAGGTGATTAACATGAACGCCGTTGCTTACGAACTTATCAATCAGGATAAACAAAAAGCTGCATCCGTCGCTCTGAAAACCTTTTTCAACATCATGGAAAAGTGGGGCGTAAAAAACCAGACTCAAATGGCGTTATTGGGTTTTCCCTCTCAAGGCACGTTTTATAAATGGAAAAAAGGTGAGGCAAGCTCAATTTCAATAGACACACTTGAACGTTGCTCTTACATCATGGGCATTTATAAAGCGTTAGGTGTGTTATTCCCCACAAGACAGCAAGCCGATGCATGGCCTCGTAAAGAGAATGAGGCCTTTGGTGGGTTATCTGCTTTGGACTACATGGCCAAGGGAAGCATGGTGCAATTGTTAGAAACAAGACGGTACTTGGATGCTCAACGTGGTTGATACCATAACATTAGATTGGAAAAAGCTTCACAGACTTATTCCCAGTCAGTTTCCCCCTATCGGATTGTTCGAAGAAGTGGTTGACCCTGATGATCTCGATATGGCCTATGCCATTGAGTCATTGACCAATGATCGCATAAGACAAGAAGTGGGCGACTTAAACTTAGTACCCGTATACCAACGTATAAGCGGTGTGGGCTCTACGCCAGTCATGGCGGCTTTTACCCATATAGGAATAGCCAGTCGGTTTACAGACGGCACCCATTACGGCGTTTACTATGGCGCCAAGTACTTAAACACAGCAATAAAAGAAACGGTATTTCATCGAGAGAACTTCTTAAGACGCACGAATGAGCCAGATACTGAAATTACAATGCGCTGCTATGTAAATCGCGTGGTGTCACCTATGCACGATATACGCGGCATTGCATTTAATGATCTGCACGATAAAGAGGATTACGCACAATCCCAATCTTTCGCCAAAAGAATGCGGGCTAACGGCAGTGATGGTTTGGTTTATAACAGTGTCCGACATGCTGGTGGCGAATGTGTCGCGGTATTCAATCCAAAAGCACTTACCTTACCCGTACAGACAGAACACTTTAAATATCAGTGGCGAAAGAAGGATAATCAGATAATCAATGTGCTTAAAGTGTCACAGGTATGCTTATGATACGGCTATCTTTGTAGCTACGAACTCCATTTGTGGCCAGAAATGCGGCGAACACATCAATCCATAATGCATTTAATACGCCCTAGATTCTGAACTAAAAGATTGAAAATAATTAACTAAATAGGAAACCTTTAATTTATGGATTTTGACGATATTCCGGGCTTGGTAACACCAAAGCCATTGAAAACCATCTCTGCAGAAACCTTAGCTGAGTTAAAGTACGGCAATCCAGAATTGGTTAAGCAAGCTTTGCTGAACCTGTCACCGGCACTGGAGAAATCAATGCGTAAAGGTGAAATGTCAGCCCGCACTTCAATTGCTAATGGTGATCAAGTTGAGCTCATTAATGACGCTGGCCTTGATGCTGAAAAACACGCTTACGCACTTGGCTGGAACAGTGTACTAACCTTAAGGAAGTAATGTTATATCCAATACTTGTTCGTTCAGACGTTTGGATTTCATTAACAGCCTGAGATAACGGATTTAGTGTGGTAAGAATCCGAATCAGAAACAATGTTCCCGTTCTCGTCCTCTACTGTTATATAAAAATAGCTATCTAGGCTATCGCTAACGATTTCAGCCACAGCACTTTGCCAATCATCATGTTGTGCAACCGAATCAATATGCTTGGCAGTGTCGATATTGTTGTCAGCATTAAATGCCTGCTCTGTCTGCCATCCAAATATGTGAATATAATCCTGGCTCATGCCGTTTCCTCACACGTCGATTCACGGTGATAAGTCTCAAACCCAATATCAACGTCATCTGTTTGCACAATCCACGTCACATCTGCACTGGGGTTTTCCGAAAGCAATTGTTCTTCTGCATGTTCGCTATCTTCGGCCTGAAATAATAACCATTCAGGCAAGGTAAAGGTCGTATCTGTAAACAGGACAATAAATGGCAGTAAAGTCATAGCAATCCCCTTATTAGTGCAGTAAATATTTCATATCATCCAGTTCGGCATTCTCAGATGATTGCAACATGGTTTGGATATCAGCTACAGCCTGCGATAACAGGCTCAACGTGGCGCGAATACCATCTTCTGCAATGATGGATTGACCTATGGCCTTTTGTAACTTTGCTAATTCAATCTGATTGACGTTTTGCATATATTGCCCCTTAATTTGATAAAATGTATTTCTGCTAAGTACGCTTCTCTAATGCCCTATAACACCAAGTTTTCTCTGTATATGGCGATGGGGTGTGGCAACATAAAATGTGCGCCTTGTGCTCTTAATTGTCGCCCTTGCGGTGTGTACAACGACAAACGCTCCATATCTGTTTCAACATCCGCTTTCAGTACACGGGCTGTGCCGCCAAATACAGTTTTCACTTGGATTGTCTTGGTTGCTTTAGGCATGTGTGGCGCTCCGTGGTTGGTTTGAGCACTCATTATGCCAAATAGGGGTAACGTCGCTATAAATCGGATTTGTGGGATGCATTATTATTCGTGCCGTCATGATCCTGCTTGTGCTAATTCTTTAGTACGCTGGTGGCCGGCTTACCAGCTGCTAATACATCTTCAATATCCCAAATTAATCGTCTCAACTCGCGCATGACACGCTCTGCCAATTTAACCTTTTCTTGGCTGGCGACTTTTTCAGCTAACGTTGTTTGTTTTTTTGCTTCGGCTCTTAATCGCATGGCGTTTTGTTTGGCCAGTGTGATTTGCTTTTCAGCATCTTCAGGCGTTTTAATTTTTTCGATTCGAGCTCGTATATCCATATTATTCCGCCGCCTTAGTATCTATGTGGTAAGCATCATCTCTATTTACGTCAACACTGCCGTAATAGGAGGCGATTTGCTGGCCAGTAGCATTGTTTATCTGCTGGGCAAAATCCATAGCTGAGCGTTTATTGGCGAAACCACCTCTGTAACTGATACTGGTACCTGTTTTAAAAGATGTGTACATCTTGATCCGGGGAGATGAGCTTATTAGCAAATTTTCCATGGTTTGTGCGTAGGTTAGAAAGAAGCGTTTCATTATTGTGATGACCTATTAATGCTCTAAGGAAGTGCCAGTCTAGAACAAGTTGAAATGCTGGCTATAAAAGGGTTTTGAGTCTGAGTCTTGATTTCGAGCATGGATGATATGCGCCCCAACCTATACATAAGGAAGGTGCGCATGCACTAGGCTGCAGTTTTGTCCGTCAGTGCCAAGATAGACGAGGGAATAATC
>JBLHOC010000067.1:0-15905 GCA_047620825.1 Bacteroidia bacterium | reverse complement strand
CGATACAAAAAATGATCGTATTAAAACGCAATTCATTACGCAGCATAACCTGCAAACAACCGACTTAGCTGGTTTGCAAATCACCGACGATTATATAGATAAGTCTACTGGCTTAAATCATGTCTATGTACGTCAAGCGATAAATCAACTTCCTATATTTAATGCTGTAGCAAACGCAGTTCTTAAAAATGATGTCGTTAGTTATTCGTCAAAAGGTCTGTACCCACATTTAACAGACTTTAATGTATCAGACCAGTTTGCTTTAACACCAGGAAAAGCTTTTGAAAGCTTCTTGTCGGACGTTGAATACAACGATATCGCGTTGTCGGATGTGACATTTTTGGAAGTGAATGGCGGTTTAGAATGGAAAGAATCTACTCAATCGACCATTCCTGTAAGACTTGAAAAAGGATACTATTTAATTGACAACGAGATCAAATCATGTTGGTTTATTCAGTTCTATAGTCAACACCCAGAACATATGTGGTATGGTTATGTTGATGCCACTACTGGGCAGACCATTGTTAAATCAGACATGATTATTAGATGTTCGTTTGAATCACATTCCAATTGCACACATCAAAAAAGTGAAATAGGTTTTACGACGCCAGCCGTCATGAATACCACAAACGCAACGAGAACACAAGCGGACGCAAGCTACCAAGTGTTTAACTACCCTATAGAAAGCCCTATCCATGGCAATAGAACCCATGAAGAAGATCCGGCAGACTCTGCTTCTCCTTACGGGTGGCATGATGTAAACGGTGTAAATGGTGCTGAGTTCACCATTACTCGAGGTAACAATGTTTGGGCACAAGATGATATCAATGCAAATGGTGGAACTGGATATAGCCCAGACGGTGGTTCAGGTTTAACCTTTGCTGCAGACTTCAGTACCGCACAATCTGCGAACAATTACTTAGATGCAGCTATTATTAACCTGTTCTACTGGAACAATCTATTGCACGATGTATGGTATCAATATGGATTTGATGAAGTATCTGGAAATTTTCAAGAAAACAACTACGGGAATGGTGGTATAGCCAGTGATCACGTTTTTGCAGATGCTCAGGATGGTAGTGGTACCAACAATGCGAATTTCAATCCAATGACCGATGGTCAAAACCCTAGGATGCAAATGTTTTTGTGGGGAACAGGTGGCTTAGTAGCAGATTACTTCCAAATTGATGAACCAACTTCAATAGCTAAAAAATATACATCAGCACCTGCGTCTATAGGTGCAGATTTAACCAAGACACCTGTAAAAGGGGATATGGTTTTAGTTGATGATGGTACGGCCAATGGTTCTGAAGGGTGTAATTCATTAATCAACAACAATGCCCTTAGCGGTAATATAGCCGTGTTCGATAGAGGAAACTGTTCCTTTGTTTCTAAAATCCAAAAGGCACAAAATGCGGGAGCCATTGGTGTAATAATCATCAATAATGTAGGTACAGCGCCAATAACCATACGAGGTAATTTGACTGGGGTTACAATTCCAATAATCATGATTGCCATGAATGATGGGAATACAATAAAGGCTCGAATGCAAGTTGAAACCGTGGTTGGATCGTTGTACGATTCTTCGCGTTTAGAAGGAAACTTTACGGACAGTGATTTTGATAATGGTGTGATTTCTCATGAATATACGCATGGAATTAGTACAAGATTAACTGGCGGTCCGAGTAACAGCTCATGTTTACAGTCAAACACGTATCAAGAACAAATGGGTGAGGGCTGGAGTGACTTCATCGGGCTCGTAATGACGCAACATAAAGATGATGCCCCAGAAAAACGTAGAGGCATTGGTACATATTTAAGACGTCAAAATACAAATGGTAGTGGAATTCGACCATATCCATATTCCACTAGTTTCTCGGTTAATCCAGTAACCTATGATTACATTAAAAGCGCACAATTTACCGTGCCACATGGTGTTGGTAGTGTGTGGTGTTCCATGTTATGGGATTTGCATTTTGCATTTATCAAGGCGTATGGTTACGACGAAGATATTTACAGAGGTACAGGTGGTAATAATATAATGATGCAATTGTTGTTAGAGGCCATGAAGATTCAGCCTTGTGGACCAGGTTTTGTAGATGGAAGAGACGCTTTGCTTAAAGCAGATGAATTGTTAAATGGAGGAAAAAATAAGAAGATTATATGGACAACTTTTGCCAATCGTGGTTTAGGTTATAGTGCTGATCAAGGGTCATCGCGAAGCAGGGCTGATGGAACAGAAGCATTTGATTTGCCACCATATCTTGACAATTTCAGTGTCCATAAAATAGCTGTATTTTCTGCCAAGACTGGAGAAACAATCGCATACAGTTTTAAAGTAGTGAATAGAGGTGGAGAGACAATCCCTACCATTGAAGTTTTTGATAGTTTGGGTAGTGATGCTGTTTTGCTAACATCCGACAACAGATGTAATCTTGTAATTGACAGGGCCAACAATAGCCTAACACTGACGATAAGCCAGTTGAAATCGGGCGATAGTGTTGAATGTGGTTATACTGCTAAGATTAATAATGATGCTGGTGGCAAATTGGAATGGCTTGATAATGTAGAGCAAGACACAGCCAACTGGCAGCCAACAATCGACCAAGGGTCGATCAGGTGGTTAAGAAGTAAAACAGAAGCCAACAGTGGTTTCTTTAGCTGGTTTATTCAAGATGTTGGAGTTAGTTCTGATGGTTGGTTAGAGAATACTTTCGACCTAACTAAACTGGCCAATCCAAATCTTATATTTTCTCATTATTACGACACTGAAAGAGCTGGCGACGGTGCAGTGGTAGAAATACTTGTGAATGGCGATTGGATTGATTTAGGAGATAGAATGATTACGAATGGTTATAACAGTACCATTGACGCTAACAATACAAGTCGAATAGCTGGGAGACCTGCATTCTCAGGTAGCTCACAAGGCTTTATTACCACTAACATAGATTTGAGTTTTTATCAGGGTAATGTGGTTAACATTCGGTTTAGAATGGTGTCCGATCCGGCTGCCAGTGGTAGAGGGTGGTACATTGATGATATCGCTTTGTGGAACAATTTTACCTCATTGCAAAACACTATTTCTGCTACCGTAGATGGGGCTTCTGTAAGTGACATTACTTATACGACTGTTATAAAAGCAGATTTACAAGACTCTGTCATTATACCTCAAATCGATGTTGATGAACTATTGGTCGTTTTTCCAAACCCTATTGTTACTGACGTTACAGTACGTTTCGAATCCATGATTGAAAGAATTTTAGATCTAAATATCTACAATGCAATCGGTAAAAAGGTATGGTCAGGTGACGTAAAATCAAATGACGATAAAGTGGTGCCATCTGGAAATCTATCAGCAGGAATCTATTTTATGGAAGTGTTAGACGGAGATAAAGTGCGCATCTTTAAGATGCTAAAGCAATAAAGAAAAAATATATTCTATTGTTGTCCTAATTCCGATAGACCGATTCGTCATAGTAGTAAACAAAACAATTATACAGATGAACGAATTTTTATTATTATTCAGAGGTGGTGATTCCAATACATTAAAACAGTCTCCAGAAGTATGGCAGGCACACATGGCCAAATGGGGTAAATGGATGGGTGATTTAAGTGCGAAAGGCATCATGTTAGGCGCACAACCATTAGATGAAACTGGACACGTAGTCACAGGTAAAGATAAAGTTGTCACCGACGGTCCTTATATGGAAGGTAAAGAAATGGTTGGTGGATACTTACTTTGCAAAGCGGCCAACTACGAAGAAGCCTTGGAAATATCCAAAGGTTGTCCAATCCTACTCATGGATGGTGGTATTGTAGAGGTGCGAGAAGTGACAAATTTACAGATGTAATGATACCAGTTACAATTGATATCATCCTTGAGCGATAAACATTATACATCGCTTACTGAGCAACTTTTTCGCCGTGAAGCTGCTAAAATGACTGCGGTGCTTTCTAAAATATTCGGGTATCAAAACTTAGATTATGCCGAAGACGTGGTCCAGGATAGTTTCAGCAAAGCGTTGCAAAATTGGTCTTTAAATGGGGTGCCTGATAATCCATCTGCTTGGCTCTACAAAGTGGCTAAAAACAAAGCGATGGATGTTGTAAGGAAGAATAAATTCTCTGAACATTTCGACTTTAGTGGAGATGAGCGCGATTTGCTCAGCTCTGAGTATTCTATTGGATACGCAATGGACACATTATGGGACGAAAAAACCATAGAAGATGACTTGCTGCGTATGATGTTTGCATGCTGCCACGAAGGAATTTCACAAGAAAATCAAATAACGCTAATTCTGAAAACCCTTTGTGGGTTTAGTACCACAGAAGTCGCGAATGCCTTATTGGTCTCTGAAGATGTGGTTTCTAAGCGTTTATACAGGGCCAAGAGGTTCTTTAGGGATCAAAAAATTAAGCCAGAATTTCCAGGTGAAGCGCACATAAAACCGAGAGTGAGCACTGTTTTAACGGCCGTTTATTTGTTGTATAACGAAGGTTATCAATCAACACATCACGACATCCCAATTCGAAAAGATTTATTAAATCAGGCGATGTATCTCTGTAAAGTACTCATTGACAACCCAATAACGGCTTTCTCCGAGGTACATGCAGCAATGGCATTAATGTGTTTTCATACCGCACGAATAGAAAGTAGGATAACAAATGCTGGGGCAATCGTTTTGTTAGCTGATCAAGACAGAAATCTATGGAATCAAGAATTAATCAATCTTGGTTTGACTTACTTAAGTAAGTCATCCATCGAACCCTATGTTACTTCTTACCATTTTGAAGCCGCCATAGCTTGTGAACATTGTATTACTGCATCTTTCGAATCTACGAATTGGGTAAGAATATTATCTTATTACGACGGACTTCAAGCATTACATCCAACATCCATTACGGCATTAAATCGTCTAATCGTCTATTACAAAGTGCATGGACATGACAAGACGCTTAAGCATATCGAAGATTCTCCTTACATACGAGATTGGGAAGGCAACATGTTGTTTAATAGCTTTTTAGGTGATGTGTACTGTGTTAAGAATGCAGACAAAGCTGCCATGTATTACGCGAAAGCAAGCACTTTGTGCAAGTCAAATCAGGACTTAGAGATCATAAGCAAAAAACAAGCACAGCTATCCTAAGCGGCAGTATAGTTGCTCAACGTAAATGTTTTATTATCAAGTTTTTAGTAAATTCGTGGGTTAGGCAAAAAAATGAGTAGTCGAGCCCTATATAGTAATATTGTGAAATACGTGGTTACTGCGTTTATAACGTTGGGTATTTCGTATTGCACGCTGGCTCAATCTAAGGTGAACATAACCTCTAAAATGCCTAGCTCTATTGATATCTGTGGCAAGCCTGTTTCAGCTGAATTTGACCTTAGAAATATTACTACTGGAACGGTGTCTGGTATTTCAATTACCGTTACGTTGCCAACAGGTATGTATTACCAAAAAGGTAGTGTTACTGGATCGGGAGTCTCGGAAAAAACGGTAACTAACCTGCAAAAACCAGTCTTTTCTATATCGAATTTAGCAATTACAAAAAATGCTACATTCACTATGGATATGTTGGCTGATTGTGATTTGACTGGTTTTCTTACCAATGGAGGAATCCCAGCCTTAAATGCGTTAAGTACGTATGCAGGAGGCTCATCTACCCATAAATCGTTACCAATATCGGTCAACCAACCATCCATAAATGTAAGTTCTATAACAAAGCAATATCACAATGGAAGTTTGGGAGACTTGTTTGTCCGAACTATTTCCATCACAAATGGTGGAAAAGGCGGTATAAAAACGCTGAGTCTCAAACAAACAATATCTAGTGGATTATTAGTTGCTGGAATTCAAGGTGGAACCGTTGTCAAAACGGGAAATATTTATACGTCCTCATTTGACTCCTCTCATTTTAAGCAAGTAGGTAACAAAGATGCATACTTAACCAATGGTGAGACCCTTATTGTAACGGATTCACTAATCATTTTTGCATGTACGGATTTAGGTGCATCAATGGTGTTGTCGTGGGGTTGTAATGGCAAAGTTTGCAAAACACAGACCTACAATACCCAAGTGAGTTTGATAAACAAAGCGCCAAATTTGGTGTTCACCCCCACAGCAAATGTCTCCACGTGCTTTGACAATACCGTACCAAGTGCAGAACAATTGAAGATTGTAAATGTAGGAGATGATACAGCACGTAATAATCTTGTTTCTATATTCCAAACAGCCAGTACCGGATTTTGGGGTGGCAATTTGTCTTCGATAGATACGGCTTCTCTTACGTTAAAATTTGGTCTTAACGGTAAAATGCAAAAGGTTAAAATCATTAAAACAAGGTTGAATTTGAATACTGGTATCCGGTCATGTTTGGGCCCAAGCCCAATAGCTTTGATGGATATTGAATTGCCATTGATGTTACCCGGCGATACGGTTTACCTGAACTGGAGTAGTGTTACCTGCTGCGCTCAAGCTTGCATTGGTTATATATACGCTCATCGGTGGAATTTTAAAGCGACGTACCAAGACCAATGCCAAAAAACATTAACTAAGGCTGAGACACGTGGTTCATATGGGTTGTACCACAACTTAAGTCTTACTTCATTTACCCCTACCGACATTGTAAATGATGATACTGCTAAACTCATTTTGACGGTTTCGTCTGCGAGCTTGCTGGGTATATCGGCCAATTCGGTGCTGGATTTTTATTGTGAACTTCCCCCAGGTGTGAAGCACTCCTTACAAAAAAGTGATTTTGCTTTTAGAACCCACGCTGGAGCAACTTGGGAACCTACAACCATAAAGATGATTGGCGATAGTATTCACGCCCAATTCAAAGGTCCACCAAAAGTAACATTGGTTCGTTCCGATCTAATAATAAAGATAATAGGTGATTGTTCTAATGCAACATCGAACACAATCCAGACGTTACGTATTGATGCAAATTACACACCCAATACGACTTGCAACAACGCATGTGTATTCAAAAGCTTGTGTTTTACCACCAAACTGAAGGTACACTGCGACAACAGTTGTAACTCTGGTTTAAAGTTTAGCAAGTTTGATGTTCAGCGAATTAGTTACGGGTTGCCAGATAACAACAACGATGGGGTGCCAGATGGCACTGGAAAAGTTGACCTAGATAAAATACGCACAGAACGTGTTATGTATGGAGACACGTTATTGACTGTGTTTAGAGGGAAAATCAACAGACAAGGTAGCATTACGTCATGGACTCGTTTAACAGCCACGTCCACCATTCCATACGGCAGATATCTAGAGGTTTCAGATGCACGTGTTCGGATAATTAGACGCGGTAAACAATTGTATTCTTGCGATCAACTGAAGACTAAAAGCAGTACAGTTGGAAACAACAGAACGTTCATATTTGATCTTGGCGTTTCTAACCTTATAGCTTCTAGCTGTCCTCTTTACAGCGGGTTTAGCTACACCACGACTGATAGTGTTGAACTCTATGTGAAATATATAGTGGCAAATAATCCTGGTAACTTTTTTCAGGAGGTTGTTGTCACAAGCGACTTTTATTTACACACTGTAGCGTCTCCGGCTTCATATCAAAAGTACCAATGTGACAGTTTTTCGGGCAATTTCCAACTCGTAGGTTCTTACTTTACTAGCTGTTGTAGAGGTGTTTACAGTGCAAATAGCTGTGGAGAGTTTACAGTAAGTCAAAACTACTATTTAAGTGTCGGCAAATGCTGTAGCAATTATCACGGAGGAAATATGTTTCCTAGTGAATACAGAGCATGGGCCAAACCAAATAAACTCATCATCATCCCCCCAAAAGGATTTGATGTAGTCCATACCAGATTGTACGATTATAGAACCACTGGGACAGGAAAGTATAAATACCAATATGAAGACACCTTAACACCGTCTAGGCAATTGGGAGATACACTTGAGTATGATGTTGGTGATTTATACGAAGACAAAGGAGGAAGTTTTAAAATCAGTGATGATGGATTTGTTGGGGTGTGGTATGTTAAACTCCGTCCAAATTGTTTAGCCAAACAAGGTTCATCGGAGATCGGATATGGTGTCGAATTTCAACAACTTGGGTTTCTAGGAAATAAAACAGAACGTTATTACCCTACAGGGCATGTAGATGCAATTGTGTACGAGAAACCTCAAATTACGCTAAATACATTATCAGACGAAGTCAATGCAGACTCTGATACAGCTGTATGGCAAATTGTAATTGATAATGCATCGGCAACCTCAAATTCCAAGTATATCTGGATTACTGCTGCAAATAATGGCAACACAACTGTAGAAAGTATTATAGACGTATCAACAAACATGGCAGTTCCTCAAGTCAATGGGATCTTCCAGTTAGGAGATTTAAAAGCACAAAAGAATAAATCATACTTAATAAAGGCTACCTACAAATCTTGTGATCGGGATAGTTTTGTCATTCACCTCGGAAATGATTGTGAAGGATATCCGGATAGTCTTTCTGTGGCAAGGTGTGTTGACCTTCAAAAAACATTGTATTACGTGCCACAAAACACATTGCTGGCACCTTCCATTATTGCTCAAGACACAGTCATAGACCTGTGTGCTTTTACCCAATTCGAAATTGGTGTTAAGAATTTATCGAATGCACGTGCCTTTAACTTATACGTTGATTTGTTTCTACAACCTGGTGTAATCTTAAGAGATACTGCTTATGCATTTTTAGAAAAAAGGACAGATTCCATAATGCTTTTAAACCCAATAAATATGGGTGGTGGACATTACAGATGGGAGATTAGTAAGTACAGTAGCTATCTAGCAAAAGAAGGTTTGGCCGGTGTAACTTCAAATTTGGTGAACGAATACAAAATCAAATGTGTGATTAGTACAGATTGTGATTTTGTTAGTTCAACATACTTCCTGACACGCCCAGGCGGTGAGCTTCGATGTGGTAAGTCCGTACTAAGTAATTATACGGCGAGTAAACCCTTTGACATTAAAGGTATAGTCAAACCGTATTTTAGTTACATTGAATTTGTTAAAAAACCCATTGATATTTGCAACTATGATGGAGATGGTCAATTCCGTTTCATCAATTTGGGGCCAGATACAACAGGTTCGAACGACTTCATACAGTTGTTGCTTCCTGATGGAATTTACATCGACACATCGTATTTAGTTAGTATATATAACGGGCCAAAACAAAAACCAACAGTTCGTAAAGGATTAAAATACACTGGGTTATGGGAAATACCGAGTGGCATGGCTTTAGGTGATTCAATGTTGTTTAAGTATAAAACATATGTAAACCCCGCAGAATTGGATTGTGGAAGTACGCAGATAATCGCACAATCTGTTGTATTGCAACCTGCGCTATGCGTTAAAGACAGTACATATTGTGATATTAATGTGAGTACGAGTAACGATCTACAATTGGACTCCATTAAGAAAGGTATTTATCAATTAAAAGTCAATGCAGCCTCGAGTGTAGCGAGTAACGGAGGAGAGAAAATTGACCTTTATTATTCAATAACAAATACGGGTAGTCAAAAGGAAGCTGGCATTTTAATGCAGGTTAAAATCATTGCTGATACCAATGGTAATGGTTTACCAGATCCAGGTGAAGCTATAATTGCTAGAGACACGTTGTTGCAGGTTATTGGAAATAATCAGACCATACAAGCAAATATAGTTTTCAATGCCGCATCTAAATATGTCTGTAATCTATTATTAGTTATCGATTCTACAAATTGTGTATGCTCCCAAACGTATTTCTCCATTGGGAACATTCATTTAGAAAATGCAGGCAGAGACACTGTGGCTTGTTCAAGAACGGATGTTGTTATTGGGCAGCCAAGTATGACAGGAGTTTCTTATACCTGGTTGACTGATGCATACATTGATAAACCAGATAGCAGTAGCGCCGTTTTTAATGCGGTGAACAGCACAACAACTGATTCCGAATATAGATTGTTGCTAGAGACGGATAGAGGTACTTGTAAATCCGTTGACACCGTATGGATTACATTGCATTCTGCCATGTTCATGGACTTGGTTGATACAATGGATATTTGTGCAGGTGAGAAAGTTATTATTGGAGACGTCCCAACTGGTGGCGTAGGTTTTAAATCATATTTATGGACACCATCAGATAGTTTACTGAGTACAACCAAGATAAAAACGTTTGCCAATCCGACTCAAACAACACGGTATAAAATATCAATTACAGACTCAAAATTCTGTACAATTGAAGATTCAACGCTTGTTGCGGTCCATCAAATTCCACAAGCAAAAATATCGTTCTCAGATACATGTGTTGGGATTGGCTATTCGATTACACACAATTCAACATTAGGTGACATAGGGTTTGACTCAATACGCTATGTGCTTCAAAACAATGATACGTTTATAAACGCCACTCCAGGTTTTATCCCAACAAGTGACAGTTTGTTTGAAATACAACTCTTAGTCATTGACAGTTTTGGATGTACAAGCTCCGATACACAATACGCACAACCTTATATTTTACCAGTTGCTGATTTTGTTTCTAACGATTTTTGCCAATACGACCTAGTTGGTGCGACGAACTTGTCGACCCTTAAATCTGGAAGTCTTTCCTATGAGTGGCAGATAAACAACAACCTGTTTACAACCGAGCATTTGTCCTATAACGAATCAAACTATGGCGCGTTTGAGGTAGTTCTAAAAACCATTTCTGATAGAGGTTGTACGGATGAAAAATTAGATACAATCACTTTATTTGAAAAACCTGTCTTGGAAGTCTCATCAGGTAATGGTTGTTTGGGCAAATTGACAAACCTTAAGGTTAAAGTGAATTCCGCTACGTCACCAACTATTACACAATACGACTGGGATCTTGGAGACGGGAATACCATGTTGTCCTCAGGTGATACGACATATCTTTACGCCACAGAACAAAGTTATACGGTTACCTGTATTGTGCTTACGAGTGACGGCTGTTTGGATACAGCGTCGACAAATGTTGTAATCAACCCTAACCCACAGGCAGATTTTACCATCGAAAACGCTTGTCTGGGTGATTCTATCATCCTCAATGACAATAGCTCAATTAGCCAAGGTGGGAACGTCTTATTCAGTTGGAATACTGGCACTGGATATGCGACAGGCGGTGTGAGGAAACCAGTATTATATACCAACCCTGGTTTACACGCCATACAACATACTGTTACTTCTGATTCGGGCTGTACAGACACAAGTACTATACAACAAGCCTACTTAAAATATACCGAAGAGCCCAACTTAACTGTTTCTGGAAATTGTGCAGAATCAGTACTGAGCTTTGAAGACATTGCTGTTGCCCCAGATTCCATTACTTCTGTTAAATGGACGTTACCATCTGGTACCATTACTGGTTCAACGCGAATCACAGATTTGGTTTATACTGTACCAAATACATATCCTGCGACAATAGAACTAACGTTTGCTAATGGTTGTAAAACGGATTCTACGTTTATGTTTACTGTAGACCCAAAACCTGTTGCAGACTATACTTGGCAAATGCCGTGTGACGACAATTTGGTCGACTTTACAAATAGTTCAACTACATCAACGGGTACCATTACAAACGTATCATGGGATTTAGATGATGGAAACAATGAGACAAACTTTACTTTTAGTCATACGTATAGCACCATTAAAGACTATAGTGTTCGATTGATTAGCACGAATAGTTTTAATTGCTTAGATACTATTATACAAACGGTTAGTGTGGAACACTTGGTTACACCTGATTTCGACATCGCTGATATTTGTGTGTTGGACAGTCAGACCGTAAAGCAAACAATACAAGACTTAATTACTCCGATATCAACTATTAAGTGGTGGATGGGTGATGGGATCACCAAAACCGGTCTTGATAGTTTTGATTACACTTATATAAATCCAGGCACTTATACCGTACGGATGGAGGTTACAACCAACCCCAACTGTACATATACGACCCAAAAAGATGTTGTGGTTTATGACCTTCCTATACCAGGCTTCTTTATGAACCCTGAACGTGCTGATGTGGTTAACAGTGACGTAGACTTCACCTCAACTGCCGTCGACGCTGTGAGTTATTTGTACAACTTCTCAAATGGTTATCAAAGTAGAGACAAAGATTTCAGTTATCGGTTTCCTGATACTTCGACCTACAGTATTACTCAAACTGTAACAAATCAATATGGGTGCGTCGATTCGTTTACTGGCGAAATCATCATTGACTTTGTGGTTAATATTTTGATTCCTAATGCCTTCCATCCAAACAATGATAATTTTAATAATAGCTTTTCACCACAGGGGTTAGGCATAGGTAGGTTCGAGTTGAAAATTTTCAATCGGTGGGGCGAGCAGATATTCTATACTAAGGATAGTGAAGCGTGGACTGGTGAAAATGCGATTCAAGGATCATATTTCTATATGACCACTGTGTATGATTATCAAAACGCACCTCATTACTACAGTGGTGTTGTACAGCTGCTTAAATAAGTTGTACTAATTTGATTTCTCACACGTTTCCTAAATACAATAGATTAAAAAAACAAACCAATTCATCTTCAAACAGACTATCACAAAACAATATATTTGTCCTTCATAAATTAACATACATGTTTAAAAAATCTTTACTTCTCTTAACTCTGTCTTTGGCTTTTAATTATTGTATTGGCCAAACAGCGATATATGGTTCTTGGACAGCACATTGTGCTTTAGAGCAAACAAGCAGTGCGTCGGTTCGATTTTGTGGACTATGTCCAATGGAAACCTCCGATTCTGCTGTTGAAATTTCTGAATTTAACATCTCTATTGATTCAGCTCATATCACCTTTGAAAGTACGAAAGAACGAATTCGTTACATTAGAAGACCATCAGGTAACGCAATTACTTTTGTTAAAGGTAAGGAGGCTTTTTATTTTGAAATTTTAGTGACTACATCCACCAATCACGTTATACTTAAATCTAAAGATGGATTGATGTTGCTATTGGAGAAACGTGTCGTTAAGAAATAGAAATTGATAATGAGGTTAAGGCTTGGTATTTTGAGTTTATACGACATGGGTCCACTTGGTTTGGTATGATTGTAAATCGAAATCATCACCATAAAGGTAATGGAAGTTCATTACTAAAATCGGCTCAAATACGAAACAAGCAGTTAAAATGATGGGTCATTGACCGAGACAAGGAAATACTATCTGATGGCAGTTTATATGCATCGCCGACATCCTTTTATCTCAAAAATGGACTTATCATTAAACGCGATACTCGATTAGAAACAGACAAAATTTCTGCAGTCCAAATTGAATGGTCTGCAATCGAAAGTTAGGCTCAACCGTGTTTTAGGAAATCTTGATCTTATTTTTTAGGCAGAGCAGTCTCTTTCTCGTATTTCATAAAAATGATTCGTCCCGTCAATAAGTCTATTTGATTGTGGAAACTTCCAGTCTTCTTAATTTTTGACATCAACCATAAAATAGGATAGAGGATGAGTAAGATTACTGAGGTGGTTTGACGTTTGTCATAGGCATATTCAGCGCGTTTAAATCCTCTTTTAACGGCTAAATAATCATATTGATCTAAGGTCAATGAGGCTACATGTTGAAGACCGTCGTAGTTTCTGATTTCCAGTGGTTTAAAGCTATAAAAGAACCCGGTGAAAAGGAATCGAATTCTAGATTTTAAGCTCAATACATTAGGCGTTGAAATGTAGACACTGCCACCATGTTCCAATATTCTATTAGATTCTTCAAAGAATACTTCATGGTCTTGTATGTGTTCCATAATTTCCATGGCAACAATGGCATTAAACGCTTCATCTTCAAATGGTAGATGTGCCGTTACATCGGCTTGTTTACATGAGACCTTATCATAGTAGAAGATGTTCGGAAACAAATCGCAAGCAGATACATCGTACCCAGCTTCAAAGAGCTTTTTTGTGAATGCGCCATGTCCGGCACCACAGTCCAACACTTTAATTTTTTCTCCATTTGTGTTTTTAACGAAGTAAGGCCAAAACGCTTGGTGAATACCTGGAATTGAAATAGGAACTATCTTATTTTCTGACATTATAATAGGTTAATTTGATCACCAGATGTAAATGTTTTACCATCGTCTTTTTCTTCTGAAGGTGGTGTTGCTCCAGGGACTGTTGGTTCTTTTGCTTCTGATTTTATCGGGGCATCAAGCGCTGTATCTGAGTCGATTGTATCTTCAGCTGGAGCGAAATCTGTATTTAAAGGCTCTTCTGTAGTTTCCTCAGGCACCTCAACATCAGAGAGCTTCACAAAATAATCATTGGTAAGCTTGTTTCCGGTTGACTTCCATCCTTTGATGTCAATGAAATCTCGTAATACCAAGTCCTCTTCTATTTTCTCCTTTTTATCGTTTTTAGTCACCAAATGAATTGTTGCATTCGGCTTTGTGGATACGTAAACCAGTTTAGAATTACGCCCTTCATTAATGAAAATGAATTTCTTGCCAACTGTACTTGTCTCAATTAAAAAGCGCTTTACGTAATGAATCTTTTGTTTGGCATCAAAGTGCACGGCTGAGATCACCTTGTTTGCGTTAAACTTTTCAATAGACATCACGTCTTTGGGATCGTAATGGTTTGTAAGCTCGTGGCTGGTGAGTTGGTAATCACCTGAATAAGACATAACTAGAATCAAGTCATCCGTTTGGAAACTGCCTAATAGAACACCTCGGCCATCTATGTTTAATCGACCTATAGCAGCTTCGTACCAGATGTCTCTACCACCGATAGTAGACTTGCCTTTATGCTTTAATTCGACTTTCCGTAACCGGTATTTACTAACTGTGTTCCCTTGAGAACTTCGTCCTTTAATAGCCAAGTCTGAGAAGTCAAAGTCGTATACTTTTTTCCTGGCTTTTGCCAATCCATGTAAATAGACCGTTACAACTTCCGCTTCCCCATTTGGGTTGGCTGTAAAATATTGCACCTTCGACTTGTCATTTTTACCAACGTTATAAGGCTTGTCGCGTGTAATAGAGTTTACATTAAAACGCTTTGCAAACGTTTTGCCGGATTCTCCGTCCGAATAAACACAGTTGTATACTTGGCGCACATCACCTTTCCGCCAAATCGAAACATATATAATGTCTTTGCCAAAGAAGGCTTTTGCTGAGACTTTGCTAACGGTGTAATTGCCATCCGAGGTAAACACAATGACGTCATCTATATCCGAGCAGTCGCTGATATACGTGTCTTTTTTAAGGCCAGTACCAACAAATCCTTCCTCTAAATTGGCATAAAGCTTTTCGTTTGCAACCGCTACCACAGCTGCTTGTATATCACCAAACTGACGTTCTTCGGTTAAGCGTTCTTTTCCTTTACCGTACTTCTTAAGCAGATTCTGGAAATAATCAATCGCATAATCCGTCAAGTTTTCAAGATGATGTTGAACCTCGGCTAATTCGTCTTCAATACTTTTCAGTAACTCATCGGCTTTAAAGGAGTCGAACTTACTGATACGTTTGATCTTAATCTCTGTTAAACGGACGATGTCGTCTTGTGTGACGTCGCGTTTTAACAACTTCTTAAAGGGGTCTAATCCTTTATCTATAGCTGACAAAACACCTTCCCACGTTGTTTCTTCTTCAATGTCGCGATAGATGCGTTCTTCAATAAATATCTTTTCTAATGAACTGAAATGCCATTTCTCTTCTAATTCACCCTGTTTGATTTCTAATTCCTGCTGTAATAAACTTCGCGTGTTTCCCGTGTTGATCCTTAAAATTTCATCAACAGATAAGAAATGAGGCTTGTTATCTACAATGACACAGGCATTCGGGCTAATAGATATTTCGCAGTTTGTGAATGCATATAAGGCATCAATAGTTTTATCAGCAGAGATGCCAGGTGCTAAGTGTACCTCAATCTCAAGTTCC
>JBLHOC010000066.1:0-15948 GCA_047620825.1 Bacteroidia bacterium | reverse complement strand
GGTATATGTCTCTCCAAAATCCCAGTTATAGGTAGATCCTGTTTTTCCTGTCGGAGCTATAAAAGTAAAACTGCCTAAATCACCTTCGCAAATAACAGATTTGCCATTAAGCTTTATTTGCGCTGAGGCGGGATTAAAGTAAAACAAGAGGAGCCCACAGGCCAAAATACTACTTACTGCATTTTTCATTTTGGTTGTTTCTGGTTAGGAAAATGATATTGTAGTATTAAGACACCAATTGATAAATTGGTTGCCTCAGCTTAATGTCATATGACTAACCCAACCTCTCAAAACCGGGTATGCCCTGGGTAATCTGATTGTAAGTTGTTGCACATTACCTTTAAGATAGCTGCTGTTTAGAGTCACTTCAAGTAGTTCTGACCACTCATATCAAGAACGCGTATTTTAAATTACTAGACTCTTCACAGTGCAGCCTCAACAGCGACCCATGTTAATCAATGATTTTTTTGTCTCGAAGGAATTTCAAAGTTGGTACACGAATTGTATTTTTTACTTCCTAGGATATGTTCAAATTTTAATCCAATCAGGAAATAATTATCGTTGTGTTTGTTATTACCTCTTTGACTTCCTTCAGTCATACCAGTTGTCGACCTATCTGAAAGTAAGCCTGCAATGGAGCCACCTGCTTCTGATATAGCACTTGTATTTGCATAGACGGTACTTACATCATCTAAATAGTCTGTAAATGTTTTTCTTAAACTGAAATCAACTTTCAATGTTGACCATCTGCCTATGTTAAATTTATAACCATACCCAAATGGAATAATCGCACTAACGGTTTTGTATGGCTTTGCATTTGGCAAAAAATTCTGCCCTTCAGTACCTAGTGGTCTAAGTTTATACCAGTCGCCGTTGAATTCTGCTTTTGGTTGAAAATAGATACCACCTACTCCTGCGTTTATATACAAACCTTTCAAAATGTTGTTGTTTTTAAAAGGTAATATCTCTGCTTTTAAGCTGACTTCCACCAAATCGGTTCGAACGCTGAGATTACGAATTGATCTACCAGAAGCATTGGAAAATGCATCGTTTCCAATCAAGCGTGTTAACACAACATCTGCCGTATAATTTATTCGGTTTCTGTGGTGTTGCAAACCAATTCCAATCGCTGGACGAAAGGCTTTAAAATTGACATCCTTTAAATGCTGAGAGGCACTTTGGTCACTTCCGCCTAAATCCCCTAACATATTGCTGGCGCCTAAATAAACGGTGTACGACCAAGAATTCCCACGTGTAAATTGTCCAAAACTAACTGTGCTAATTGCGAGCGCTAGGCTCAATAATCTGAATCTTACCATAATCGTACTATTTTAAAGTGAACGTTTTTTTTCGACGGGATCGCATTTTTCAAGTATGAATGACATGTAATTCTACGATCTCGTGACGATTGACATTCTATTTAGTTATTAGACTCAAGGATTTGAGTTTCGTTGGTCGGAGTAATGTCATAACGTAAATTGGGCATCTAAAAATGGAAGAATGAGTGAAAATTGGCGCAGCTCGAATCAACAAGTCTGTGTCATAAATCCAAAAGGACAACGATTTCTTTGAAAAGTACCACGTCAATTTTGCCAATTCTTAGTTACTTGTGCCCTGCTGATGGGGAAAGAGATAGTAATTCCACAATTTGATTTTGAAGGCAAGACAAAACAAAGTGTTTCGTTTTCGTTAGAGCGTATAGAGGCGGATGTTGGATACGATGCCACTTCCCCTCATAGACACAATTTTTATGAGATCTTTTTGTTTGAAAAAGGCGGGGGGCTTCATATGATTGACTTTGTGGAATGGAAAATTGCTTCTTACGATGTTCATTTGGTGTCACCTGGCCAAGTCCATTTCATGCAACGTGCACCAAAATCATCTGGTTATGTCCTCAAGTTTACAGCAGATTTTTTACTTTCAACTGGGGTGCAGGAGCAAAGGGAACAGTTTTTACCAAATTCGTTTATCGCTTTCAATCAATCCACAATAACACTTCCTAAAACAGTTTTTACGAACATGATGGAGATGGTGCATGACATTGAGGTGGAATCTAACTCAACGGAATGGGGCAGTGCTGAGGTGATTCGTAACTACATCAATCTTATACTTATCAGATGTGGTAGAATGCTTCAAAACGCTAACGATACAAGGCAACCTGTAAAGGATACGATACCCTTGCGTTTTATGTCATTGTTAGAATCCCAGTATAAATTTCAACAACGAGTTAGCTTTTATAGCGATTCACTCCACGTTACAGATGCCAAGTTAAATCTATCGTTGAAATCTGCTTATGGTTTAAGTTCAAGTGATATGATAGCAAAAAGAGTTCTACTGGAAGCCAAGCGGTTTTTGCTGCATTCTAGCTTATCGATTAAGGAAATTGCCTTTACCCTGGGTTTTGAAGACAATGCCTATTTTAACCGTTGGTTTAAGAAATTCGAAAATGATTCACCAGGGGTTTTTAGATCGAACACAAGAGAAAAGTACAATAGTTTGAAGTGATTGTGCAATTTTGATTGCCTCACAAAAACGAACTTTGACATTAAATAAAGAAATAGAATATGAAATCAATAAGCATTAATACGTTATGGGTACTTGTAATAAGTTTGATGGTTGGCATAACTTCATGTAAAGATGAAACAACAACACCAACCGCCACAGCGCCATCAGATTTGGTTTACGAACCCAATACCTTAACTACCGACGTTGGAGTCTCAGGTGAATCAGAGATGCCGTCCATCTTGGGATCTACACCTATTACGTATACCATAATGACTACTCCCGACGCTGGAGCGAAAATAGGTATTGACAAAAACACTGGAATAATTTCTACTACAGCAGCAACTGCAGGAAGTTACATGGTGTCTGTTACCGCATCAAATGAAGGAGGGACCGTCGAATTCAAAGATGCTTTTACGGTTGACGTAACCTCGAAGGTAAAGGTGACGTACAAAGGGAATATACAAGGCATCATTATGCAGTCGTGTGCACCGTGTCATATTTATAATGGCACACAAACCAATTATGCGAATGCATATACCTCAGCTAAGACTGCCATTGACAACATCATTGATCGGGTAAATCGTATGGAAAGCGCTACTGGCTTTATGCCTATAAACGGAAGACCGTTAAATGCAGCTACGCTCGCAATTATTGAGCAATGGAAAGCGGATGGATTATTAGAAGAATAATCATGGCAGATAAAAAACCACAAGACAGACGGCATTTTATAAGGAATGTGTCTCTCGCTGCTTTTTCCGTTGGCTTATTCCCTCGGATTTCGAAAGCTCAAAATCACAACGTTACTCAAACCTTAGCCTGCGATGAAACGACAAAAGATTATTACGGAGTTGGACCTTTTTATTCTGAAAATCCACCAAATATATCAGACAATAAATTGGCGAAGTCAGATGAACCTGGAGAGCGAATAATCATCACTGGGCGGGTTACCAATTTAGATTGCAGTGAAATGATTTCTGATGCGATAATTGATGTTTGGCACGCAGACAATGATGGAGCATATGATAATGTTGGTTTTAATCTTAGAGGAAAGTTCAAAACGAACAAACAAGGGTTTTACAGTTTTGAAACCATCAAGCCAGGTAAATATTTGAATGGAAGACAATTTCGTCCGTCTCACATTCACTTTAAAATCACACCTCCAGGGAAAGACACGTTAGTCACACAGTTGTATTTCAAAGGAGATAGCGATATCGCAAAGGATGCAGCAGCGTCTATAACCTCAGGAAGTTTCGATGCGACACACAGAATCATTGAGCTTAAAAAGAACAGTGCACGAGAATTAGAAGGCGTATGGGACATCGTGGTTGATGGCGAAGGTGGAAATATTGGGACCAATGATTTGCATTTAGACAAAGGCGTAATTTATACAGCAGAACCGAACCCTTTTTCAAATCGGTTGGAAATTAAATATGGTGTATTTAATGAAAGCAAAGTTGGTATTTCAATTTTCGATATTCAAGGGAAATTAGTCGCTAATTTGGAAGATAAACAACGTAAACCTGAAAAGTACGTTGCTGTTTGGGAGCCATCCGTAGACTTACCAGCTGGTCAATACTTTGTGGCATTAAAACTCAATGAACTACAGCTTCAATACCTGAAAGTGATTAAAACATAAAAGCATAAGGTTACCTTTTATAGAATTGATGATTAAGTAGTATTAAACACATAATACTATGAAAAAAATCACTCTAATAATCTTAAGCATTAGTCTTTTTGCCATCACATCTAATGCGTCAATCGATGAAATAACAGTCGATAAATTAAACACAACACAAGAAAACACCGTTACCATTTCAAGTAGATTTGGTGAGGCATTTATTGATGGGTCAACGGATTTAACTGTATTTAAAGATGTTCAAATCCATCATGTGGATTTGGTCTATACTGCATTTCGTGAGACCGAAGATTTCGACCAACGGGCGCTCAATGAAAGTCGAATGCGCGGCTTAATTAAGTTGTTACCGCAGTTGGCAGCAAAAGACCCAACATGGCGAGCAATTCGACAAACTGGTGCAACAACTTTAAGTGATGCACGCCAATATTTTCACGGATTTATTTTGCATATCGGAGGTGATTTGAGTTATGAAAGTCAGGCCGAGTTCTTTGAATCTTTTCAACAAGAACCATTGGTTAAGAAAGTCGATAACAGTAAGTCTACGGCCTTTACAATAGCGTCTGGAACATCCATCACAATTCCACCAAACGCGGTAGTTGACATTGATGGAAATGCAGTTAAGGGGGCATATGATCTAGAGTATAAAGAATTCCGAGACCAAGCGGATATTGTTTTCTCAGGGATTCCGATGACCTATAACAAGTCAGGTACGAGTTATAACTTTTCTTCTGTAGGCATGTACGAAATAAGGGCAACCCAAAATGGCAAAGCGCTTCAATTGGCCAAACCGATTCAACTTGATTTTAATGCTACAGCAGTAAAAGAGGATGTGGGGTTTTTCAAGATGAAAGACGAAACTGGCGAATGGGAAAAGATTCAAGATCTTGAATTTGACAAAGTGGAAGGATCAAATCCAGGTGCGAATTCTTCGAGCAAAATCGCCGAAATGAAGCTGACAGACGAAAAAATTATTCAAAATATTCAGGCGACGCTGAAAAACAGTAATGAAGATGAATATTCTTGGGGGTATACGATTTGGGAAGGCCACCGCTATTACATTTTTTCTAAAAAAGTCTTCCCTTTGGTGATGAATCATTTGGATACGATGCCCCATTTATTAAAGCATGTTGTAGGTATGGATCGTTCCATAAAATTGTTGAAAGTCAAAGATTCTAAAGACCTTGAGTTGGACAAAGCAATAAACAAAGTATACTTTGGGGATTTCGGTAGAGGTTTCGTTGGCAGCGGGGTGCCTGGCAAAAACGATAAGAAGGCAACACTTCTTGCCGAAGGAAGTTCAGATGCCGGACATACATACCCAACTTTAGTCAAAGGCTTAAATTCTTCTGAATTCGGCGTTTACAATTGTGATCAGATTTACCGGATTGGAAAGGCAAAAACATTATCTCCTAAATATGTAGATGCACAAACTGGACAGGACATAAAAGGAAAACATGTGACGTGTGTGTTGGATATGACTTTCAATGGGTCATTTAGCTTTCAACCAAATAATATCGTCTGTAACTTGGAGGGTGAAAATGTGATCCTTTTGTTTACCAATAACAAAAAAATATACGTGTTAAACGCCGAAGAATTTGAGAAAGCAAAATCAAGTAATAATCCTGTTTTTGCTATGACAGACATGACCGACAAGTTAAAGTCTAGCGCTGATCTTCGAGCGTATTTAAGAAGCTAGTGTACTTTACTCCTCAACTGAGATCAGATATACTTCTTTTCAATTAGGTAAAGACGCTTGGTTCAAGCGCCTTTTTATGTAACATAAAGTCAAATGACGACAAAACCAGATAGAATGGACTGCAAATCACCTATTTTTGATTTCAAGACGTGCTTATAAAAGAAAGCCACGTGATGATATAATGGGAGACGTTTGGCCTCAATTAAAGGTCATATAAAAAAAGGAGCTATGAAAAAACTGTTGATTTTGTTGGCGATTGTGATGTTACATGTGACTGTAAATGGTCAAAATACTTGGAGTAATAATGTAGCGCAAATCGTTTACGACAACTGCTCCAATTGTCACAATCCCAATGGTATTGCCCCGTTTAAATTACTTGAATATGCAGATGCGAAGCCAAGAGCTTATGGTATTCGTGCGAGTGTAGAAACAGGTAGTATGCCTCCTTGGATTGCAGATACCAAATACCAAAGCTATGCGCACGAAAGGGTATTGTCGACTTCGGAAAAAGCAATTATTATGGATTGGGTGGATAAAGGAAGTCCTGAAGGTGATGCTTCGAAGACACCTCCTCCGCCAGTTTATGGTACAAAAGGTTTTATCACTCAGAAACCAGATTTGGAGCTTAAAATGCCAGTATATGCAAGCAAAGCAACAAGTACTGGAGATGATTACGTTTGTTTTTCAGTGCCAAGTGGTTTAATGGCCGACAAGCGTATCAGAGGATTTGAAGTCATTCCTGGAAATCATACAATCGTGCATCATGCGCTCGTCTATATTGATGGAACCGGATCTTACCCAACAGATACCACCGCTGGTGTTTGTGTAGGTCCTACTAAAGGGTTAATAGGCGGTTTTGTGCCTGGCTCCCCGCCAACTGTTTTCCCAACCAATGGAACGGATTTCAACTTGGGTTTTACCATGAAAGCAGGTTCAAACATTGTACTTGCCATGCATTATCCTGAAGGCTCATTAGGATTGGTAGACAGTACCAAAATTCGATTTTGGTTTTATGACGATGGCGTAAATATCCGTGAAGTAACAACATCACCATTGATAGAAAATTGGCAATTCTTGCTACCTGCAAATAAGGAAACCAATGTAAATGCTTCAAGAAATATTGGGAACAATGATTATTCCATATTAAGTGTGTTTCCACATATGCATTTGCTTGGGAGCAAAATCGGGTCGTTTGCAATTACAAATACAAATGATACAATCCCGTTTGTGAATATTCCACATTGGGATTTCGAGTGGCAAGAGTTTTTATTCTTTAAGAAAATTAAGAAGCTGCCGAAAGGAAGTACGATTTATGGGTACGGAACCTATGATAACACGACAAAAAATTTGCATAACCCCAGCAATCCGCCAGTTTTAGTGAGGCCTGGACTGAATACGACGGATGAGATGTTCTTAATTTATTTCCATTACTTGCCATATCAAGCTGGTGATGAAAATCAGGACATTGAAGCCATGACGACATTAGGAATTGAGTTTAGGCCAAAGATCAATATTGGAGTCTACCCAAACCCAGCACAGGAGCAAGTAAGTTTTGATTTTGCCTCGCTAAACGCAAATAAGGTCCAATTAAGAGTGTACGACTTACATGGTAAAATGATTTGGGAGAATCCAGCCGAAGTGTCTAACAACACAGATAGGGTTACATGGCAGATTCCGACGGCGTTAACGTCAGGAGTTTATTTCTACTCTGCAAACGTGGATGGTGCAATGGCAAGCGGGTCATTTTTGATAAAGCGTTAACAAACTAAAATAAAAATTTTTATTCTTAGTAAGGGTATTTTTCTGCTTGCCTTTCTTACATCCAACAAGAGAGATTTAAAACATGTTTAACCCTAATTGTAGAATACATTTAAGACCACCTTCTCGAAGCCTCTCCACTTTTAGACATGTGCTTTGCATTCTTATACTTTGCATGTCAGCTACAGTGAATGCTCAAATTAACCAAACCATTCGAGGACAGGTTTTCGATAAAGAAACAAAAGATCGGCTGGCAGAAGTGACAATAACGGTCTATCATGACGACGGACAAATTGGTGCGCTAAGTGACCAAACCGGGAAATTTGTAGTCCAAGAAGTGCCTGTTGGCAGAATTGGATTGGTCATTCAAATGGTGGGTTATGAAGATGTTGTTTTAAGTCAGATTGACCTAAAGTCTGCGAAAGAGTTGGTTCTTGAAATCGGAATGCAAGAAGCCGTTGCCAAATTTGACGAAGTTGTCATTTTAGGTCGAAAACGTAAGGAAGTACCAAACAATGAAATGGCTACGGTTAGTGCGAGGTCGTTCACGGTGGAAGAGACGAGTCGGCACGCTGCTGCTGCCTTTGACCCAGCGAGGATGGCACAAAATTTTGCAGGTGTAACGACTGGTGGTGATGATTTATACAATGAAATCGTAGTCCGCGGCAATTCACCAAAAGGGGTATTATGGAGATTGGAAGGTGTAGAAATTGCGAATCCGAATCACTTCGCAGCAGGTGGAGGATAAGGCGGTGCGATATCTATGCTTAGCAGTACCACTTTAGGCAACTCAGACTTTTATACCGGGGCATTCCCAGCTGAATACGGCAATGCATTGTCGGGTGTGTTCGATTTAAAATTGAGAAAAGGGAATCCTCCTTTATGATCGGCGCATTGGGTTTGGAAGTCGGAACAGAAGGATCTTTCAGTAAAAAGTATAACGGATCATACTTAATCAACTATCGGTATTCTAAATTGGGTTTTTTGAATAAAGTGGGATTAAGTCCAACCGGAGATTTATTACCAGCATACCAAGAACTGTCGTACAACCTTTACTTCCCGACCAAATCGTTTGGCAAGTTTAATGTCTTTGGTTTAATGGGCTATAATGTGGCAGATATGTATGACGAAATCAATGACCAAGACATGTCAAATGAAACCATTGACGATTACGATGGTTTTTCTGAGATTGGTTTTACGAATACCACCGGAATCAAACACGTCTATAACATTAAAAACAAAGGGTATCTCAAAACGGTTGTTTCGCATTCTTACAATGATTTCACGCAATACGACGAGAGTTTGCAAATTGATACGGTAAAAGCAAAGACGTTTCGTTATCAAGAGGATGAGATAAAAAACGTTGAGACCCAATTTCGAATCAGTACGATGTTTAATTATAAACTAAATACAAGGCACACAATCAGAGCTGGCGCTATAGTTTCTAAGTTGGATTATGATTTCCTAAGTAAGTTTAATGACTATGAAACAGACTCGACTTTCGTTGCGTTTGATGATAAGAACAAATCCATGCAGTACCAGGCGTATGGACAATGGAAATACAGAATCAATTCCGATATAACTATGAATTTGGGCGCACACTTTACAAGGCTGGAAGCGACAAAAGCCAATAGTTTTGAGCCTCGGGCAAACCTGCAATACAAGGTCAACAAGAAGCTGAAACTTACAGGTTCTGTTGGTATGCACTCCAGATCAGAACACCTTGCCTTGTATTTATTTAAAGTGAAAAACGAAGATGAATCGACGTACCGACCAAATGTGAATCTAGAACTAACCAAAGCATGGCATTATGTTGCGGCTGTAGATTATAGCATCAATCGCAATCTAAGAATAAAGGCTGAAGCCTATTATCAGTCACTGTTTGATGTGCCAATCTCAACAGTTGATGGATCAACGGTTTCGGTGTTAAACACCAGTAACTATTGGGACGCCATTTTTAATGGAGACACAACCCATATGCAAAATGGAGGGAAGGGACGAAACGTAGGATTGGATATCACAGTAGAGCGATTCTTTAACAAGAATTATTACTACTTACTAACGGCTACTTTGTTTAACAGTCAGTATCAAACTAAGACTGGGAAATGGTATGATACCAAATACAATGGCAGGTACCAGTTTAATGTGCTTGGTGGTAAAGAATTTGTGTTACGAGACAAGAATAAGAAGATTGGTATCAACGGGAAGTTCAATGTTTTTGGTGGAAACCGATATACGGCAATCCTTTTAAATGAATCGATTGCAAATGAGGGTCAGGTATTAGATACAGACAATCCTTATGGAGATCAAACGCCAGTGTACTATCGATTTGATTTTGGCATAAGTTATAAAGTGAACAAGGCAAAAAAAACCCACACCATTTTGCTTGATATTCAAAATGTAACCTCTAGGCAAAATGTTGGACGTGGGTATTATAACAATCGAGCTAAAACAATAGAGGAATGGACCATGACCGGTTTGTTCCCGTTCTTTAATTACCGAATTGAGTTTTAAAATGACCACTTTGCAGAGATAGGTATCAACATATCTCTACGTAAATGGCCTCTTTTAATTTGGTATTGAACTGACTTTCGTTTTAAAACGAGTCCAAATCTAGTTCACGCATGATAGCTAGCCATTTTACCACTTGCGTTCCAAGCGGTCCTGCGTCTACATGAATGATATATGTACCACTCGCCACCGGAACACTTGCCGTGTTTTCTATTGCAGTAACCCCATCCACTTAATTGTTCTCGACCCTAACTTGCCAGCATCAATATTGATTAAATAGGTACCACTCGCTATAAACTTTCCTCTATTGTTGGTAATATCCCAAACCGCCTCCGTACTCATATCATCTTTATTGATGATACGGACCAATCCTCCATCTATCGTGTAAATTGTTATTTTACATTTTTCTGGAAGATTGGTAATTTTAACTTTTTTCTCAGTCGGATTATTTTCGTAAGCTGAAAAACCAAAGTATGGGTTTGGGACCATACGAATAGTTTTAAGTGCCTGCTTTCCGACTTTTGTACTTTTTTCTGTATGAATTCCATCTGTTGTAAATGAATATCTTGGGTTGTGATTATTCTTATGATCAGACGTAACGTAATATCGATACGGTTTTTTAACTCTCAACTTGATGGATAATTCCGTAGGTGGAACAGGCATTCCATTTTTGTTCGTGTCCATACTAAAGCCTGAAGCCATAAACGTGGGAACGGTCCACATGGCATGATATAAAACCTGTTGATTGAGTTCGCGAAAGTATGCCTCTCCAGAGTAGTTTTTCAAGCGGTCAAGGTACGTTTTACCGCCATCGTATTTGGGGCCAGAAGGGTACAAGGATTGTAAATGACTGCTATCTGTGTCCATAATATAAATGTAGTGTTTGCCCCCGAAACCAGCATAACCATTGCTGTAGGTTCCACTTTCGTCTGTTGGGTTCCATTTTAAGTCTGAACCGTTGTTAGACTTTTGATATGAATCTTCACCAAGTATAATGTTCAGTCGTTCGCCTGTTTCAACATTGATGGCGTAACCTGGGAACCATGTTCGACCTTGTTCCTTGGTATTTTCGGTGCCATATTTATTTATGGAGTTGTGTTTTCTAATTTCGAATTTCATTGCACCTCCTTCGTTTTGACTTGATTCTTCTCCAAGCTCTAAAACGAGGCACTGCGTCCAAAGGGATTCATCTTTTGTAAATACTAAATCCACACTAGAGAGGTTGTTTAAGTTTGACCAATGCGCTGGTGGTTGAGTACCTTGGAAAGCTATGCCTTGAACCTTTGCGTAATTTAGCGCAGGTTGTGGTGATGCGTTTTGTGGGATGTTCTTAGAAGCAAGTCTGTAAGGGGCAATTCTACCATCCCAGATATTTTCATATACTTCAAGATTGTCTATTGGCTGAGCGGCATCATTTCTAAAATCATGAATTGACAAGTCCGGCGTACCCGTTGTGACACCATTACGACCAGCGCGAATCCAATTGTGCCAAGTGCCATTATCAATATCACGAATAGCCGACAACCATTGTTTGTTGCTGTCTTCCCAATCAATCTGATAGGAAATGAAACCGTTCGAGTTGCCAATAACTTGATTGCCAGGCCCACTCGGTTGAGTAATAGTAACAGATAATCCCCAATCTAGTAATGCATTTTGGGTGCTAGTGCTAGTAATAATCTGCTCATTTTCATAATCAATAGTGTATTCGGAGAAAACGGTGTCCTGCGTCAATTGATTTACAAGAATCCAATTTGTTACAAATGGGTTTACCCCTTCAGACCGACTATATTTTGAGCTTCCTGTAAGATCTTCAAGAATAACGAGTTCATAATTCCCTTTTGGTACTTTTAATGGGTCGACAACTTTTATGTTTACAGGTCCACGTCCTTTTTTGTATGTTGGAAATTCTGTAAAGCCATCTGCTAGAATAAGCTCCACAGATTTCTCTGTTAATTCAAGATTCATACCACCATTTCCTTGACCTTCTAGTCTCGTTAACTCAGGACCCGTGCCGTAATTCCCATGGGCAATTAATCCACCTTGGCGGGGCGCAGATTGGTGAGGTGTTAGTGTAAAGCGCTCAACCACTCTGCCTTGAAGGTATTCGGTTTCTCGGTGTCCTGGTAAACCTGCATACGAAAGAACTAGATAATGGTATGATGAGTGATTTACGAGTTGCTTATTGTTTCCTACCGCGAATGCATCTTCGGTAAATGAGAAAGAGTGTTGCAACCCAACATTTGGGCCGTCAATCATCACCTTTTTATGCGGTTCGCCTAAAGTTTCGTCATACGGGCGATTCACCAATCGGGTGATTGAATCATTTAGGTCACAGCTTAAAACTTCACGGGCTAGATTCACATTTTCAAGCTCTGAGATGCTGACCTCACTATTTTTAAGTTGATATATTCTATATCCTTGGAATTTGTATTCTGCAGGAAAACGATCCATCAATGTGGACTCCTTGTATGCTTCGATTCGTTTAGTGTCGCTGAACATGAGTACAACTTGTTTGTCTAATTCCTGAGTTGTAACAACAGGGGGCTCTGGGCCGTTTAAAATCTTGAAACAGTTATCAAATAGATCTTGGGCTTTTCTGCTACTTTGTTTCATCAGTTCAACTGAGGCCAGAGCACCGCCGGATGAAGCTTTTGCCCAAATAACACCTATGGTTAGTTTATTTACTGCGCCTTGCTTCAAAGTAAAAGGGCCTGCGGATTGTAACATTCGTCGGTCACTTGCTGTGTTGCCAGCAGTTCTTTCGCTCCAATCTGAGGGGTCTGTTGGATCAGTTGTGCCTGGCCACATGTAATCTGTACATCGTGACCCTGTACGACCGTTACTCCAATCTCGGGTTAAGCAATCGCCGTTTTTCCAATAGCCTCTCAGGTAATTGTAATAGTGAATGGGGATTTCAGGATTCCCAAAATTCGTAAAATCATTATAATAGGATATGAAATTTGACATACCTAACTCATAGGTAGTGTCTATGCCATTAATTACTGTGTCCTGTTTTGGTCCCTCTAGAAAATCAATACCAATGGCCGGTGGATTATATCCGTAGCCAAGCGGACCTTCATCGAAGTCGTCTCCATTGTAACAAAACCCTAAACTTAAATCAATATCGCAGCCAACGTAATCATCCGCATAGTAACCTAAATCAGGATCAACCCATTGACCAAAATAGGTGTTGTCTAAACTTGAGCCATGATTGATAATTCTAGTCGTGTAGAACGTCATGTTGTTTATTTCGTCGTTTGTGGCGTAAGCAAAAGCAGTGGTTTGAAGCTCGAGACCATGGGCCTGTCCTCCAGTTTCTGAATGCTCATTCCCTCTATCGTTGTACACAAACCATAACATTTGATCAGGTTGGTCAGATGGTTTGTTCCTTTCCTTTGGTATGATTTTCCCACGACATTCGGTCTGTAAAACGGGATAATCACCTTTACGTGGCTCGTAAATGCCGTTGCTGTCTTGATCATAAAAAGGAGCCAATTGAGTAGGGTCATTTACACCTTTACCATTTCCGGGCCAATTTTTTATTGCATCTGAAACCGTAGTTAAAGTGCCATCTTCCCATGCTGTAACATGTTTCTCTATCTCTATCCGGGTAACCTTATGAATATTGTCGTATGCTTCACAACGATCTTTATTTGTTGTCCCAGTTACGTTGTCCAGTGGACCAGGCCAAAAGTCAGACCCTTTTTGCCGGTAGGTCATGGCAGCAACTTTAAGCACACCTTCGTCTTCTCCACCAATCCAAATTGCTCCAGCGAATAAGGAATTTTTCTTGGCACCATTTGGGTTTGTTACTTTTGGAATTTCATAATGAGAGCTAACGAGATCCGTCCACATATCGCCACCATTTAAGATGCGAGCTCTGACATTATTAATGTCCAAATCCGCCTGAGCAGATGCAGGCTCGCAATCGGAAGCGAATTTCATGTGGCTGTTTTTAGTTGTAGTTTTTTCGCCTTTTTGAGAATTAGGATTTTCAATATCTTCTTTAGCTGATATGGTGAGTGTCGTTGCCAACAGAACAGTTGTTATCAGGGTTGTGAGGAGGTGTTTCATAATGGTTGATTCTTGGTTTGCCCCAACAAAAAAAATTGTCAGAACTCAAATATAATACCGAATGAAGTGTTAGACATCTGTAATTGACAAACACAGGATTAGGATTTATAAACGGGAGAATTACCCAAAGCGCTGATTTAGTAGAATCAAAAAAAACGCCCAATAACACTTAAATGGGTCATTGGACGTCTAGGTATGAAGTAAAAGTTCTTTTACTCTTTCAATATTTTTGAGTGATGTATCACAGTACCTGTAAGTTGATCTTTTATCAAAACAAAATATAGTCCAGGCATTACGTCACTAATGTTTACCGATAATTTATTGCCGAATACGTTTTGTTGAAACACGTGCTTTCCACTTATATCCTGAACAATGATTTTGCAGTTTTTGTAATCATCACGCCAAGTGATGTGAAATTCATTTAAAACAGGATTTGGGTAAATACGAACTTGATTTTCTTTGAATAAATGTGCAGGTACAGCCATGGTGCTCGTTGGGGCATTAGACTTAACCGCAGACACAGTTGCCACATAAAAGTGGCCTTCAAAAAACGCTACATCTTGCATAAACAACTTGTCGTTTGATGTTAAATCTCCAGAATAGTCAACCCATGTCGCGCCTGTGTCTAGTGAGTAGAATAGTCCTGCTGAAGAAGCCCAGAAGAACAGTGTGTCATTGGCACCTTCAATAAAACCACACTTAACCGTGCCACGTGGATCATCCTGAGATTCCTTCCAGTTTGAACCTTGGTCGTCAGAAAATATGATGCCAAAGGAAGTGTGCATGAGCCACCTACCTTTTTGGACTGTAAAGGCATTGTGCAGCATACTTTTGTTTGGCAAGACAGAGGTCCAGTTCATACCGTTGTCGTATGGTCAATATCGCTTTAGAACCTTAAACATTGAAGATGGATTATCTGAAAACTCCATCACAGACACTTTTGAGGATAGTGACGGATTTATTTGGTTTGGTACCCAAGATGGGATAAGCCGATATGATGGTTATACCATGAAGAATTTTAACATGACTGGGGATGATTCAACATCCTTGTCTGACAATTTTCTGTGGAGTTTTGATGAGGATAGTTTAGGTTTTATTTGGTGTTGCTCTCGCAATGGGTGAATAGAATTGATAAGCTTACAGGACGTGTGTTAAAGTTCTATCTGGAGACATCCAGTAACAATCAAGGTCAGAATCAATCTAATGGGTTGTCTGTTTTGAACGGCCAGTTATTTGCAACTTTTTTGGGAGAAGTATATACCCTGCCAATCCAAAAAACGTATTCGAAATTAGGGAAGAAGTTTCATCAAGTATACATACCAGAATTACAGAATTCTAACGTAATGGCGTTTCAAACAAACCCTGATAAAACCGTTTTATATTTCATAAATGCACAGGGGCTTTTTGACTATCGTTCACGTGTGCTTCACAAGGCCAATGGCATTGAAGCCGGGTTACGCTTTTCATTTACATAAAGCTTTCAAGACCATGCAGATTCGTTGTGGTTTACAAACGGAACCTCTTTGTATTGTTTTCATACTAAAACAGGAACCATGGATTCTTTGAATCTGGATTTGAATAATGCAGTGTTGTTTGGTATCCATAAAATCAAGGATGAATTATGGCTTACGACGGATCAGGGTATTTGGATAGTCCACCATAACAAAGTCGTTAGAAGAATTAGGAAAAGTGAAACGGTAAAATATGGTTTGACATCCGATTTTATTTCGGCTATACATTATGACAGACAGGGGAATATTTGGTTGGG
>JBLHOC010000065.1:0-16248 GCA_047620825.1 Bacteroidia bacterium | reverse complement strand
GTATCACTACCTATCATTGGATTACGTATGCAACCAAGTAAATGAAGGAGTGAAAAAAGTTACTCTATCTCGGCAAACAAAGATGACACTTGATGTCGACTTATTTTCTGGGTAAATCCTACTTCAATCACGTATTTACTGGGGTGTAGAGACATTTTGGTCATTTATTGAAAACTTTCGGATGCTAGTGAACCCAAGTATCTTATTTAAGAATTCCGGTAAAAAAATCATCGTTTTAAAGCTTACTTCATCCAATGGTTGCAGCGACTCAATTAAAAAGGAGATTGACCTTAAAGTTCAATCCAAAGCCAATTATAGTGCTGATGATGTATGTGAAAACGACAGTGTCCTTTTTATGAACCTTTCACAAGATGCTACCAGTTTCAATTGGAAATTTGGAGATGGGGAAAGTTCCAGTCTCAAATCTCCAAAACACCCTTACAATATTGGAGGCATTACTCTAACGTACATTGTTACTTTGGTCGCAATTGTTCCTGATGGTTGTTCCGATTCCATCACAATGGCCGTAACTGTCAATGCCAATCCTAATTCTGATTTCTATTTTACAACAAATGGCGAACAAGTAAATTTTAACGCCGTGGAAACTAATGCCACCCAATACCAATGGACATTTGGAGATGGCGAAAAACTAAACACGACCAACCCCAAAAACACTTACAACTACCCCAACTTCCCAGCAGGCTATACGGCTTGCTTAAAAGTGTTAAACAATGCCGGATGTTTTTCCGAGACTTGCAAAGAAATTTCGACAACAAGCTGGGTTAACAATCTGACAAAACCCAAAATAATCATTTATCCTAACCCGAATTCAGGAAACTTTACAATCGAAATTACAGAGCCAAATGAAAATTTAACGATTGAAATATTTAATCAATTAGGGCAAATGGTTCACATCACGAAATCAAATCAGTTTTCCAACATAGTGGCTTTCAATTTAGCTAATGGGATTTATTTGGTTAAAGTCACTAATGGAGATGGTACTTTCAATCAAAGGGTGATTGTTGGTAATTAATACCTTTAGAAGGTTGAAGCACTGGCTATAACACCGGTAGCAAGCTACTGAATGATTGAATTTACGTTGTGGCCGGCAGAAAATGAAAGAGAATCCTTTATATATAGGCTATAAGGAATGTACGAAAACGTTAAATATGATGTTCGCTATAACGAACATGCCCATAAACAGTGGATTCCCTTTATGTACATTTGGTTTATGAAATGTTAATTGTTGGAAATATATTTGAGTATAGATTTAATGGGTAATGTTCCAGATGAGGTGATAAATTAGAATTGGCTCATAACCGACTGATATTTAATATGCTAATTGCAATAATTGATATTAAAAGGTAGAGCAACGAGTCCCCTTTCTTATTTTTATGCCCTTAAATCGGCTAAAAATGAGGAGAATCGACCCTAAGTGTTCCAAACGAGGTGATGTGCAAATTTTGTGTACTTCCTGTCACGGTTATAGCGTTAAAAACGGTAAATCAAGATCTGGAATCCAACGTTTCAAGTGTACGTTTTGTTGTAAACGTTTTCAGGCAGAGCATCAATACCAAGCATATTTGAAAGATACAGACAAATGGATCAAAGACTTAATGGTCGAGGGTAGCGGAATCCGAAGCATAAGTCGATTGTTAAATATCTCGCCTACAACAGTTATCTCAAGAATCCTTTTGATGAGTAGCAATATTACACGACCTCATGTTCCGCTGGGCAAAATCTACGAAATGGATAAGATGTGCACCTATATTGGAAACAAGGGGAATAGAATTTGGATTGCCTATGCGATTAGAAGAGATACAAAGGATATAGTGAGCTTCAATGTTGGAAAACGAAGCAATAAAACGCTAAGGACAGTTTCTGATACGCTTATTCTTTCCAATGCGAAATGGGTGTATACCGACAAATTGAGGAACTATCTTTCATTAATCCCAAAGGCGATCCACAGAACCAAACAATACAGTATCAATCACATTGAAAGAAAGAACTTGACTCTTCGGACTCACTTGAAAAGATTAAACAGAAGAACCATTTGCTTTTCTCGAAGTATCGCAATGCTAACTTCTTGTCTGAAAATCTATTTCTGGGGACAATGAATAATGAGAACTTTCATGTAGTATAGTTCGACTTCAGGAGCATTGGAGCTGCCTGTGTAAACGCAAGATAGTTTTATAAGACGTAATCACTTAGATTCATTACCTAATTCTATATAAGTATCTAGACGATTTTGAATATAGGACTTATAGGTGTTGAGATACTTTTGATCAATCAAATCGTGCTGTAATTGGTTTAAAGCTGCATTTAATAAATCGTGAATTCTCTTATACCTAACTTGAAATCGTTTAAATGATATACCACCTTGACTGCACATATTGTCCCAATCTTCTAGGGCTATAACTGAATCTATGTATAAACCGTTTACTCCCATAGCCATATCCTGACTTAGATTGGGATATAATCCAGTGGCTACCAAATCATAAGCAGGCGTGAGGGTGGTATGCTTCAGATCATGTAATAAACTGAAGTTTTTACCATGCGCATCTTTGTTGCTTATTAAAAAGTTAAAGATGAATAAATCAATAAACTGACCAATAGCCAATGCAGGTATTGAACAATTATTATTAATGATCTCTAGGCAGGTTATAAAACTAGGCCCACCATCTCTTTCATATTTGTTTGATGACAGAACACCAGCCGCTTGGCAAAAATCTTCCTGATGTATTTTTTTTAGGTTGCCATCTTCTGTTTTACGGTCAAACCGATCGACTACATACGCCAATTTTGTCCCAAATTGTTCAAGGGAGCAGTGTGCAGTATTAATACCGCATGCTGTGGCAAGCGTCATGCTCAAATATTCATTTTCGACTAGATTAGAATATGTATCACTTGATGGTTTGACAATCCTGTTGCTGATAGCTCCGTATTGAGTCAGGTAGTAATTTTCATTTTGATAGAGAACAGAAAATTTACTTTGTGCACCTGCAAGGGACAACCTAACTTGGTTCTGAAGGTACAGGTTGGAGGATACTGCCTCTTTTTGTTCTAATAGGTTTGTTATTTGATTGGTAATTAGCAACTCGTAACTTGGTTTGTGTGTATCTGAAGATTGGCCAATCGTTAAGGCACCTACTGTTTCTTTGCCTAATTCATTAAGTAATCGAAATGCATTTTCTGGATCTGTTCCAATTGCTTTGGAGATATTTTGCAGTTGCGTCTCTTCTGGCAATAATCCTTGAAAGAATGTATGCGCCTCTTGTCCGTAATAGAGTTCCTCTTTGAGCGGCAAACTGCATGAAATTGGGGCGGACTTCTCAGAAGTTAAATACTTCGAGTCGTACTGAAAACTGAGCGTACCGTATCGGTCTACAGAAAGTTTTCCTACTAAGTCCTCAAATAGATATATATCAACGTCTTTCACTGAGTTCAGCTTTTAATCCTAATGCAGCTACTATCTTTAATGCGCGTTCAAGCTCACAAGTAGGCTTCCCTCGTTCAAGATCTGAGATATACCGAATGCCTATTCCAGTTGCTAGTGAAAGATCTGCTTGTGTGAGATCAAGTGCTTTTCTCCGGTTTCTTACTATAATTCCAAATTTGCTAGAGTTCATTCCCGTACGGTAATATTTGGCTGTAAATGCAAATATATACAAATAATTCTTCCCGTTCGGGAATATTATGTCAATTCTTGCCCGCTTGCTATGTAGTTTTACCGTACGGGGTTGAGTAGTATTAATTCAATGTGCCATTTCATAATTTATACCAAATTACCTAAAATGGGCGTTTGTAAATTAATTAGACCTAAAAATGAAACGGATAAATAGCGTATTAATAATAGCAATAATCCTTATTGGTTGCAAAGAGAAAGAAGTTGTTTCACAAGATGAAGTATCTGAAAAAAAAGAAACTAAATTCACTTTTGAGAAAGTACTTTCAAACCAAAACTCAAAGGATGCCTGTGTTCTGGATTGGTAACCCAGTAGAAATGGGGGCACCGATGACACAACAAACCAAAGGGGTAATACAGCTCCCTGGGTTATGAACTGGCTACCATACGACGACCCAGATTTACCCGCAATAAGTAGGCTTTATATACAATTTGACCTTGCCGAGATTCCGAAGGAATCAATCATCGATTCGGCTACGCTATATCTTTATCCAAATAAAGCTCTGGATGGTAGTGAGGGGTGGAAAAATAATGGAAATCATTTCTATGATTCTCTTCCCAATAAATTTAGTTACTATCAAATTCTAGATTCCTGGGATGAGCAGACTATCAGTTGGGTGAACATTCCTTTGGTAAGTGATGTAGCTAGTGGTCAATATGGTCCTGTCTTAGGAATGAAAATCATTGAGTTGGATTTTAAGGAATTAGCTCAATTATGGGTTAATAACCCATCGTCAAACCACGGTATTTTTCTAAAACTGGATGAAGAACGCTCAAATCAAAGAATCGTTGTGGGATCAACAGAATCATCATATCAACCAAAGATTGTCGTTACTTATAATTAGGTAGTTTTATGACTTTCTGATCTTACAATGTGGCCAGAAAAATATAGGAGAATAGCTATTAAGAAAACAACGGATATTGTAAAACTTTTAGGCTCTCTTATTTCGCATTTTGGGCCGAAAAACTGACAAAGAGTTCAATGTCGGTTTAGACAATGTCGAAAACTTATGGTTTGTGAATAGCTAGAACGAAAAGGAAATATCATAGAGTATTTGAGTTTAAAGCATTAATAACGTAGTTGATGTTTGTTTGAATGAGAAAGATTACACAACACACAACTTTATTCAACGGTATGTTTCCGAGCAAATTGAAGAGGAAGCACTTGCACGCACAATTAATGATAAATTGAAAATGATTGGAGCAGACAAAGGTGGTTTATACCTTTTCGACCGAGATTTAGGGACCAATGGGTGCGGCGCCACCTGCAAAAGGGTAATCATTTCTAAGATGATTAGTAATAAGAAACAATTCACATGTTACGTGTTGACATTATTTTTATCCGTTGCATTATCTACTCAGTATTCATATAGTCAAGAACTAGATTTAGGATCTGTTGATTCGTTTTATTATTTAACTGACTCTTCAGGCGCTCCTGTTAAACAGCTAGATACAACGTATTATCCAAACGGGGAAATTGGTATGACTGGGAGGCTAATACTTAAGAAAGATTCGACTAAAAGTGACTTAAGGTATGGTGTTTGGATCACATATAACGGAATTGGAGTAGTTGTTCGGCAAGGCAATTTTGCAGTCGCAGGGCGCTGGTTTTGTTCCTCAGGGCCAGTCTGGCACTATTACATCTACAAGGTTGGCGAATGGGTCTATAACTATAATAGCTTTACTGCAAGAGGCTTATATACAGTCAAAACCAAAAATGTTAGAGCAGGGGGACGTAAGTCAGAAACTCAATGTTCTTATATAAATAAATCTTGGATTATTAGAAATACAGCTGGAGACAATATTAAACCCACAAAAAAAATAAAACGAGAGCTTAACTGGATTGGGTGTTAACCTATTTGGGATTTAAACGTTAAATCTGAAGTGCATGATGTCGCCATCTAGCACAACATATTCTTTACCTTCCACACGTAGTTTCCCAACTTCACGACAAGCAGCTTCTGAGCTATACTCAATAAAGTCATCATAAGCGATGACTTCAGCACGTATAAACCCTTTCTCGAAATCGGTGTGAATTACACCAGCAGCTTGAGGTCCTTTCATACCTTTGGTTATAGTCCAGGCTCTTACTTCCTTTACACCGGCAGTGAAATAGGTACAGTAGTTTAGTAAATGGTAGGCTGATTTTATTAGACGACCTACACCACTTACTTCTAATCCCATTTCTTCCAAAAACATCATTTGGTCGTCGCGTTCCATGGTTGCGATTTCAGCCTCAATGGCAGCACTTATTAATAGTACTTCAGCGTTTTCGTCAATAGACGCAATCAAATTTTTGGTGTGGTCGTTTCCAGTAATAACGGAAGATTCATCCACATTACAAACGTACATCACTGGTTTTGATGTGATCAATTGAAATGTTTCTAAGAGTTCTAACTCATCAGACTCAAAGGACAGGCTTCTCACGGATTTTCCGTTTTCTAAATGTGCAACGAGTTTTGTTATCAGCTCAATCTGTTTAACGGCAGACTTGTCGCCAGATTTTGCCACTTTGTGTAGTTTTTGTATACGAGCCTCTAAGGTTTCAAGATCTTTCAACTGTAATTCAGTGTCGATAATTTCCTTATCTCTAACTGGATCAATAGTCACATCTACATGGATAATGTTTGGATCATCAAAACAACGAACGACATGAATAATGGCATTGGTATTCCGGATATTACCAAGAAACTGATTGCCAAGACCTTCACCTTTACTTGCTCCTTTTACCAAACCAGCAATATCAACAATCTCAATGGTTGTTGGTAGCACACGTTCTGGCTTCACCAGTGCCTCTAATTTCCACAAACGATCGTCAGGAACGGTAATGGTGCCCACATTGGGTTCAATGGTACAGAAAGGGAAATTTGCGCTTTGCGCTTGTGCGTTACTTAAACAATTGAAAAGTGTTGATTTTCCAACATTTGGTAATCCTACTATGCCTGCCTGTAATGCCATTTATTTTGTGCTTAAAATGAGGCTGCAATTTTAGTGATAATTTTACAAGATATCACCTTGTATTTAGAATAGGATATATGCCGTATTATCGGCTAATTTCTTAATTCTTTTTGACGTATTCAGTGATAATTACAATTTGTTGATCGTTGACGCGACCCTCAATATGTTTGGTGTTGTTTGCAACCAGTTTGATGTTACGAACTGCAGTACCACGCTTAGCCGTAAAATTAGCGCCTTTTACATCTAAGTTTTTAATGAGTGTAACGGAGTCACCACTTTTGAGGGCATTCCCATTGGCATCCCGATGAATTTCCTCAGTACCATCCAACACACCCTGTTTGGCCCAATTCAATTCGTCTTCTTCCATGTAGATCATTTCTAAAAGATCAACTGGCCAACCTTCGTTACGCAATTGATTTAGCATACGATAAGCGACCACTTTAACAACAGGGACTGGACTCCACATGCTGTCATTTAAGCATCTCCAATGATTTGCATCTACTGTTTTTTCATCTTCTAACTGAGTTTTACAAGTCGTGCAAACAGCAATACAATTTTCTGGCAAACCCTCTGTTTTGGGGCTTACAAGAAATGAGGATAATTCGTCTTCAGAAGAACACAGCTCACATACATTATTACTTCTTGTTTTTAGGTCGTCTAGTAAGCTCATAAATCTCTACAATATAAAGGTTAACTCTAGGGCGAAAGTAATTAAGATAAATGAGACAAACCGATGCCTAATTCTAAAACTTGACTTAATTTGTGAGCCGTGCCTCAAACAACCAGATATACATTTTTCGCAATCATCCTGTGTTGGTCGTTTCAAAGCTGCCAGTATATAAATGAAAAGCAACAAGAATCTGACGCTGCCATCGATAGCACTTCATTCAAACAACAATTGGTGCAAGGTAAAATTGAACCCTTAAACCCGGATGTGTTTAGGGATTTGATGCAAATGAAAAATTTGTTACCAACACCCGCTGAAATTCCTACGAATACCTTTGAGAGAGAAAACCCAATTAGGGCAGGAGAGAAGGCAATAACAGACCCATGTTACGACAATCCTGAAAGAAAAAAAGTATTAAATGGTTGTGATTATACCAGCCCAGTTGTCCGGAACACTTCCATTCAAATAGCGGCCAACAATCCTGGCAATTATAACATCGGGCAACTGTGTGACTTATTTGATTTTGCTTTGAAACGATGGACGTATATTAACGACCCTATTCAATTTAATTACGTCGCTAAAGCGTCTGAAACGATCGAGCAAAATTATACGGGTGATTGTGACGACTTTGCGGTATTACTTGGGTCAATGGTTATGTCGATTGGTGGAGACGTTCGACTTAACTATGCTTGGAATGACTCTGCAGGTCACGCTTTTGTAGAAGCCAATTTAGGGAGAATGGAATTAGGACCAACGAAGGAATACTTACGTCAGCGTTACGGTATGGCATCGTCTTCTGTTATTCATTTTCGAAGGGATGAAAAGACTCAAAATATTTGGCTGAACATGGATTGGTTTGCGAAACACCCAGGCGGACGTTATTACGGCCACAACAGAGGGATTCGGTTTTTTATAACGTATCGACATTGTGAGTCATTCACAATTGACGAAACTGGTAGAATTAAGACTTACGAAAACTAAATTATCGGGCGTCTATGGTACTGTGTGTAGAAACTTTCTTAAGTTTTATAAAACCTACTGCATGCAATACTCTCATTACAATATAGGTTGGATCTATTTCAAACCAACGTACACCAAAGTTTGCATTACTACCATTTTTATGGTGATTGTTGTGATAAGCTTCACCCATCATTAGGAAGTCAAATGGGAGTAGGTTTTTTGAAGTATCCTTCAGTTTGTAATTTACATACCCATAGATGTGGGCATACCAGTTAATGATCACACCATGAATTGGAGCCATAAAGAAGGCAACAGGTAAGAAAAACCATTGCCACCAAGCCGTTACAAAAATGGCAAAAAACAACGTATAAAGTGCCGCCCAAGTCAACCTTGAAACAGCTGAACTCGCGAATAAATCAAATCGTTTCCATTGTGGCACATTCTTGGTAAATTTTTTATCTACCGTCACTGTCTGTTGATTAAGATCTTGGTATGTCTTTTTGGTCCGCCACATCATTGCAAATAACGTCTTGTCATATTTGGGAGAGTGCGGGTCTTTTTCTGTATCAGCATAGGCATGATGCATTCGATGCATGACACCATATCCGTAAGCACTAAGGTAATTGGCACCTTGAAAAAGCCAAGTTAAAACATAAGTAACACGCACCGCCGGTTCAGACATCGTAAACATTTGATGTGCAGAATATCTATGCAGGAAGAATGTTTGGAAGAACAATCCACCGTACCATAAAATAAGCATGAAGTATAGAATCGCCATGTTTTTGAAATAAAATGCAAAGGTATTATTATCGTCTTCTAAAACATCGTGATTTTAAGAACGAGATAAAATACTTTCGAAGATCAATCTACACCTAAGAATTTATGCGTTTGTAGACCGATTTGCCATTCAGGATGTGCCAGCACAAAGTCGACGATTTTGGGATGCATCAATTCCTGCTTAGACCATTCAGGCTGTAGGTACAATAAGCAATCCTCGGACACTTCTTTTTGATGTGTTTTTGCCCATTCAAAATCAGATTGATTGAATACAATAACCTTTAATTCGTCGGCGAGTAGCGCACTTTCTGGAATAGGTGCTTTAAATTTTTTTGGACTGTATGTGATCCAATCAAAGTTGCCTCGTATAGGGTGGGCACCAGAGGTTTCAATATGGACGCGTTTACCTGCATTCCGAATTGCAGTAGTGAGTGCCGTTAAATCGTACATGCAAGGTTCTCCACCAGTGATAACAACAATATCACATGGGTGCTTAGCTGCAGTCGTAGCCAAATCTTCTGTCGAAAAGGTCGGATATCCTTCAGCATCCCAACTTTCCTTTACATCACACCAAACGCACCCCACATCACAACCAGCAAGTCGTATGAAATACGCAGCATGACCTGTATATTTCCCCTCACCTTGTATGGTGTAAAACTGCTCCATCACAGGCAGTTTCATATTAGCTATTGAATTTTAGTTTGTGAGACTTCAATGTGTTTTGCATTAATCCGATGATAGTCATTGGTCCAACGCCCCCTGGAACCGGAGTAATATAACCAGCAACCTTTTCAGATGACTCAAATTCCACATCACCTTTCAACACATATCCACGTGGCGTATCAGCATCCACTCGGGTAATTCCAACGTCAATGACAGTTGCTCCCGGCTTAACCATATCGCCTTTAACAAATTCAGGAATTCCTAAAGCAACGATTAATATATCCGCAGATTTGGTATAAGATGGTAAGTCAACCGTTCTACTATGACAAAGGGTTACCGTACAGTTACCAGGATTGCCACTTCTTGACATTAAGATACTCATTGGTCGTCCAACAATATTACTTCTACCAATAACAACACAATGCTTTCCACTTGTTTCAATTTCGTATCGCTCCAATAATTGAATGATACCGAAAGGTGTTGCGCTTATAAAGGTGTCTTGACCTTTTGTCAGTCTGCCAACACTTACGTCGTGAAAGCCATCCACGTCCTTAGCTGGATCTATAGCTTGAGTTACTTTGTGTTCTGATATATGCTTAGGTAATGGTAATTGAACAATCAATCCATCAATACCTGCATCATTGTTTACCTCTTCTATTTTTGCCAGCACTTCTGCTTCAGTTGCTGTGTCTGCCATGCGAACTAATGTTGACTGAAAACCAACCTTTTCGCAAGCTAATTCTTTGTTTTTTACGTAGGTTTTACTTGCGCCATCTTCTCCTACCAAAATAGCAGCTAGATGAGGAGGTCGGAAGCCTTTGGCTACAACCGTTTCCACCTCTTTTGCAATCTCTATTTTTATCTGATCTGCGACTTCTTTACCTTTCAATAACATAGTTGTCAATCTAAATTTGTCGGCAAAAGTAGGCATATCAGTAAAATTACGTTTACTATTCTAGGGAATAAATGAGCTACTTTGTATTAGCGATACACTATGCCGCGTTAACTGTATGATGAAACGATTTATTTACTTTATACTACTCGCTTCGCTAGGCTTAATAGCCTTTTCGGAATTAGGCTGTCGTAAAAATGAATTAGAGCCAAAATCAGAAGATGTTGGTTATGCCTATTTTCCTGTGGAGATTGGAAATACGTGGATATATCAAGTAGACTCTATACACTTTGACGCTTTTGGTAAAACCATCGATACCTTTTCATTTCTTGTGAAGCACGCTGTTGTTGATACTTTTCTTGACAATAGCGGTGTGAGAGGCAGTATTGTAGATGTTTTTCGAACAGACTCTGTAGATGGTTCATTCAATTTCGAAAGAACACTGACCAAACGTATTGTTGATTTTCGAGCAGAAATTCTAGATTCAAATGTTCGGGTAATCAACCTTGTGTTTCCTCCAACCTTGTATAAATTTTGGGATGCAAATGTGTACAACACCAAAACCAAAGAAGAATATGAAATATTGGAAGTGTTAGAAAGTGATGTTATTGGAGCTCAAACATACAAAAACACCATTCACATTGTGCAGCGAGACGAGTCCTTTAAGACGTTGAGAAATTATGGCATAGAGAAGTATGCGAAACACATTGGATTAGTATATTCGAATCAAATTCACTGGGTTAAAAAAACAATTGGTGATTCCACAGAGATTCCAAGTGGTTTTGATTACACATACACACTGAAAACGTTTGAAAGATAAGCAAGGCATATGGTTCATGTTGGTCGTAGCAAGCATACTGATTTTCTCATCTTGCGATAAAGATTTTACGGTTCAAAGTGATACCAGTTTTGGTGATGATTATGTTAAACTGAGGGTTGGTACTGAATGGGTATATGCTATCGATTCGGTTTATAAAGAAACAGGTCTCTTGAATAGAACAGTTCACTTTTTCCAAAAAGAGGTAGTGGTGGATTCACTTAAAGAACGGAATAGCATCACATATTATATAGACACCTATTATAGTTATGATTCTTTATTTGGATTTACAAAATCTGGAAGATATACTTTAGTTATGTACAAAGATCGATTAATAAGAATGGGGTGGGATTACAACTTAATCATTTTGACTACACCCTTAGAAGTTGGGAGTCAATGGAATAATTTATGCAACACTTGCCTATATCCTTATTCAGGCGTTAGTAATAATGTAAATACTTATAGCCACAATGATGTGATGTATGAAGACATGGTTGACGTAACACATTGCGAGCATTATCGATTTGATTATTCTTACGTCCACAAGTCAACCTATGTTAGAGATGTAGGTTTGTTGAGTGAAACAATTTTTAGTAAGTTTAGACAGGTTCAAACAGTAACAACCAAATCCTTATTGACTTATGCGTTTTAGATTGACTAAGCATACTGGACTGTTTGTGATTCTATGCTTCCTTTTTTTGGGTTGCGAGAAAGATATATTGATCCCCCAATATACTGGATTTGGTGATAACTATTTAGAAATAAGAGTCAATACCACTTGGAATTATCGTGTGGATTCCGTTTTCAGCGACTCAGACACGTTTGGTGTGAAGACAAAATATTATGAACGGCATGTCATAGAGGATTCAGTCTTAATTCGCAATGAGCTTACGTATATGGTTCAGGTCTACAGAAGTGATGATTCACTCGGAACTTTTGTTAAATTTAGGAATTACAATCTCATCCTCAACAGTGACAAAATCGAGTATGAAAGTCCGAAACTTAGTTTAGTTATCCTAACGACACCTCTTGAAATGGGCCGTTCATGGGACAATCAACATACGGAATGCCAGTATCGTGTATCTCGATTTATAGGCGATGTTCTATATGATACCGACCTAAACGGCACAAAATATAAGAATGTCGTAAATGTGGAGCACTGCTCGTTTCAGGTCTTCGATCGCAACAATCGTCACAACTGCCTTTATGCCGAGAAAGTAGGATTAGTGCGTGAAAGCATTTCCCACGGCACGTATAACCGTCTGGGAAATTACCGAACATTAACATCATTAACCAGATCCTTAATTAATTATGCGTACTAGTATTTTTATTTTAATCATTGGCCTTATTGCCTGCAGAGAAATTGAAGATCCTGTTGACATCGGGTTTGATTATTTTCCACTTGAAATTGGAAACGAGTGGATATACGCAATAGATTCTATTGAATACCGTGATTTTTCGGAGAGCGCTGATACCTTTAAGTTTTTTAGAAAAGAATTGATTGTTAGCATTGCGGATGTAGCTGGCCCAGAAACGAGGTATAACGTTGATGTGTCGTTTAAAACGGATAGCACAAATTGGGTGTACCATTCATCCATGATGACGTACAAAAATGATTATAGAGCTGTACGGTCTATTCAAAATAAATCTGTGATGCATTTGCTGTTTCCTGTTAAAAATCGAGTGTTTTGGGATGCAAACCAACTGAATGGAGATTTAGAAGATAGGTTTAGATACATCGATACAGAAAAGCAGCGTTCCATGCTGCAAGACTCATTCCCTGATAACGTTTTTGTCCATCAGGCATTTGATACGACGATCATTGATGAGGATATAAGGTGGGAGTTATATGCAGAAGGAGTAGGCCTCGTTGAACGCCAATACGTCTCAATTGAAAAGCAATTTGGGAAGCGCAAAGGGTTCGATTATCGTTGGAAAATAATATCATTTAGAAAAAATTAATAGTTTGAAGTTAGTTGTAAGTTTCATATTCGCGTGTCTGATATTTGGGGAATCATACGCCAAAACGGAATACCACTTTTTTGTTCAATTTTATAACAAAGGTCTGAACTATGCTGATATTAATAAACCGGAGTTATTTCTGTCTGAAAGAGCTTTAAATCGACGCAAAAAGAGGCATGTCCTTATTGACTCGTTAGACCTTCCAGTTACCGCATCTTATGTATTTAACATTACCAAGCCATCTATCAAGGTTCGGTATGTATCTAAATGGCTGAATGGCGCTGTAATTACTACAGAGTCTATGGATACCGCATGGCGATTAAAGATTAAATTCTTTGTGGATGATGTGGTTTACTTGGGTAAAAACACCGTGCAAACGAATAAGTCTGGCCGTCAAAGCGAAACAGAACCAGATAGCGACGAATTTAAAAAACAGTATGGCGATGGTTATCGGCAACTTGAAATGCTACACGGTACTGCGTTGCATAAATATGGATTTAGAGGAGAAGGCATGCGCATTGCCATATTTGATGCAGGTTTTAGGAAAGTGAACGAACTCAGTTTGTTTAAAACGGTCATAGAATTTGGCCAGATTCTATATACCAACGACTTAGTGGATCAAGAGACCAATGTTTACGATGATGATGATCATGGCTTACACGTTTTTGGATGTATGGCTGCGAACAAATCAGAAACTATGATTGGATCCGCCCCAAGTGCCGATTATTTGTTATTCCGAACGGAATCTAATAAATACGAGACTTGGCTAGAGGAGCTAAATTGGGTTAGAGCTGCTGAGATAGCTGACTCCATGGGCGTGGATGTGATAAACTCATCCTTAGGTTATAACACATTTGATGAAAAGCGTTTAAATCATACCCATAAAGACTTAGATGGGAAAACGACCTACATAAGTCGTGGTGCTGGCATTGCCGCAACGCGCGGCATATTGGTTGTTAACTCCGCGGGTAACGACGGTAACAAATCGTGGGGAACGTTAGACTTTCCTGCCGATGTAGAAGACATTTTAGTCGTTGGCGCCATTAATCACGATAATGAAGCGCCTGCCTTTAGTTCACCTGGACCTACTGCAGACTTTAGATTAAAACCTGATGTTTCAGCCTTGGGACAAAACACATTTGTTGCGACCACTTATGGCGTTGGTACTGGCAATGGCACATCCTATTCCTCACCAATTATAGCAGGTTTAGCCACTTGCTTATGGCAAGCTGATCCTGCACTTACACCATTAGAATTAAAAAGAGTCATTATACAATCGAGTCATTTATCCTTAAATCCGGATAATGCTTTAGGGCATGGTTTACCAAATTTTGATTTAGCACTTATGATGATTGGCAATCATCCGAACTTCGATTATACAAAAGCACATGTGATTGACTTTGACAAGACTGAATTTGAGCATTTAGAATTGGTTAACCTCTATGTACCAGGAGATACACTCGCATTTTGTGACTTTAAGTTGAAAAAGCGCTTTCTATTTGTTCTATATAACAAGACAATGAAAACCTTTGTTGCTGAATTAGATAAAAAAGGATTCGGCAAACTACAGGCGGAATTGTACAATATACCAGAAGGAAAAGAGATTATCCTGTCGTTCTACCGTATTTCAAATAGGGGCGATAAGGTTATACTAAAGGTAATCAACGGGCAACTAAAATAAACTTACTCGATAATTATTTTCTTCCAAATAATAACATCGCCTGTGTTAATCTTAAGCCAATAAACATCTGTAATTAAGTGACTTACAGTGATTTCTGTGTTGTTAGATTGGATTTGAGCTTGCACTTTTACAATTCTGCCAGTAGGGTCATACAAGGTCACCTTATCTATTAGTCCTACTTCGGTAGATACAATAAATTGTCCTTTAGACGGGTTCGGATAGACTTGAATGCCAAGCTGCTCAATTTGCTCCACGGAACTATGGAAATCAACTAGAAATGATCCAAACAATGTGTCATTTGATTCTACTTGATCCGTCCCCAATCGTGAAACAAGTAACATTTGGTATAGGCCTGGTTCAGTTGGATTAAACGTGCTATCGAAAACAACGGTTAAAGCTTCACCAGAATCCAAATTTATCGTTTTGCTTGAGTTATACTTATTAACGCCATCAATATCAATGAGGAATGAGACACTAAAATCAGATTTCTGAGCACTATCACCAAGATTGATGAACTCACCTTTGGGTGCATAAATACGGTTTGCAAAAACTAATGAATCAATTTCAGGATAAACGAATTTTATAGCCGCAACATCATTTTCTAAAGAGACATGGAATACTTGCGATAACGTATCCCACTTTTCTTCTAGATAGGTAATCGTCACCGTCATGTTGTAAGTACCAGTATTAGTAGGAATGTAATTATTGACCGCCAATGTTTTACTTGCTTCTGATAGTAAGCTCGTAATTGAATCCGCAATGCGGTAGACTTCGTTAGTAGATTCTTCCAATAGAACAGTGTAGTATATTGGTGAGATAATATCATTTATACCCGTATTGGTAACCGTAAATATTGGTTTAACAGTATCGTCATTCAATTGAAATACTTCATTTTCTTGTGGACTATTGATCTGGGATATGGCCACTGAATTTAACCAAGAAGCTTTGAAGTTGTTGCGTAATGTATCGTTGCTTGCTTCACCATCAGATACGTACTTGATAAAATACAAGCCACCGTATGTACCTTTAGTTGTCACAGGGAATTTTGATAGTTCCAGAGAAAGCAATTCACCTTTAGCCAAAGACTTGCCCACTGGTACCGAATCATGGTAAACCTGAGTCATAGTCTCATTTGTAAATATGCTATGCACTTCTGCAGTACTAGGAATAATAGAGTTTCCTATAT
>JBLHOC010000064.1:0-16545 GCA_047620825.1 Bacteroidia bacterium | reverse complement strand
CCACCATATGGTATCGGTATCTTGTTTAAATCTGGTAAAATTACATTTTTCAAGCAAACGGTGAGATGCGAAATTGTTCAAGTCTGTTTCTGCCGTTATTGTCTTGACATCTTTTTGATTATTGGCCCAAAACAGAACTTCGCCGGTCAACCTTTTTTAAAAAGCTAAGTTACTATAAGATGATTTGAGTCTGAACAATTGAATGAACTTTCTCCAATATTAAAGTACTTAAATGTTCATGTCCGTAAACATTTAAATGCAGTTTGTCTGGCTTGAACATTCTATCATCAAGAATTGATACATCGATGAGCTGAATGTTATTGCTACTACAATATTCGTGAATCTTAAGTGTTAGTCTTTTTCCAACGTAATCACCCATAAAAGACTCAGGATTGCTTGGAGGTGAAATAAGAAATATTTCCACGGATTTGTTCTTGGAAAGTATACTTAATTGGCTTAAAACACGCTCTATATATGACTCCGCCCATCTATGCAAACCAAACACTCGACCTATCAATAAATTTAAATCACGTATGCCAAATCGTTTTTTATTGGCTGAAGTGTAGTGTCCAACTTGGTAGTTGTCTGTTAATTTTGAATTCCATTGGTTTGTTTTACGCATGAGGTTTGGGTGTATTCCCCACTTGATTTTGCCTAATACATCTTCATACTTGATAAAGGGTTTACACAATGGCATCACAGTGAATGGTCTAATAAATACACCCACCATGTGTAAGTCGTTATTATTTAAAATCTGTCTTAAATTTTCGGGTAACGTGTTTATCGATTTATAGCTACCCAGCTTAATTGTGGTGTCTATTTCTAAATTCAGCAGCTTGGAGGCTAGGTGCGTATAATAATGGGATTGTCTTGGCAATCCTTGTTGTTTATTTATACAACCTCCTAAAAAACCAATCGATATTTTATTGTTCACTTTGCCGTTGTGCTAAGATGGTTTCTTGTGGTGTAATTATTTTGCCATCGGTGGTAAAAGTAAATATGCTATTTGGTACTTTTTTTTGTTTAAGTATTCGCTTTGATTCGTGGTTATGATACGTTTCCTTAATGCCGTTTAAATACTTGTTGTAGGCCACAGATTGAGTTCTATGTAACGATATAAGTCCAAATTTATTCAAGCAGCGTTTTTCAAGTTCTGTTACAGAGTTTATCAAAGTTTTTAGGTCTCGCAAATTGGTATATGGGCTATTTGCAAAGTGATATCCAAGCGATTCCACTTGGGTAATTAGCGGACCAATTGTATTCCAATACCAATAATCGTTTTGATCTTTTATAGGATAAATGCCTTTATCTAATTGATAGTCATAATTGCCAAAGATGACAAAGTGGATCTCGGGTCGAAATGGCTGACCCAATATTTTGGCAACAGATTGAAGTCCTTTCGTGGATTCGATGATTATTGAAAACTGTTTAACATAAGGTTTAAGGATTTTTATAGCATCATCTAAGGCTTGATGTGATTCAACTTTAGGAAGGACAATACCTGTAATTTGGTCTCCAACAGACTGAATGGCCTGGACATCTTCCTCGAAATGGGCACTAGAAAATCCGTTTACCCTAACTCGATAATTTTTGCTTGGAGGGACGAGTGACAATATTTTCTTTAAATCGTAACGAGCCTGTTGTTTTAATTTGTCGTTTAAATCTGGTTGAGTTACGTGTTGAATGCTATCTTCTAAATCTAGCACAATGTCAATATCCATTTGGGTTACTAAGCCCTTTATCAACTCCGCTGTTTTAACTGGGTCTCTGCAAGGAATGCATTGGTAAATGGTTGCGTTAGTCAAGGTGTTTGTTTTGTTTAAGAAAACTAAGATAAGACAAGATACTGTTAGAGTTACAATTTATGCACAGGAATTATGCTGTGTCACCAACAGGCAAACCGAACCATTTTTGTGATTCAATTACACAGCGATATAAAAAAAGCCAATGCTTTAAGCATTGGCTTTGTAAACGTGAAACATGCACATTTAAATCATCTTGTCTCATGTTAACCGAAAAACGTCAACAAAGAAATATCAATTGAAGAAATGAATTTTTGAGTCGTTAGCGATTATTTGAACCTCCTTAGGGAATTCAGCATGTAGTACCAATGCATTTTTATGATGGTGCTCCAATTCTGCTAGTTTTTTTCGATTCAATAACACAACGGTTGAATGACCATGATGATCGTGTTTGTCTAAAATAGTTGTCCGGTTATAATCACACTGCCAATGTGTTTCTCCCATTTCCTCAGTATAAGATATGTTTATCGTTGGAACTTTGAAGTAATTGTGTTCTCCGATATTCTCGAAATCAAAAACTATCCGTACCAAACCGCCATCGAATTTTAGGTCTTCGTCTTTTATACCCATCTCTGCAAAGGTTATATTACCTGATGTTGGTTCGTCGAAATATACCTTAATCTCTCCTGGATTGAGTTCTGTTTTAAATGCCATGTTACTTTTATTAGGTGTTTTTAAATAGAGCGGGAAGTTATTTCAAATAATGATTTCTGGAATTGTTAAAACTCACTTTTTCATATGATTCATTACATTATGTAGTTAATGATTTTGGAAATCAGCACAATATCTCGGTCATCTCAATTGCGGTATTATCTCCGAATTTATGTGAATCCAGGGCAAGTTTATGACTTATTCTTAGGGGGAATTGACTTGTTTAAGGGTGTTCATAGATAAATATTGGGAGTACATTGGGATTTTTGTAATTCCTCTGTCAAGGCAATTTGAAAATCATACCTTTGCCCCCCTGAAAAAAGAAATGAATGGATAAGAATTCGATCATTGGTTATGTGTTGATCTTTGTGATTTTTGCTGGCTGGTTGTTCTACAGCTCAAATAGTGCAGAACTCGAACAAATCGAAGCACAGAAGGAACAGCTAAGACAAGATTCAATTGCGCAAGCAGCAAGAATCGATTCGTTACAGCGCGTTGCTCTACAACCAAAAGAAACAAATACAACAATTGCGTCTGAGCAGTCTGTTGACCACGTAATAGCTTCAACCGTTGATACAACATCTGTTGTAGAATCACAACCAGAGTCTTTTTACGCTTTAAACAGTGATAAGCTTGAAATTCAGTTTACCAGTAAAGGTGGGTCAGTAAATAAGGTCATATTAAATGACTACCAACGTGCGGATTCAACGCCATTGGTTTTGATAGAGCCGGGAAGCAATAATTTTTCGTATACCATCCCATTAAAAACCGGTGTTGTTGAAACCAAGAACCTGGATTTTACGGTTAAAATGCAACGGCAGAATGAGATTACCTTAGAGCATAAATTTGCAGGCGGGGGTTCTATTGAGCAAACCTATACCGTTGGTGAAGGGTACATCGTGGATTATGATTTTCGATTAGTTGATCTACAAGAAAAAATAGCACGAAAGCACAACTCATACTCACTGGTTTGGGATTTAAAATTACCACTTCAAGAGCGCACGTTAGAAAACGAAAGACGGGTTTCTACGGTGTACTACAAATACACGTCGGAAGATGATCCTGATAATTTGTCTGAAACAAGTGATGAAGATGATGATGAGCTACAATCAGGTATTCATTGGTTGACTTTCAAGCAACAGTTCTTCATGTCTACACTTATTTTTCCAAATGGATTAGATGAGGCAGGCACAACAATTTCAGTTGAAAAGCCTGAGAATGTTGAGTATGTTGGGGAAATGGTAGCTGATATGTCGTTACCATACGATTTTAATGCGTCTGATGAGAAAACGATGCAGTTCTATTTTGGACCAAACCATTACCAAACGCTTAATAAGCTTGGGATGGGGATGGAAGGAACCATTCAACTGGGTCACTGGACATTTAGCTTGGTAAACAAAGTCTTTGTAATTCCAGTGTTTAACTGGTTGAGCAAATTCATTAAGAGTTACGGTATTATCATCTTCTTGCTGACGTTGTTCATCAAGCTTATATTAATCTTCCCGATGTACAAGAGTTACTTGTCTACGGCAAAGATGAAGTTACTCAAACCTGAGCTTGAAATAATAAAAGAGAAAGCTGGTGGTGATATGACCAAGGTACAACAAGAGCAGATGAAGTTGTACAAAAAGGTCGGCGTAAGTCCGTTTGGTGGGTGTTTGCCGCAACTGGTACAATTGCCTATTCTTATTGCCCTATTCCGGTTCTTCCCTAGTAGTATCGAGCTGCGTCAAAAGAGTTTCTTATGGGCGGATGATTTAAGTACCTACGATGATTGGTGGAACTTTGGTTTCGATATTCCACTTTTAGGTGATCACCTAAGTTTATTTACTGTGCTTATGGCGGCGTCTTCGTTGTTGTACACGATATATAATCAGCAGAGTCAAGCCGGTATGAATAATCAAATGAAGTACATCATGTACCTCATGCCGATTATGTTATTATTCTGGTTCAACAGTTATGCAGCCGGGTTGAGTTATTACTATTTCTTAGCGAACATGATTACGTTTGGTCAGAACTTTATTTTCAGCAAGTTTATTGTTGATGAAGATAAAATTCGACTTCAGATGGAAGCGAACAAAAAGAAAAAGGTAACGGTTAAGCAATCACGATTCCAGAAGAAATTGGAAGAGATGGCGAAGAAAAGAGGTGTTGATCCTAAGAAACTAAAACGATAAATTATCGTTTTTCTAAATTCCTAAATCTTAATAACCAATCATGATTGGTTAAGTTTAAGTCTTCGTTGTTATACTTTTTCCAGAATATCCTAACAGCCTCGTTGATGGTGATATTCGTGAAAGACTGGTCACGTAAGTGATGTACAAGTTTTAACATTCTAAAACCATTGAGCCATCTAAATAAACTTTGACGTAACGCATCATTGGTTTTTTGTTGCTTTAGAAAATTAACCAAAGCCTTTTCGAATTTCGTTTGTGTTAAAAAATTGCGAATGTCTTTTGAAACCTTTAGTGTGTTGACACCTTCTATAATCGTAGCAGTTTCGAATGCATCAATTAATGACGTAATCTCTTTATAAATAGAAGGGTGATAGGTGTAATACGTAGGGCATTTACTGGAATAAAACTTGGCAACTGCATGACCAGTGCCAAATGGTACACGGTCCGATGATCGAGCACTCGGGTAAACAGCGCAATTGTTAATCTCCAATACATTTCTATACGGTATTACTTTATGTAAGAAATAGAAATCTTCACCGGCTTTACGTTGGTTCATTCCTCCAAATGAGGTGTAAGTATCTGCTCTTACTGCCATTGACGAACCAATGGTCTGATAAGCGTAGGGATAACCAGTAGATTTCAAGCTTTGATAATGGTATCTCAAAAACAGCTCATAGTCAATTATGGCGTCGTTATCTTTTGCATCATGCTCGAAATAAATAGTAGCAACCTCATGCGTCGGGTTCGAGTCAAACGCTGTTTCGATAGATTGTAGGTAGTTGGTAGAACACCTGCAATCGGCATCATAACAAATGATAATAGATTTTTTTGCGTTTTGAGCCAATGTGCTGGCATAGTCCATGCCATGCTTTCTTGCATTTCCAACGCCAGCGACTTTATGTGGTACGTCTGTCAATGCTAAGGTATGCAGCTTAATCCAATTGGGTTTCGATTTATCCCACTCCGCTAATTCGAGCAGACTCTTCTTGTTTTGGTTTAATACGTTCTCACTACAATTTTGTTCCGAGTTAACGACAATAATTAGTTGGACGGGATAAGTGGGAGGGAAGCAAGCGGATAGGCTATCAATCGCTGTGGTAATATGCGACTCGTTGTAACAGGGTAAAACAACAAATAATTCCAAATCGGATTGATTTAAGTTGTTGTTAAATGCATTTGTTGGTTAAGGATATAAGCGTTTTCGAACCCAGGAATGACCATCGGCAGAAAAACACAATCGGTCATGTAACCGACTTTCTCTTCCTTGCCAAAACTCAAATGATTCTGGTTTGATGGCATATCCGCCCCAGTGTTCCGGACGCTCGATGTTGTGATCTTTATAATACGCTGTAAGCTCTTGATACTTGTCTTCAAGGACTCCACGGTCATCCAAAAGCTCACTTTGAGTTGAAGCAATAGCGCCAATTTGGCTTTCTACTGGACGACTATAAAAGTATTCGTCTGATATTTCGGTTGACACTTTTCGAGCCACACCTTGAATTCTAACCTGACGTTGTTGATCTCGCCAAAAGAATAATATCGAAATATGAGGATTTTCCGCCAGTGCTTTACCTTTTGTGCTTGCGTAGTTTGTATAAAATACAAATTCATTGTTTAGTACTTCTTTTAACAACACTACCCTGGTTTGCGGTTGATTGTCGTGTACCGTGCTGATAATCATAATGTTTGGCTCCGGTTCAGTTTCGCTTGCGTCTTTAAACCAACGGCTAAACAGCTCAAATGGGTCTTGGCCTGCATGCGCTTCAAGCAGTTCAAATTTGTTATAGTCGACGCGTTGATCCTTTAAGTCCATATTATCTTCTTCCCACATTTGGCACGTTTGGCATCCGACGACCAGGTTTCATTTTATTGAAACTCTTCATCATCTTACGCATTTCTTCAAACTGCTTCATTAATTTATTGACTTCAGTAACAGAGTTGCCACTGCCAACTGCAATACGTTTCCGGCGTGAACCATCTATAATCTCTGGATGTTCACGTTCTTTCACAGTCATTGACTTTATGATGGCTTCTACCCCTTTGAATGATTCATCGGAAATGTCAACATCTTTAATGGCTTTTCCAACACCTGGAATCATACCCATTAAATCTTTGATGTTTCCCATTTTCTTGATTTGCTCAAGCTGTTTTAAAAAGTCATCGAAATTGAACTGATTCTTGCGAATCTTACGTTGGATCCGCTCAGCCTCTTCCTGGTCGTAAGAGTCTTGCGCTTTTTCAACCAGAGAAACGATATCACCCATGCCCAATATTCTGTTGGCCATCCGATCAGGGTGGAAAACAGCTAAGGCGTCCATTTTTTCGCCGTTGCTGACGAATTTTATAGGTTTGTTTACTATACTCTTAATGGATAACGCAGCACCACCACGTGTATCGCCATCTAACTTTGTTAATACTACGCCACTAAAGTCAAGTACATCGTTGAAAGCCTTTGCTGTGTTGACAGCATCTTGACCAGTCATCGAATCCACTACAAACAAGATCTCATTTGGAGTAACCGCTTTTTTAACGTCTCCAATCTCTTTCATCATCACCTCATCCACACTTAAACGACCAGCGGTGTCAATAATCACCACATTGTGTTGATGGGCTTTAGCGTGTTTGATTGCGTTTCTGGCAATGTCTACTGGATTTTTATTGGCTTCCTCAGCATAAACGTCAACTTCAACTTGTTCTCCAAGTATTTTTAGTTGATCAATCGCAGCTGGTCTATATACATCACCAGCGACTAAAAGTGGGTTACGACCTTTACCTTTTAGGTATTTAGCAAATTTTCCAGAGAAGGTAGTTTTACCAGAACCTTGTAAACCAGCTATTAGAATTATCGCGGGGCTACCAGATAAATTAATGTCTTCCGTTTTGCCACCCAATAAACCTGTAAGTTCATCACTAACAATTTTGGTCATTAACTGACCCGGAGAAACACTGTTAAGCACATTCTGACCGAGTGCTTGTTCTTTAACTCTGTTGGTGAAATCTTTGGCTATTTTGTAGTTAACATCAGCGTCAATAAGTGCGCGACGAATTTCCTTAACCGTTTCAGCAACGTTGATTTCGGATATTTTGCCCTGGCCTTTAAGGGTCTTAAATGCTTGCTCTAACTTACTTGATAAATTATCGAACATGAATGTAATAATTGGACTACAAACATAGTAATTACCAAGGTAGAATAATAAAAAAAGGCCGCCTTTTCGGGCAGCCTTTGTAACGATAAACGATTCTTCATCGCATTAGCCTAACAAGACCTTTTTTATCGTAAATAACTCTATCTAATCCGGTGATACGGATGTGGTATAAATAACTTTCCATTTCGCAATCTTTTCCTTTGTATGTGCCATCCCATCCTGCTTTTACGTCGCTGGTAATAAAGAGTTCTTCACCCCAACGATTGTAGATAGTCATTTCATATTCTCTGTATGTGCCATCATTTAGTAAATAGATGAATTGAGCTGAAGGTTTGAAATTTGGGTTGTGGTCATCTTCATTAGGACTGAATGCATTTGGAATCCAAACCAATGATGATCCAATCAAAATCAATTCGTTAGAAGTACTTTTAGCGGATGAATCGTAGTCGACAGCAACAATTCTAAAGACATATTGACCATCAATATCCTCGTGAACCTCTTTGTCTACATAGGCTGTTTGAGTTCCAGGAACTTGAGCTATCGTGCTAAATACACCATTATCTAATAACTGAATTTGGTAATAATCTACACCATCTTCCCATTGCTCGTATGCCGTCCAAGACAAATGACTCATGTCATTCATATAAGATCCTTCTAAAATCATTGGTAAACCGATATGACCAACGATGCCAGTTACCTTACAATGATCAATAGTTTGTACGGTATAAATGAAATGTTCTTGGTTGATTTCAAGATTGTTATCGGTAAAGGTGGTCGTGCTTACTATTTTAGAATTAATAAGCGTTGTACCTGTAACATCATGTTTACACACTAAATAGTCGTGTGGGTAGGCATACAAACTTGTGTCCCATTCAACGAGTACCTCTTTGTTGTTCGCAATAGTCGCGACTTTAACATCCATTGGGATACCATTTCGGGTATAGTTTGGCTGGTTACCTTCATAGTTTGATTGAGATGATAATGGGCCATTTTTAGCTTCAATCCGATATAAATAGATTTGATCGCAAAGCGCAACATCGGTGTATTGTAGTGTTGACGCATTTACTTCAGCGATTTGGCTATAGCTTAAACCATCTTCACTCCGAAGAATAACGTATCGATCTATATTGTTCCATCCACTATAAGCCGTCCAACTCAAGGCTAACTCAAACATATTTCCTTTGGTTACTGTGAGAATCACGGGACAGTGCGGTACTGAAGCAATTCCTGTTTCACCGCATTGATTGATGTGGACCATGTTGAAACAACGGGCAAGTTTAATTTTAGAATAAGGTATGGCTGTTTTTGTCTCGGTGTTTGGCGTATTCTGATATACGGTTTGTTTCGATTGGTTGTCACGTATAGAAGTGAAAGCAATGAAGTCAGGATCTATGCTGTTCCACTCAATCTCAATTTCGTTGTTGTTTTGTATGCTAACAACTTTAATGTTCCCATCTGGAATTTGGTCAACACCCTTCAGTATGATAGCCGTATCAATGGTGGTATTACATCCATTGAGGTCAGTTACCTTTAAGGCCATTGGGTTTCGTTCAATTTGGGTGAACCTGTGTTGGTAGTCCGCTTTTTTAGTAGTGTCAACCACATTACCATTAACGGTCCAAACGTAATTGTCAACGCCAACACCAGTAATCACATTGGCATGAAATTGAGTAAATTCATGCATGCAAGGAACCTCCATTATCTGTAAACCGACGATAGGATTTTGATTCACTTGAATTTTAAATTCACTTGTGTCTGAACACTTATTGTCATTGGTGACAATCAATTGTAACACGTGTAATCCAGGAGTGGAAATTGAAGGGCTTACGGATTTTGATGTAGAAATCTCTACATCGTTTAAAAGCCAACTTCTCGAAGAAATGTTGTTACTCTCATCTGCTAATGCGACTTGAACAGGAGAACAGCCTTCAATTTCCTTATCCGATGGAATTGCGTTAGGTGTTTTCAATACTTGAACAGTGTCGCTGCTTTCAATTGCAGCGGCACAACCTAGACTATCTTTTACATATAAACTTGGAATGTAATACTGCACCATGGCCGTATTTCGAACCATATATGTATGGGTGTTAAATGCAGTTGAATCAAGTGGTGTGTTGTCGTCGAAATTTAGAAAATACTCAGTGGCGTCAACACTTTTATTTATAAATTCAACCTGTAATGGTTCACAACCTACATAATTCTTTATTTCAAAATCGGGTACTGGCCCGAATACTTTAATGGCGTCCTTAATCGTAAGTTTATCTGAACAACCTAAGTAACTCTTAGAGACTAACGTAACATCAAATCCTTTGTCGAAACCTGAATTTCTATGGTAGATGTTAGCAATAAATTCGTCGGTCGTTGTAATGTTTGATCCGTCACCAAAATCCCAGAAAAACGTATCAGCATTTTCACTTAAAGTGTTGAACTGAGCATAAGCAGGTGCACAAAATAAATGCGTGTCTGCCATTTCAAAATCGCTAGTCACAACGATTGACCTAACCGTTTGAGTTGCTGTGTCAAAGCATTCATTATTTTTTGAAGCGATCAAGTTTATTTCGTACCATGCGTCGTTCTTTAAAATTAGGCGATTTGGTCGTACAACTTGGCGTAAAGTATGTTTGCCAGTGGAGTTAATTTCCCATTTGTAACTGGTAGGATTTAAAGACGACTTGTTGATTAATGGAATTGAATCCAAAGCGCAAAGCGAATCGTTTGGAACAGAAAAGGCAGCTTTAACTCCAGCAAATATTTGTCGAGACGTGCTTGCGTAATGACAATCAGTACTGTTGAATAAAGATACTTTTATTGTGTAAGTGCCTCTAGTCTTAAAGATGAATTGTGGTTTGCTGGATTTGCTACCAATGATTTCAACGTCGCTTGCTGGGGAAGCAGTCCATTCGTATTGAATACTGTCTTCCATACTTCCAAAATGCTCGTTTTGGCTAACGTTGAATGTTGGATTCACCTTATAAGGTAAGCATCCATCAAAACCATCTAAAACGATATTACCTGATACACCATTGACGTGGAGTAGGGCAGGAGCAACTATAGAATCTTTACAACCATTACTGATTTGATGATTGTATTGAACAGTATAGAAACCTGGATTGGTCAAGGTTATCTTTCTGGATAAACCGGTACCCAATTTTATATCATGTTTATTATCATTTAAGTCATTGGTGACAATCCAAGAATGTAAGAAAGGCGCAAAACTTGGTGTGGTTTTAGCCGTGATACGTACTTCATCCCCAGCACAAACAGCGGAATCGTCAAGTATAAAATCTTTTTTAGGCTCAATGATGTGTATGTATTGTTTTTTTGGTAGAGAATCGATGCAACCAATTAAATTGCCTGCATACAATGTCACGTTATAGAATCCTGGTTTAGAAAATGATTGTTCTATATCTCTTCCTTTTCCTTTGTTGTAGATCGTTTTTCCGTCTAAGTCGTAAACTACCCAGTAAAATGAGTCGGAAGACACGTATGAACTTGGTGGGGTAATGCTAGTTAATTTAATCGTTTGATCAACACAACCAATGCGCTCATTGCTGGTTATTGTAGGTCTAATGGAGTCAACACGAATAAATTGTCTAACATCTAATGTGTCTTTACAACCAAATTGGTCTTGCGCGATTAGCTCAACGTTATATCGACCCCAATCCGGAGATTGGAAAATGATATTCGAATCTTTAGATTTTGATAGTAATTTGTTAACAAAACTTCTAACAGACCATTGATAGGTCAACGGTGTTTTTTGGTATGAAGTACTTGTATTGGTTATGTGGGTGCCGTGTGGTGTATAGCAGTGGTAATTGTCAGCGCTAGTGAAATCAGCTTTTAAAGATTTTACTTTAATGGCATCTGCAACCGAAACTCTTGAATAACAACCGGCATAGTTTAAAAGCAATTCGACATCATATTCTCCTGGAGCAGCATATTGCAATTCAACAGTACTTTGTGATATATGTGTTGTGTCGGGCGCCCCTTCAAACAACCAAATATATTCAGCATTTTTAATTGGGTTTTTAACCTTTACTTCAGTGGTATTTTTAAGACATAAGATACTGTCTTGGATATTTAGATCAATTGTGATAGAGTCTCCAAAATTTAGGTAAGATTTTTTCTTATAGCTGTGGGTACAACCATTTGATGTTTTTGCAGAAAAAGTTACATCGTAATTTCCTGGAACTACATATCTAACTGATGGCGGAACAAGACCAGTTGTAAACGCCCGATCAGACCCTGGCAATTGCCATTCTGTATTTGTTATTGTTTCACCGTTGTTATTAATGGTTGCGGCCAATTGCACGTATTTGGTTACACAGCCAGAGGTATTGTCTGCCAAAAAGTCTATTGCTACATCAGGATGTACAACAGCTACATTGGTAAACTCATTTACACTCCGACAACCGAACGAATCGGTAACAACAAGATTTATATTTTTAGCACCTGTCGTTTTAAACTGGTGAATTAAGGTATTGCCAACATTGAAATAATTTGTGCCGTCAACAACCCAGCTGATTTTCTTTGTATTTGGTGTTGTATTAACCAAAGTAACAGTATCTGGACCGTCACATAGTTTACGTCTAGAGATGACGTAACTCAATTTTGGTTTTCCTAAAATTTCTGTAATGTTCTTTTCCGCGACTACACATTGAGAACCATTTGGGAAAGTAACTTTTACCTTAACATTAACTTTCTGAGGTGTAAGGAAAAACTCATAAACCGTATCAGTATTAGTAACAAAACCTTTTCCAAAATCCCATAAATAACTAGAACCGTTAGGAGCACCTGTAATTTTAAAAATAACTATACCAGGAGCACATTGGATTTGTTTATCAACCGAAAGATTTAATTTAGAACACTGCGAAAATGCAGCTAGCGGCAGAAACACCGCAATAAGCGTTGTAGTTAATAATTTTCTCATCAGTCGCTGGCTTTTAAGTAGTAGTAGTCGCATTACCAGCGCAGCAAAGGAAGCGAAAATGTTTGATATCCACAAATTACCAACATTTATTTTGATGTTTTGCAAGGTTTAAACTTTGATATAACCGCCTAACATGCCCTGCTCTGTTGATATTTATGTTTAATTTCGCAGCGTAATATTTTTTATGAAAACTTGGATATTTCTTTTGTGTGGAGGCCTGTTTATCGCCTCGTGTAATTCTAACTCGGGTACAGATTCGGCTAAAACATCGTTTGAAACGAATGAAGCATTATACGAACGAGCGTTAGATCTTGGTGATTATGGTACGGCATTAGTTGCACTCAATTATATGCTGCTTGAAGATTCTACGAACATGGAATATACCGACTCGTTAGCGCGGATATACATGCGTAGTGGAAGCTTTGATGCTGGTCTAAACTTAGGTCAAAAAGTGATGGACGGAGATGCTAAAAACTACAAACTGCTAGAGTTAATTGCTACGGCACAAGAGTATAAAGGAGATCCACCAAATCTTATAAAGGCATATCGTAACTATAAAATTTTACACGAGGAGTTTAAAGGAACGCGTTACCTGCTTAAACTTGCTCAGGTGGGTATGATGCAAGGAACGTACCAAGCATCCATGAAAAAGCTGGAAGAAGTAATTGCTTCTGAAAGTGTTACTTTAATTGAAAGCCCAACCAGCGATGGAGGGGTTCAAATGATTGACGTTAAGGCTGGAGCTAATATGTTAAAAGCGAATTACTATTTTAACGAAGGTCAAGAGAAGCTTGGTGCTCAGTGTTTGGAGCAAGCGCTAAAAATCACACCGGATTATGAAGCCGCAAGACTCATGGTTCAACGATTACAGCAATTTCAGCAGCAAAAAGCAGCTATGGGTCAACAACAGGCTTATCAGCAACAACAAGGTCGTCAAGCAGAAATTAATCGTAAAAAAGCCGAACAAAAAAGACTTGAGGAACAGTTTCTAAAGAATAAATAAGAAACTAAACCTTTTTAGGTTTCCATTCAACTTCTTCTGTCCCGGTTAAACGTGTTAGGCTTCTAGCTAGCGTAAACAGGTAGTCTGAAAGTCTGTTTAAATAAGTAATGATTTCAGGACGTAAGTCTACTTGTTTGTCTAACGTTACACATAATCTTTCAGCCCTTCTACAAACAGTTCGTGCTATATGTGCACTTGTGTTGGCCAGTGATCCTCCGGGTAATACAAAAGACTTAAGTTCAGGTAATAGCTTAGTTTGGTCATCAATCCAATTCTCGAGATCGGTGATTTCACTTAGGTCCACCGCTTGTAGTTTAAGTTTTTTAAATACTTCGGGTGTTGAGGCAAGTTCTGATCCAACACAAAAGAGAGTGTTTTGAATCTTTCGAAGTTGACTGAATAATTCATGGTCTAACGTTTGGCAGCTTATATGGCCAATAAAACTATTCAATTCGTCTACAGTGCCGTATGCTTGAATGCGCAAATCATCTTTGTCTACATTTTGTTGACCCAAGATGGATGTTTTGCCTAAATCGCCTTTTTTGGTATAAACTTTCACGTTACTTTTTAATCACCTTCGGTACTCTAAAGTAATCCGAATCTGCGTCAGGCGCATTTTTTAGCGCATCTTTCTTGTCTAATGAAGTCTGAACAACATCGTCTCTTAAATGAGTCTTGCGGTCTGACATATAAATCAAAGGCTCAACACCTTCCGTGTCCAACTCATTTAACTTGTTACAGAAATCTAGGATATGTTCCAAATCTGCTTTGATTTGTTCCTTTACGTTGGTGTCAAAATTTAACTTAGCTAAATGTGACAACTCGTCTATTTTTTTATCTGTAATCTTCATTATTATGGCGCAAAGTTAAGACTATCAAAACGTTTTTGAATAATCTGGTGTGTATTTGACATGAGTTCTCCAAGTTGCGACATGTCTATATTGCTTGTGTCTATTGGTTTGTGAACAACAACCCGCATTTTGCCAGGTGTCCCGCCACTATGAAATCCACCCTGGGGAAGCCTTTTCCAATTGTCAGCTAGTGTAATTGGAACGATCTTGATATTATGTTCTATGGCTAATCTAAAAGCACCTGTTTTGAATTTGATCATTTTAGGAACTTGGTTGGCGATACCACCTTCGGGGAAAATACCAAGACTGTCACCATTTAAGAGTGCTTTTTCAGCCAGTTGTAATGCGGTCACAGAATCGCGTACGCTATTTCGATTTACGGCAATGTCTATGGTACGAAAAAAGATGCCAAATAGAGGAATTTTTGCGAGTTCTTTCTTCGCTAAAAATCTAAAGAAAAACTTGACCTGTACATTTAAACTGAGAATGTCCATGTAACTAAAATGATTCGCAACAAAGATGTACTGTTCTTTTTTATCTAACGGTTCTTCGTATGTTGTTCGAGGGAACAAACCACAAAAGAACATAATTGTGCGACCCCATAATGCTCTCAATTTGTGTGCCTTAGCATGATGTTTGGGATTTTTAAGCAGCACATAAAATACTGGATATAGCAGCAGAAATGGGCCCAAGAACCAGAAAAAGAAATAAAAGGCCCAGAGGTATCGGAGTGCCAATCGCATAATGCTTAAACGACTTCTCGTTCTAAATATGCCTTCAGTTTGTGTGCTTGCTGGTCAACGAAATTGCGCAGTTTTGGCTCAGCCATCATTTTCATAAACATGTTCAATTCAGCATTTATTTTACCAACGACGGTTGTGGAATCACCGGCGCCAGATATATGCCACTCTATGTCAAATGAAAATGGCAATTTACCTTTGGGTTTTAAGCGAATGAGACTGTTAGGGGTACTTTCAGTAACAGAAATGCTGAATTGCCCTAGTCCCTTTAGACTTAGTTCAGCCTTATCTACTGTAGCCGTAAAATCACTAACATCGTTAGTAGGCATCAAATTCTCATAGTTTCTCAAGTCATTCAGAAAGGCATATACCGCTTCTGGATTTCTATCAATTTTTAATTCGTCACTGTTAATTTCTGTCATGTCAACCTGCTAGACTTTTTTTATCGGCTATAAAACCGGCGAAAAATGCTGTAAATACAATGCCAATAACCATGAACATACCAAGTTCTAGCATGGTGTGATATTTTAGTGAAAACTTGCTATTTATTTGTTCTCGAGCTTCATCTTTTCTTGCCATCTCTTCTGGTTTATCGGCATTTGACTTTTCCCAAACATCAAAGGCATATGTTTTCGCTTCATCGAAAAAAGAACCATCAGGGTAATGCATGTAGGAATAACCTATTCCCGAAAATGCAGAACACACAAGTGCTATCATCAATCCACTAAAGGAGGTTCTTAGAAAACTGATACTTCCAGTAAGTTTTTTTATGAGGACTACAGCAAACACGATGCAACCAATTAAGGCTAAGATTTTTCCGAACAGAACGCCACCCATTTTGTCAAAACCCAGATAACCGCCATAAAGCAGATATTCTAAAAATGCAGATGCAACGCCAGCGATGCCGCCGAAAATGAGGTAATATTTACTCACAGATAAAATGTTAAAAATTGATAAACTGAATTATTTTTCGTTTTTGTCACCACGATCTCGCTGAAATTCCTCGTAATCGTATTCTGGCATCAATTCAGATTTTACATGGTTAACGGTTTCAGTGAAAGCGTCCATGAATTTGTTAAAGTCCTCTTTGTAAAGAAAAATTTTGTGCTTAACGAAACTCCCATCTTCAAAGCTTTTTTTGCTTTCGGTAATGGTGATGTAGTAATCATTGCCTTTCGTTGTTTTAACATCAAAGAAATATGTTCTTTTTCCAGCCCTAACACGTTTAGAGAATACTTCGCGATT
>JBLHOC010000063.1:0-16586 GCA_047620825.1 Bacteroidia bacterium | reverse complement strand
ATCATTGAGTAAAAAATAGGGATTATATAGAGTGTAATAAACATGGCCATAAATGTTCCGCCGATCACAACGATTGCAAGTGGAACGTTGGCTTCAGAGCCGGGACTTGTTGCCATTGCTGTTGGAAGTAAACCCAAAATAGTGGTAGACGCTGTCATCAACACAGGCCTAAAGCGATCACTTGAGCCTTCGATAATGGCTTCCATTTTTTGTTTACCGTCAATCATCAGCGCATTAATTCTATCCACCAAAATGTTGCCGTACGAAACGGATATGCCAACCATCATAATGATTCCCATGATAGATTGAATGTTTAGATATGTACCGGTCGCCCACATAATATATCCAACACCAATCAAACCAAATGGGAAGGCAAGAATGATGATTAATGGTTTTCTAAATGATCTAAAGAGTGGGGTGATAATTAAGAAGGCCAATATGACTGCCAATGCCAAACCTAGGCCCAGTCCACCGAACGATTCTTTTATGATGGCGACCTCACCTTTAAAGCCAACTTCATATCCCGCTGGGAGTTCCATCTCATTAATAATGCTTTGTATCTCATCTGAAACTCGACCGACATCCATGCCTTCAACGTTTGCATACACATTGAATGTTCTTGTCAGATTATGATGATTGATTTCAACGGGATTCGTGCCATCGGTAATTTTAGAGAACGTACGAAATGGAATTGTTTTGCCAGAAATAGCACTGTTAACCCCGACATTGTCTAAAACGAAACGACTATTGATTTCACTTTCAGGATAAGTAACACCAACATAATAGTGATTACCGTTTTTTTCATTTATCCAAAAAGCTTTGTCGTAAGTGACAGAAGAATTAAGTGCAGAGACCATGTTCTTTATGGCTTCCACAGGTTCGATGCCTAATTCGGCTGCTTTAATTCTGTCTATATCAATGTTTTTGGATGGTTGATCAATCCGTTGTAAAACGCGAACGTCTCTTGTGGCAGCAAGGCTTGATATGGTGTCACGAATTTGTTCTGCCAGACCACGTAAAACTTTCAGATCGTTTCCTTTTATATGAACGTCTATTGGTGCTGGTTTGCCCTCATTTAATGCGGCTGTTATCATGCCACCAGTGTTGAAACTCACTTCGACACCAGGATATTTTTCATGAAATATGGTTCGAAGTCGCGAGGCATAATCGAACGTACTGGTTTTATGACTCTCTTTTAATTGTACGCCGATAAACGCATCTTGAGTTCCGGAGTTTGGGGTATAGGCGGCGGGTAAGTCATAAAACACACCAACATTCCCAACCAGCTGCTCCAAGTCGTTCTTTGTTTCATCTCTGATGGTTTGCTCCATCGATGCGATTGTTTCATTGGTAGTCTGCAACGTCGTGCCCGACTGCATTCTAACTTGAATTTCCATTTGTCCAACATCGGATTGTGGAAATAACTCATATCCAGTATTCTTAAGCAAGAATAAGGCAGAGCCCAAAATTACAAGGGAACCAACCAATACAGGCCATCTATGTTTTAAAACGCTTGTTAAACTTTTTTGATATTGCAGTCCGATTTTATGGATAAACCGTTGGAAAAACCCAAGTGCTTTCTTTTCTGGTTTATCGCTTGAGTTTGGTAAATGATTCTTGAAGAAATACGCCGCCATAATTGGTATTAGCGTCATGGCGAAAATGTATGACCCAATCATAGCTCCTGCCACAGTAATGGCCAATGGAGAGAATAAGAACTTGGTTATCCCCGTTAAGAAAAGAACAGGGAAAAACACTATGACGATAACCAATGTCGAAGCCAAAACGGGGTTTGCAACCTCTAATGTGGCGTCCTTCGCTGCGTCGAAAGACGATTTGCCTAGTTTGAGATGTCTATCAATATTTTCCAAGACCACAATGGAATTGTCAACCAGTAAGCCGAGTACTAACGCAATACCTCCAAGTGTAATACTGTTGATGGCCTGCCCTGTGAGGTAAAGCACCACAAAGGCAAACAAAATGGACAGCGGTAAACTAATGGCAACGATTAATGAGGATCTAAAGTTCCCAAGAAAAAGGATTAGAACAATCACCACTAAAATCAAACCACCCAGTCCAGCGTTTTGTAATCCTGAAATGGAATTTCGTACATAGGACGACTGATCGAAAATGACATTCAAGTTCACATCAGACGGCATGCGGGCTTTTAAATTTGGCAAGGCATTTTTAACCGCCTCTACAGAAGCGATTGTGTTTGCTCCAGGTCGCTTAAAAATAGGTAGGTAGACTTGTTCCTTTCCGTCTACACGAGCAATATTTGTTTGGATTGCACTGGCATCTTTGGTTTGGCCGATATCTCGAATAAAAATAGGATTACCGTTTTTATGGGTAATGACGATGTCGTCAAAGTCTTTTACATCGATAATTAAACCTTTTGCATCAACGCCGTAATTGATATTTCCAATATTGGCTACACCAGACGGAATCATTGTTGTGTTTTTTTGAATGGCCTCTGTAACCTGAGTTTGAGAAATGCCTAGGGCTTCCATCTTGTCTGGGTCCACATAGACGTAAATCATTCTCAGTGAACCACCATATGCAGCAGGAGCAACAATACCTTTAACCCCACTTAACATTTGGCGTAGGTTGAGGTAGGCTACATCATACAGTTCTTTACCACTTTTTTCATCACTACTTACGGTCAACAGCATGATCGGTTTTGACGCTGTTGGGTCAAATGGCTGAATCATCGGTGGCATGGTGCCCGGAGGTTGGTAATACATATCACTTACCGCATAAGAAGACGAATTGGCCATGGCTTCAGCTGGGTCAATGTCTTCACCATAAAAGTTGGTCACGACACTCACACCCATAATGCTTTTAGACAATTGCTTTTCAATGCCTGGAGATTGTCCAGTCCATCGTTCCATTCTACTCGTGATATCCTTTTCTACCACTTCAGCTGGCATTCCTGGATACAATGTGATAATCTGCATGGCAGATTTTTTGAACTGAGGTAGGATGTCAACAGCCATTCTTGGTACAAGAACACCTGCCAACAAAGCGACGATGAGCGCAAATACGACGACCAAATATGGATTTTTAAAAGATATTTTGATCATTTTATTCTTTCAGGAAATTCATTTTTTAAATAAAAACAACAAGAATTACTGCAACTTTAGAGAGAAAATAAAGATTGCCTACAGTTTTATAATTCATGTTTGAGTAAAGATGAACCGAACAATAATGCTTCGTACAGCTCTTTTCAAATGTAGGCCATTTATTAGCCTCAGCCAATATACAATGCTATGTGTTCGTGCGTCATTTATTTACACATGAATACAGCAATCATATTTACACTGGAGAGCTATGCGGAGCATAGTGTTAATTACTCGTTTGCGATCTCCTTTTTCTCTAATTCCAACATTCTTAAAATTTCTAATCTAGCATTTGCTTTGACACGACATCGCTTGGCAAATTTCTCCAATTGTTTATTGTCTTTGGAGTGCTTTCGGTGTTTGTTTTGAATTATCGAGAGTGGAATAACAACGGCCTTTTCGAATTCGCAATAATCCAAAGGTATAGACACAGGGGCAGCGCCCTTGGTTGCTTTTTTTAGATGTTTTAACTGGAGCTTAATGTCTTTTTGAACGTCCGACTCCACTTGTTTCGCATTGCTTAGGTTTTTGCGAAATTCATCGTTTAAGGCATAATACAAAGTCTTCCAACCTGTGCTTCTGTTAACTCTTTTTAAGACACTTTTTTGGCGGCGCATATATCGATATTGGTTACGCCCTAAACGGTACATAGAATCCATTAACGTATATGTATCTTGATATGCTTCTTCCAGTCTAATGGTTGAATCACTTGTCACGTAGTCAATAAAATGCTGCTTTTGCTGATGGATGGGTAAATCGTAGTCGTCAACCACTGCCATTCTTGTCAAGGCTAATCCATAAAAATGACCACCTACACTGGAGATGTAACTGGCTTGATTCGATATTGCTCTACATATGCTGTCCATTTGCTTTTGAAGGACTAGGTTGATTGCTGTGATTTGTTTCTGATTTTCAATAAGGCTATCGTTAAATAATCTGAAGACCAAAGCCAGTGAATCAGCTTTACTTTGATTCGGGTGTATCGGCCATTTCCCTGGCCGATAAAAATGTCGCCATAACAGTCGGGAGTACCAATTGTCACTTGATCTTGCACGAGATTTAGAACGACTCTTCTTGTTGTCTATTTTATTGATTTGTATACGTTGATGATTGTGTTTTCGTTTTAGGTACCTTACATAGGTGCTATTATAGGTTCGATGGATCTTTTCCTTTTTACGATATTTCGTCGACAAGTCTTTGTACATTTCCCAAATCAGGCTGTCGTTTTTTGAGGTGTTATTTAGCACTGAATCAGACATGACGATTATCCCTTTCAGGTAGTTGCTATCCAACCGCATTTCCTTAGGATCGTCGACGTACTTCTCCCATTTTTCAAATAGTTCGTGATAGTGGAATCTTGCCAATCCGAAGTAGTTTTTGTTATTCAGAAGTTGTGCGTTTTTGCCATCATTTTTGTCTTGTTCAATGGCATCTAAACCTGAATAAGTAGAATAATAGGTGTTTGTTCTGACGCTCTGCTGTTTTTGCAAGACGTTGTTATAAAAGTAAAAAGCGCTGTCCCTATCAAAATCATTACTCGAAAAATTAGTATTGAAGGCAACCAGCTGGCTGTTTTCTGGAAAGTGATCAACGGCGAAATTATTCTCCCCAACTAAAAAATATCGGTTTTGGGGATTCTTAATGAAATGTGGTTTATATATAATCGGTTTGACGAGCCTAAAGGTCAGACGCGAAACAATCCGACGCGTGAATGATGTTTTGTAATATTCTACATACCCAGCATCCCAAGTGTTGTCAATATTATGCCAACGACCATCAACGTTAACCTTATTCCAGGCATGATCAGGCAAGTATGCTGTGTCGCATACGTCTACAAATGCGTTTTTGGTGTAACCATTGATTACAATCGCATTTACACCGCTGTTTACACATAGGTCTTGAAATAGATTAGAATAGCCAGAACAGAGCGTTTTGCGTCTTCTTAATACGTCTTTGGTTTCTTGATTATTGGTGTTCCAACGTACAAAACGTTTTGCATCGTATTTTATGTGGTGGGTAATCCAAAAATGAATGTTGGCGACCTTCTGGCTGTCCGTAGTCGCATTGTGAGTTATTTGCTTAGCTAGTTTTGTGACATCGCTACGGTTATATACATACCCTCGGTACAGGTTGACCTGACTTGATGCAGCTAAGCAACAACTAAAAAAAATCAAGCATATCAGCCACCTTCTCATTTATAGTATTGACGTTTGATCTGTTAGCAAGGTTGGGTCAAAACACACGAGATTGAAAAAAATAAATCACACATATGGCTGTAACCAGTCCACAAGCCAAAGCAACAAGCATTAACTTCTTACGTCTCGTTTGTTCTTGTCGTATGTCATCAAAAATATGGTTACGAATTTGCTTTAGTTCAGCTTCAGATGGTTCAGTGTAGGAGAGAGAAATCTTTTGTTCTATGCGATCATACACGTTGTCTTTCAAACGTTTATATCTGTCCTTATTTTTGCGGAGTTTCATATTCTCAACATGCGCCTTATAATATGATCCGTTCATTCCCATATACCGACCTAGAAAAAATTATGATATATTAAATATTTGATAAATACATATGAACCTGCCAAAACGCTCACAATGTATACCTTGATTCTCCGTCGTTTGTCATATTCAATTTCGTTCCGAATTTCTTTCTGAACCCGAAGCAAGTCTTCAGGCACTTTTTTCGGATACAACAGGTTGACCTTGCCTTGAATGTTTTCCGCTTGATACTTAGTCTGTGCAAACCTCGTACGATTTCGGATTAACTTTTTGTTCTCCTTAATTATCATGCTGGAATTGGCGAAGTTCATACTGTTTATACGGTTTATTGGCGTATTAGTTACAAAAAAGGCCCCATTTTCATAAGGCCTCTTTGTCTACAATCCGGTAATATTTTCCTCTTTAGGATATTTTACGGTGTATGTGAACGTGATGACTTTCTTCTTGTGTGGGTCTAATTTTAAATCCCAGGAAATCAATCCTGTAAATTTATTTAGAGTTCCTCCGTCTGTTTTGACAAGTTCTATTTCAATGTTCTGATTGTTCGTTAGAGGGATCTGGTCTTCTAACGTAAGGTTAATGGTATTCGCACTGTTGTTTCGTAATTCAATTCTATACGTTGCGGTATATAGTTTGTGCGACCCAATAATTTGCTTCTTAGTATCAGATTTTAATTTCGTTCGTTTGACAGCAAGTGATCTAAATCTGCCCATTGAAACCTCTAATGTATCCGATACGATGGATGGGTCTATGACTGTCCGGCCAACAAAGGTGTTCCCAAAATATATATTGGCATTACCCACCAGTAGGTCCAAATTCTCCCAGTCTACGATTCGGGCCATTACAAAAGCATCTTTGTCAAGCTTAGGAACCAAATAATGTTGGAACTGTGCTTTCAAGTTATGCTTCTGCACGGTAACGAAATGTGTCTTGGCATCGGACTTAATGTAATAGGGTAAATCAATGTCAAACTCGACACTAGAGAAATTTTGCATTTTTTGGCTGTAATCATGTGCCATACCTGCCGTGGGCAAAGCCTTATCTGCGGTTTCTTCTGTCGTTTGTACCATCTCCATATCGTCGTCCATATTTGCATCTTTCGCCTTAAAATATCGTACAGCTTTTTTTGCTTCTCTTTTAACGTGTCGGAAATAGTCAACGTACCAACGCGGTAAGGTGGGTTTGATATTGCTTCTATTGGGATTTGCATTTGAAATTCTGAGACGCACATTTTTCCAATCTACCCCTGTGTTTTGATACACTGCCGCTTTGTATACCAATTCTATATCGTCACCCGCATCTTTAGCTGTAATATCATACCATGGCGACCATCCGGCTTGATTAACTTTATATGAAATGTCTATATGACCTGATGTATTGACATTCGCGGTAACCGCTACTAACACTTGATGTCTAGGTTGATTTGGCGGGGGGTGAGGTAGGTTTGATTTGAACAACCTCAATTCATATATGTTTTGGCTCATGGCATTTTGTGCTTTTACCATTTTTGCCTCTTTAAGGCTGATTTTTAAAAACCTATCCGCCAGATCTACCAATTTTTTTTCAATGAAGTTCATCGTACCGATTAATAAATCTAGAGAATCTGGCTTAGCTTTCCCCTTCATCAACGGGTGATGCAATAAAAGATTACGTTCTGTCTCGATGGCGCTTTTCTTAGCACGAATGTTAGCGAGATAATAACTTTGTTGGTTAATTGAGTCTTGTACTTTTAGAATTTTTTTGTCAATAGTATTTAAAGCCTTCGTGTTCTGTTCCACCGGTTCTGGGTATACATAACGATATTGAACGTCAAGTATGGTGAATTTGCCTTTCCCTGAAGCTTTAATGCTTTGTTGATTGATATAAGGCGAAACACCTTCAAAGATGATTGTCGAAGTTCCTTTAGGAATGGTCGTTGAGCCAGTTCTATTTATTTGGGCGCCCTGCATAAAAACAGTGACGTTGGTTATTTTAGATTTAACTTTCTTTTCACTGTCTTCTGCTTGTACGACAAAAAAACTAGTTGAGAATAGGGTTAAAAAAAGTGCAATGTGTTTCATATCATTTATATTTCGACGGTATATACCGGAGAGATATAAATGGTAAACGACTTATTGAGATTTTTATATGCTTGGTCGTTTTAATAACGTAAGCGTAGATTCTATGGGTGTTCCTTTGGATCCTTTGGGGTCAGTTAGGCCTAACACCACCTTGTATGTGCCAGACTGACTTACATCAAAAGGCAAGTCAATAGAAAGCTGATTGTTATCCAATATCATTTTGCCTAGGGGTGCATCTTGCATGTCATATATCATGATTACTGCATGAAGGCTGTCCTGATTGTGCGTTATGTTAAAAATGTAATCAAAGTTTTTTTCTGCGGGGAATTCGTAAATAACAAAATTTCCAGATTGGAAAGTAAGATCTTGACTAATGACAAACTTCCATTGTAAAGATGGGTTGACTTCTACACCTTGTGCTTGGCTAAAAAATGACAGCGTTGTAAAACAAAGGAGAAGACCTAGCTTGGTTATCAAGTTCATGTAATATGTCTAATTATATAGGCTTAATGGCTTTGAGTTTTCTCAATTCATTAAACTTTTTAATCTGGCTAACAAAGGAATGGCAAATCGTAAAGTAATCGTAATTAACCGACGTACTCATACTTGATGCTACTGCTTCTACTGGTTTTTCCGTCTTTTTTTCCATAACGTAAACATACGAAAGAAATCGCCCCCATCCTTGTCATTTTCTGCAATTCGAGGTATATCGCTGGCTTTCAACGAGAAATATTTTAATTGTTTAGTTTAGGGATTTAAATTCGTGCTATGAAACTTAGACTGATATTTTTAATAGCCGGTATGGCTTTGTTGTTCGCTGCTTGTGGAGAAAGTAAACACGCTAAAAAAGCACGTACGGATCATGAACATTTAAATCAAGGCGGGAATAGTCACACAGGTCCAGCATATACTTCAAAGTACATATGCCCAATGCATTGTGAAGGAAGCGGGTCCGATACAACGGGGAATTGCCCAGTTTGTAAAATGGATTATGTGACTAACCCAAGTGAATAAAGAGGCTTAAAATCTAAGTCCTAAACCAAACCCAAAACCTTGAACATTTACCTCTTCATAATACGTTGAAGAGGTGATAAACATGTCTGTAGATATTTGAAATCCGGGCTTTCTCAGTATAAGTACTTGTACCGATAGTGTTCCCTCACTACGGACACATATGCCTTGATCTCTTGCAATTCTTCCTTCCCAAACGATGGCAAAAGCTGGAGTTGGTTTCAACCGTAAGCCAGCTACAAACTCGGGATACGTATTTGAGGAATACAATTCAGTCATCACTCCAAAGCTTAAATTCATGGCAAGTGGTGCCCAAGGATTAGACTGAAACCCGATAACTTGAATGTCGATCGTTTGATATGAGTCTTCATCTTTTGCACCTTCCTCAACCAAGGTGTTACTTCTAATAGAACCATAATAGCCACCTAGTTTAAATTGGAGCTCTGGCACCAAGATAGACACTTGACCACTACTGGTCGTTTGACGATAGAGCAAGTTGAGTGCGGAATATTTATATGTGGAGTCGTTACGTTTACGTTCTGACCAATATTCTTGGTCTTCATTGTAATACAATGGTGTTGAATAGTTAGAATTATAGTCATCATTCGAGGGCTGATCATAGTATGTTTCAACTTCAACTTCAGCATCTTCATAGGTAGAAGAACTTGTACTTGATTGTGAGGAGTGGTCGTCTGATGCATCTTTGATTCGGTCGATCACCTGAGCGGAGCTAAACTCAAATAAAACGGTAACATTTAAAAAAGTTAGAATCACAAACTTCATAGCGATAGGGATAGGCCGTTCGTAAATGACAACTTACGTTCCAAATCAGTTTCAAGGGCCTGAGCCATATTAGAAGTCCAGATTTTGCTTAAAATATTGGGCTTTACTGTATAAATATTTAAACAGATTAAGTCTATCTACTGCGTTTTTTCGATGACGTCTGACAACGTTTTGTATAATGCCTTAAGGTTTTTTGAATCTTCTAAAAGCTTTAAATGCTGCTTTATGGTTTCATCGTCACCTCTTTTCGCTGGACCTGTTTGAGCTTCTACTGGAGATAAGTTTTGAATTTTCATCGCCGTTTCCTTAATAATTGGCTTCAACACATTGAAATCCAGTTGGTTGTCAATAAGGTATGTCTCTGCTTCGACATAAAGGTGATTGACAAAATTGTTCACCAATACAGCAGATAAGTGATATTTGAGTCTAGCCTCAGAATCTGAGGTTAAAACGTAATGGGATAATGAAGAAGCAATAGTATGTAAGACAATCAGGGTTTCGGGGTTCGATGCTTCAAGTAAAAACGGAACCGAGTTAATGTCTACCTGCCGATCTTTTGAAAAACTTTGAAGCGGATAAAACACACCATGATTCTCTCCAGTAGTCTCTAAGATGTTTATGCTATGAGATCCACAAGTATGAACCACAATGTTGTCGGACGAAGGGATTTGTTTCGCGACAGTAGTTAGCTGGTCGTCTGAGACGCAAACAATACACAGTTCAACATCGGGAGACAGTTTCTTAACGTCGGTGGAATAAACACAGTCATAAACGTCTGCTAAAGCTTTTGCGTGATTCTTTTCACGACTGATGACCTGAATGATAGAATGACCGGCAGCATTTAAGGCACGAGCAAAATGCCAAGCGACATTTCCCGAACCTATAAACCCGATCTTCAGTTTCATTTTTTGATCTCTTTCAGTCTTCGTCTAATGGCCATAAAGAAACCGAGTAACATAATAACAGTTCCAGTCCATAACAGATTAATATAAGGGAAGGCAATGGCCTTCATGACAATGTAACGTTGTGGTTGGATGTCTGTTTCCAACTCATGCACGAGTTTGCCATTTTCTTCTTTAGGGAAGTAGTTGAACCTTATCTTGGCATATTCAGCAACGGAGAATATGTTATAATAACTCTCGCCATCTTTCACGCCAAATACAGGTCGTGCGATGACTGTACTGTCACCTTTAATCACCTTGATACGAGCGATATGGAGGTCATGTCCAGCCAGTTGTTGACTAATGGTATCTCCCAAAGTCCTATCAATAGCTTCTAAAATCACAAATGACTTGTTTACAATCATTGTGTCACCAATGTTCATGGTGTGCTTTCCGTCTGCTTCCCATTCACCTTGTCCTGCTTTCGGTACAAGCGACACATGTGTATATATGTCACGTGTTAAGTAATGACGTGTATCGGGATTTGGCATTAACCCTTGCTCACTAAACTGTGCATTTGGATACAGCGAAAACTCACTATTTCGGATGGTATCGTAATAATGTACTTCGTAATAGGTGTTTGGACCAATTGTCGTATCGCCTCGGTATGTTACCACATACTGTGACATTTTAAATGGTATGTTCTGATACAACAGGATGTTTTCACGATTGTCTTTTTCGCTGAATTCATCGCTGTACGTATACAAATTGTTTTGTGAGATGACGTGTTTTTTAGCAGAGCTAACCAATACCCCAATCATCATCAAACCAAAACCTATATGAGACAAAGAAGCTCCGGAAAGCTTCCATTTAAACTTTAATGCTTTGAATATGAACCAACAATTTCCAACGATTGCAAACGTGCTAGCAAACAGAAACAAGACCAGCATGAAACCGCCTGAAAAGTATATTCCGAATAGTGGCATGAGCAAAGCCGTAATAACCAACGACGTAATCAAAATGATTAACAAGTTGCGACCAATATGACGTTTGCTCGTTTTTTTATAAGAGAAGAATTGAGTAAGGCCAGTGAGCAGTGCAATGATAACAGCTATCGGTAATTGCCATTTGTTATAATGCTCAATCTCAGGGATTGGCTTGTCTATAACGCCTCTCGCCATTTTGTCAAAAACGTCTGCTCCCGTTAGTTTGTGTAAAGGTTCGAAAATGAACGCTAGCGCAGAAGTGATTTTATTAAAGACAGGTATGCTCGTGGTACTTAGTATCTGGACTGCTGAAAGTAAAAGCACCAACGATCCAACAAACATCCAAAACTCACGACTGTATGTGCTTTCTTCTTTTTTATTTAAAGGTAAATGCCTGTTGAAATTTTGAATAAATGCAACAAACGATCCAATAAAGAAAAGAATATTTAACCAAACGATGAACTTCCCAACCAGTACATTTATGGCAAATATGACCATCATTAATCCGAAGTATAACCACCTTGATTTACTTTCTTTAAAGGAAACCACAACGGGTAAAAGGACGAACATCAGCAGAAATACCAATAACTGCGCAGACAAACCTAGGTCTGTAAACGAATGGACTGATGAGTCTCCAAGGACACCACTCCGTGTTAAGAATGTGGCATACAAGACCAATATAAATGTGCCGAGTACTAACAAGTAAGAGAGTATGAGCGATGAACCAGTGATGCGGTTTATCAGCATAACGTGAACCCCGGCAATAAGAACCACCCAAGGTATGAGCGATGCGTTTTCGACAGGATCCCAAGCCCAATAACCACCAAAGCTTAAAGATTCGTATGCCCAAACACCACCCATTATTATACCAGCACCCAGCACCATAATCGAGATGAGGGCCCACGGTAAAGCTGGTTTCATCCATGCTTTATATTCTCTTGTCCAAAGTCCTGCAATAGCAAATGCAAAAGGTATAATTGTCGTTGCAAACCCAAAGAACAATGTTGGAGGGTGAATGACCATCCAATAATTTTGAAGTAACGGGTTAAGACCTGTTCCGTTGACAATGACCTGCATATAATCGGCCTTCGCGATGCCTTGCATAGCGAGCACCGGCAATTCAAGTACCGAAGGGTCCACTTCTCGAAGCAGCATAAAAGGACTGCTTCCAAACTTGAAATCACCTAAGAAAGAAATGTCAATTCCAATAAGCATAGAGCTTAAAACCGCTTGTGATAACAGAATAACGGCCAACACTGGACTTTGCCACTGACTTGGTTTAAGCACCAATACAAGGCCTAATACTGCCTCCCAAAAAAGCCAAAGTAAGAAACTACCTTCTTGACCTTCCCAGAAACAACTGATCATATAATGCGTTGGTAGTTCAAGTGATGAATGCTGCCAAGCATATTGGTATTCAAAATAATGGTTGTAGATGATAAAGAAGAGTGAGGCTATAATGCCTAGGACACTCACAAAGTGTATGAAAAAGGTGACCCGAGCAATGCGCTTGTGACCTTCATCCTGAGTTTTAACGTGCATGGCAAAAGCCAAAGCACCGAAAATGGCGGTAATAAATGCCAAGACAACAAAAAAGTGTCCTAGATTACCTGGGATTAGATGTTCTCCATTAAACGTAATCGTTTCCATGAAACAGAATTATATGTCTTGAATTTCGTTTTCGTATTTACTTGGACACTTGGTCTGGAAATCTGTGGCGATGAACTCGTCCTTCCCTTTTGCATGCCCAATGAGTTTAATTTCTTCGGCCCGTTCAAAGTCAAAAGGTTTTTCCTTTAGACAGATCACTCTCCGAATTTCGCCTTCGTCATCTTTACCGTAAAAAACGAATTTTTCAGGATCAACTTCAGCATCATATTCAACACCTTTTTCTTTGACTAAAGATGTTTTAACATGAAAACTCTTATCTGGATTTTCAGCGGCTTCACTAAATGAAACCGTTGTACTGGCATCGCCATACGTACCTAAGATAGCTGCAATTCCAACAGCTATAATGACTAAGACTACAATGTGTTTACTTTTCACGCTCTACGTTCTAATTTTTTAACTCTTTTGTCCATTCTTTTTAAATAAACAAATAGAAATAGAAATAGGATGACCAAAACGGCAGCAACAACATAATACTTACCAGATCGGAAAAAGAAATCTGCTTCCTTCTCAACACCATGGGCATCAACAATAGCCCCCTCCCGTGTATCTAGTTCCTTGTCTTTACAGTTCGGCACACCATCCATATCTCCATCTAATGCCACGCCGAAGCTATCTACTTCGCAGCCTTCTGGTGTGTCCTGCTGTTTGTCGATAGCATCATTCACGCCATCTTTATCGGCATCCTGCGCAAAAACCATCAGGTTTGCTGAAAGGAGGCCCAGTAATAATGTAAATCTTCTTAAGAATACCATTCTTCGAATTGTTTAGTGAGTTTGTCTATTCGCACGGTGACCTGTGATATCCATCCTGCAACTAGTATCCATCCCATCACAGCAGGATAAAACACCTTTCTTAAATTACTGTCTAAATCATATGTGTTAAAACCAACACTGTCACCAGCACCTGGGTGCAATGAAAAATCAGCCATTCGAGGTAAAACAATAATCAATACAATGAATATCGGGAAGGAGAAGATATTGTAGATGGCAGAAATTCTACCAACTAAACTGTCGTCTTCAATGGAACTACGTAAAATCTGATAGGCGATGTACATGAGCACAGCGACTGCAGCACCATTTAGTTTAGGGTCGTTTGTCCAGGGTGTCCCCCAAGTGAAATTAGCCCAGAACATACCTGTTGCAATTCCCATCAATCCGAAAAGCAGACCAACTTTTGCATAGCCATTCGCCCAATAATCGTGCTCCGGTTTTTTCGTATTTAAAAACCTAATAGAATATCCAAATGACATGAACAACATGGCTATCATCGCAAACCACATAGGAACATGAAAGTTTAAGTTTCGAATTGTCTCGTTTAATATATATCGATAGGGGAAACTAAAGTACGATAATTGCTTTTTGCGCGGTGGTTCTCCAATGCTTACGAGCTGGCCAAGTCCATTATCTGGGTCAGGTGTAAAATCGACATTGATCATGTCTGGACCTATGAAAATTCCATGGTACACGTCTTCAATAACGATACTGCCAGTGCGTGAATATGTGCTATCTGTAATTAAATCAATCGGACGAAAAAAGCAACTGATGTGATTGTCATCAATTATCTTTTCACGGACACTACGGTTAAATGTCTTGTCAATTTTTATCCAAACCGTTAGCTGATTCTTTTGATCTTTGTCTTGTTCAAGTTTTGTGAAACTGGTGTTGTAGCCTTCAATTTCGATTTCGAAATCATATCTGCCATCAACATGAGTAGGGGACACGTCAACAACGCCTGGCCCAACTTTGGCCATAGTCCCAACGATGATGCTGTAAATGACCAGCAATGCACCTAGGTATTTCCACCAATTTTTTCTAAAAGGAAACGTGCTCATTCGTTGGACAAAGATAGTGTAATCGATAGAACTGCCTAAGTCCAAATAAAATTTAAACAGAAGTATTTTACTGTTGGTTTTGGTAGGTTAAAACACCAAAATGAGATAGGCTACCCAAGCCAGAAATGCAATGAATAAGGTGATTCGCAAGAGTATAAGGATTGTAAACTCAACTTTTAATTCATGACGATGGTGCTCAGGAATATCCATAAAAATGGTCTGATCCATCAACCCTTTGAACTCGTTTAATCTCCAACCGCTAGCATTGAAGTATGAAAAGTGGGATTGAGGATCGTATTTCTTAATGAGATATACAGTTCTTAAACGAAGTAGAAAATACCAAAACCCTATGCCTGCATGGATATATAAAATCCAATAACCTTCTTCAAGCATTAATCAACATTCGCATCGAAAGACATGATTCTTTTGCCATCAACATACTGTGAAACAAAAGCATCGTCGATGCCTATTGTCTTTATTTCATCTCCAAATTTTTTGGCATCTTCAACGTTGGTGAAATATCCTATCACGTAGCGCTTACCGCCATCTTGATTTTCAGCACGAATGGTGCGCACACGACTGTTAAACTCCTCTAATTGTAGTAACTCAAAATACCCGATCTGAACAGCGTATACAGTACCAGTTGGTATTTTTGTTGATCCAGCTGCCAGCATATTCCGGTATTTTTTACCCATAGCATCTAACGAGTCTTGTAACTGACGAAGTCTCATATTCTGCTGGTCAAGTTGCTTTGTAAGTTCTACAATGGTCTCGTCACGCTCGTCGAACTCTTGTTTAGTCTTTTCCTTTGCTTTTTTGTAAGTCACTGGATTCTTCTTGTACTGCTTCAATTCTTTTTTAAGTTTTTTCTTTTCTGCTTTGGATAGATCTTGAGCAGAAAGTGTTGAAACAGCAAATAAGCTGATTGCTATTAAGGCAAATGCTTTTATCAAATTCATTGTATGTTGTATTGATTGTGCCGCAATATTATTGCACAAAAAAATCATTTGCGTGAATGCGGTCAGATTGTTATTAAACTTAGCGAAAAACGCTCCAGAATTGTGCACACTTTGTCACATTAGAACGCAATAACTATAGAGACAATAATTAAAGTGAAGCATCGTTTTTTTATTCAACAGCACTTCTTCGTGTGCTGCAACGGGCTAACTTTGTGACGATATTTTAAGCTAAAAAAATGGAATACAGAATCGAGAAAGACAGTATAGGAGAGGTTAAAGTACAAGCCGATAAGTATTGGGGTGCTCAAACTCAAAGATCATTAGAGAATTTTAAAATTGGCAACCAAAAGATGCCAATAGAAATTATTCGTGCATTTGGTGTGCTGAAAAAATGCGCTGCTCAAACGAATGTTGAATTAGGGGTATTAAGCCAAGATAAATCTGATCTTATAGCTGCAGTTTGTGACGAGATAATTGAAGGACAACTGGATGATCAGTTTCCATTGGTGATCTGGCAAACAGGTTCTGGGACACAGTCGAACATGAACGTGAACGAAGTTGTGGCCAACAGAGCACATGTATTGGCTGGAGGTAAATTGACGGATACAGATAAAGTGCTCCATCCAAATGACGATGTAAATAAATCTCAAAGTAGTAACGATACATTCCCAACGGCGATGACCATTGCGGTTTATCAGCAGATGATTGATTTTGCTATTCCTGGTATTCAAGTCTTAAAAGACACGTTTAAGAAAAAAGCGAGAGAGTTTAGAGAAGTAGTGAAGA
>JBLHOC010000062.1:0-16876 GCA_047620825.1 Bacteroidia bacterium | reverse complement strand
CACAGTTTCAAAGAAAATTGAAAGTGCTGAGGAACGAAACCGTTTAAAAAATCTCACGCAAAGTCTGAAAGGAGCTAACTATGGCTTGATTTGTAGGACTGCCGCAGAAGGTAAAACGGTTCAAGACTTACACCGTGATTTAATGCAATTGCAGGAAAAGTGGGCATTGGTAATTACCAATCTTAAATCCGCTAATCCTGGTGAACTAATGCTTGGTGAAGACAGCAGAAGCCATATGGTGCTGCGAGATATGTTGAGCCAAGAATTCACAGCTATTGTTACGAATAACGCCAAGTTTCATGGGGAACTAAAATTGTTTTTGGATTCCATATCACCTGAATTGGGGAAGGTTTTAAAGCTTTATAAAGGCAGCGAACCGATATTCTCACAATTTGGGATCGACAAACAAATAAAGATGTCGTTCGGTAAGTCAGTTGCTATGCAGGGCGGTCCTTATTTAATCATCGAGCATACAGAAGCACTGCATGTGATTGATGTGAACAGTGGGAATCGTCAGAATAGAAACGCCGACATAGGTGACTACGCATTAAACGTTAACATAGAGTCCGCCAAAGAAATAGCCCGACAATTACGTCTTCGAGATATGGGTGGGATTATCGTTATAGATTTTATTGATCTACGAAATCCAGCGCACAAGAAAGCGTTATATGCAGAATTGAAAAAGGCTATGGCCAACGATCCTGCAAAGCACACCATTTTGCCAATGAGCAAATTTGGGCTGATTCAAATTACAAGACAACGTGTTCGACCTGAAACCAATATCACTACAGCTGAGACATGCCCGATGTGTAAAGGTGAAGGAAAAGTTGAAGCGTCTATATTGATAACGGATGAAATTGAGCACAAACTGGATCAGATTTTGAGTTTTTCTAAACCCAAAAAGATTGAGTTGGTGACGCACCCATTTGTAGAGGCTTATTTAACTAAGGGTATTGTAGGCAAGTCTTGGAAGTGGTTTATAAAACATAAAATTATGGTGAAGGTTACCGCTGACGCGAACTATCACTATGGAGAATACCATTTCTTTGATGGAACAAATGACGAAGAAATAGTAGTCTAACTTGTAAGATTTAAACTTGGCCATTAAAGTTCTAAATATAGGAAAATCTAAAAACACGTATTTAGTCCAAGCGGTTCAAGACTATCTGACTAGATTAGGCAAATACGCAATCGTTCAATGGATTGAACGACCAAGTGTTCGAAAGAAACAATATAAAACGGCTGACGAGCTTAAAAAGCTTGAAGCCGATGAAATACTGGCAGAAGTTAAGCCAAACACCTTTTTAATCGGGTTAGATGAAAAAGGAAAAACGTTTACAAGTCGAGATTTTGCACAACAATTAAATAGTTGGACTCGAAGTAACGCTGACATTGCATTTGTTATTGGGGGGGCTTTTGGATTTCATGACTCTGTCTATCAACGGATGGATACCATGATTTCTTTGTCAAAGATGACACTATCACACCAAATGGTACGTTTGTTGTTGATAGAACAGATATACAGAGGATATAGTATTTTGAACGGTGAACCTTATCACAACGATTGATGTTATGTTCAGATTAAAAAGGATAAACTTTGAATTTTCGCAAACTTGTATATGTTTGCAAGGATTTTAAAAATAAAAATGTGTTGCAACGTTGATACACTCAACATTGATTGGCTATGGCGGATAAGAAAAAGAAACAAGGAAGACCGGCTACCAAACCGGTAGAAAAACGAAAAGCATATTACGTAATGGTAAAGGTTCATAATACAATGAACAATACCAATAACAACGTTTTAATCAGTCGTGATACTATTCCTGAAATAAAACTATTGATGAAACACTCAAAACAGAACGTGGATTTTTTAGGGTATTGGGACGGAAAAAAATATCAAAAAGTGAGTCTTACTTGATTCACTTTAATGAAGATTAAAATAAAGGGCACTTTTTTTAAAGTGCCCTTTTTTGTTTATGCGCAGATCTGATAAAACATTTTTTGGTTTCACACAAGACTTCTGGATTCTGTGCGCTGTGGTTTTTAGCTTTTTCTTTAGCTTTAACTTAATCATTCCCCAGTTACCCGACTTTCTCACAAGCTTAAAAGGTGAGCGATACAAAGGCCTTATCATTGGTGCATTCGCGATATCAGCCTTATTCTCAAGACCATTTAGCGGTAAACTCATAGATCATATCGGTCGGAGACCCATCATGTTAATGGGCATTATGATTTCGATTGTGGTCTCATTTGGATATCCACTTGTGAATGGTGTTACATCATTTTTAGCATTGCGGTTTCTACATGGGTTTTCAGCTGGATTTACACCTACAGCTACAACCGCCATGTGTTCTGATGTGGTTCCTATCCACAAAAGAGGCGAGGCCATGGGTATTGTCGGTATGGCTGGCAATCTTGGTATGAGTCTTGGTCCGGCATTAGGTAGCGAAGTGGGTGTTAAATATGGGAATCAAACCATGTTTCTGGTGGCTGGTTGTATTGCCATAGTGTCGATTTTACCGGCAATGTTTATGCGAGAATCCTTACCAAAAACCACACGATTTAATGCAAGGATGTTGCGCTTGAAATGGGTCGAAATTATTGAACCCAAAGTGGTCTTACAAGGAACGATCATGGCCTTAAGCGTAGTCACTTTTGGTGCTTTATTGACCTTAGTCCCTGATTATGCCAAGCAGTTTGGACTTGAGCGGAATGGATACTTTTTTACAGTAGTGACAGTCACTTCATTGACCGTCCGTATATTAAGTGGTAAGCTCAGTGACAAATTTGGGCGTGAAATCGTTTTAGTAGTTGGCCTGGTTTTTTTAATCACGGCTAATATTGTACTCATCAATGCCAAGGATTTACAAACTTTCTTTATCGCAGGCGCGATTTTTGGAATTTCGACAGGTATTAATTCACCTACGCTGTTTGCTTGGACAATTGATAAAGGCAACCAACAATTTATTGGTCGCGGCATTTCAACACTATTCATATTCCTAGAGATTGGAATCATCGCTGGGTCGATTATACCTGCTGAGATCTATGGCAACGTTCCAGCAAACATTCCAAAGGCATTTATGTTTACTTTGACCTGTGCCGTTACAGCATTTGCTCTAACAATTTGGGCGTATCTAAAGACCCGTAAAACACAACTAGAATCATTCTAAATTGCCCGAGTTGGAACAGGTATTTTCAAGGTGATTGTGTTACTGTGGCAAACAACGTATTAAATGTGATTAAAAAATGGTTTTAGGATTATTATCCTATCTTCAAAACACTAATTTTGCAGCCGTTTACAATACGCATTTATTGCAATGAGTAAAGTTATAAAAATCAAAAAAGGCAAGGACATTAATCTAGTTGGTGTAGCATTAAAAAATACTGCACCTAGAACAATATCAAGCTCATTTGCCATCAAACCCACAGATTTTAAAAACCTTGTTCCTAAACTGGCTGTAAAGGCAGGTGAGGAAGTAAAGGCAGGTGACGTTTTATTTTATGATAAAACAAACGCCAGCATCAAGTTTACTGCTCCAGTGAGTGGTGAGATTGCTGAGATTGTGCGAGGGGAGAGAAGAGCTATTCAAGAAGTTAGAGTTTTAGTAGATTCTGAGATCAAGTACAAATCATTCGAAGTGCCTAGTTCACTTAATGCAGAAAATGTAAAATCTATTTTACAAGATTCTGGATTGTGGGCATTTATGGTACAACGACCATTTGGAAGTATTGCTGATCCTGAAGAAACGCCTAAAGCGATTCACATCTCTTGTTTTGATTCTGCACCGTTGGGTGTTGACTACAATTATACATTAGCAAACGAGGGTGATGCTTTTGCAAAAGGCCTAGAAGCCTTAGCAATATTAACTTCGGGTAAAGTGCACTTAAATGTGAATGTGTCTAACGCTGCCATGTTTAAACAAGCCAAAGGTGTAGAGGTTACCGAATTTACTGGTAGTCACCCCGCTGGTTTGGTTGGTATTCAAATTCACCATGTTGATCCTATCAATAAAGGAGACGTAGTTTGGACCATGAGTCCACAACATGTCGTTTTCGTGGGTAGGTTACTTACCTCAGGGAAATTAGATTTATCACAGCAAGTTGCTATTGCAGGTTCAGATGTTAAAAACCCGCAGTACATCGACACCATTGTTGGTGTAAATGTGGAAGCGATTACAACTGGTAATGTTTCGAATGACAATGCGAGATACATTAGTGGTAATGTGTTAACTGGATCAAATATTGGTTCGACTGGATACTTAGGATTTTTCGATCACATGTTATCTATCATTCCTGAAGGAGATGAATACGAATTCATGGGGTGGTTAATCCCAACCTATGCGAGACCTACGATAAGTAACTCCTTACCAATCTCTAAATTCTTAAAGAAAAGCTTTGTAGCCAATACAAATCCTCACGGAGAAGAAAGAGCCTTTGTAATGACGGGCGAATATGAAAAAGTATTGCCAATGGATGTAATGCCAGTGCAATTGCTTAAATCCATATTAGCTCAGGATTTAGAAGCTATGGAGAACCTAGGTATATACGAGGTGATAGAAGAAGACTTTGCACTTTGTGAATTTGTTTGCACTTCTAAAATCGACGTTCAGAAGATTTTGAGTGACGGGTTAGACTTGATGGCGGAAGAAGGATAATTTAAAGCGCGTTAGTAATGAAATTTTTAAGAAATACATTAGATAAAATTAAACCGAACTTCGAGAAGGGCGGCAAGCTTTCCTTTTTACACTCAACGTTTGATGCAATTGAAACGTTCATGTTTGTGCCAAACCACACAACAAAAAGAGGAGCGCACATACGAGATGGTATGGATTTGAAGCGAACCATGTTCATTGTGGTTATTGCCTTGGTTCCAGCCTTGATCTTTGGTATGTGGAACGTAGGTGCTTTGCATTTTGCAGGCATGAGTGAAACAACAACCTTTTTACAAAATATGATTTATGGCGCTATGAAAGTAGTTCCAATCATTGCAGTATCTTATCTAACTGGCCTTGGAATTGAATTTGCTTTTTGTCAAGTCAACGGACATCCAGTGAATGAAGGCTTTTTAGTTTCTGGAATGCTGATACCTTTACTTGTACCTGCAGATATACCTTTATGGATGGTTGTTGTAGCAACAGCGTTTGCAGTTATAATTGGCAAAGAAGTATTTGGTGGTACAGGAATGAATATTTTAAATCCTGCGCTTACCGCAAGGGTGTTTTTATACATCGCCTATCCAGTTCAAATGGCTGGAGATATCTGGGTATCAGGTATCAAAGAAGGTCTAGTAGACGCGTCATCGGGAGCAACAGCGCTTGGTGAACTTGGAGCAGGAAGAGAATATTTAGTGAATGTATCCGATGCTTTTATGGGCTTTATGCCTGGCAGTATCGGTGAAACATCGACCCTAATGTGTTTAATAGGAGCAGCTATTTTAATCGTTACTGGAATAGGAAGTTGGAGAATCATGCTAGCCACTGTTATTGGTGCACTTGGCATGGGGTTAATCTTAAACGCCATTGGAGGAAACCCATATTATGATTTACCTGCATATCAACACTTAATCATTGGTGGTTTTGCTTTTGGTGCTGTGTTTATGGCAACGGACCCTGTCTCTGCAGCGCACACTGTAACAGGGAAATGGATTTACGGTATTCTCATTGGAGTACTTACAGTACTCATTCGGGTGTTTAACCCAGCATATCCAGAAGGTATCATGTTTGCAATATTGTTTATGAACGTGATGGCTCCATTGGTAGATAATTATGTGGTTAAGGCTAACATTAAAAGAAGATTGAATCGTGTCAAAGCTTAATAAAAACTCAAGTGGATACATATTTGGATTCGCCTTATTGGTAATCTTGGTATGTGGTGTCCTTTTATCTCTTGTTTCTGGTGCATTAGCCGAGAAACAATATGAGGAAAGAGAACTAGAACGAAAGAAATTCATCTTAAAGGCAGCGCTGGGAGATGATATCGCAGAAATAGAAAAACCTGAGATAGCAGTGATGTATGAAAACCGTGTAAAGGAATCTGTCATCAATGAAAAAGGGGAAACGGTTGAAGGACTGGCAGCGAATGCTGTGAATTTGAAGAACGAGTACAGAAAGCTCGGGAAAAAAGGTTCACTCAAACCTGGCGAATCAATAAACTTACCACTATACACTATTATGAACGCGGATGGAACCGCACCTGAATATTACGTTGTGCCAACCTATGGTTTCGGACTGTGGGACAACATCTGGGGTTATGTTGCTTTGAATGAAGACTTAAACACCATTAAAGGATTGGTGTTAGATCATAAAGGAGAGACACCAGGACTGGGTGCAAGAATTACAGAAGACAAAGTGCAAAACCGTTACCGAGAGGGTAAAACAATCTTTGAAGGTGACAAACTTGTTTCTGTAACAATGAAAAAAGGAGAAGGGAACGATTACAGTGCTGACCCACATGCCGTAGACGGTTTGTCTGGAGCAACACTAACTGCTGACGGCGTAAATGCCATGATGAGCAACTATATGAATTTGTATCTATCATTTATCAACGCTAATAATAAATAACATGAGCACTGAAGCACAAGCGGTAGAAGCAGAGGTTAAAGAGCGTGAGCCTTTATTCTCCAAGAAAAATAGAAAACTGATTTCCAATCCGTTAGATGCGGACAACCCAATTACGGTTCAAGTATTAGGTGTTTGTTCTGCCTTAGCGGTTACAGTAAAATTGATACCAACACTTTATATGTGTGTTTCGGTACTTTTTGTACTGATCTTTTCAAACGTTGCGATTTCAATGTTAAGAAATGTGATACCAGGGCGTATTAGAATTATTGTTCAACTACTTGTTGTAGCCTCTTTGGTTGCCGTGGTTGATCAAGTGTTGCAAGCATATGCCTACAGCGTTTCTAAACAACTGTCTGTATTTGTTGGACTGATTATCACCAACTGTATCATCATGGGTAGATTGGAAGCCTTTGCTTTGGCAAACAAACCTGGTCCTGCCATGTTAGACGCTATTGGTAATGGACTTGGTTATGCAGCGATTTTGATACCTGTAGCTTTCTTTAGAGAGTTGCTAGGTAGCGGGTCATTATTCGGATTCAACATCTTAGGCGAGAATTACCCAGGTAATGGTGTAATGATGAGCCCAGTAGGTGCCTGTATCGTATTAGGATTATTAATCTGGTTCCAACGTTCCAGAAATGGTTATACTGAAGAAGCTTAATTAGAGGATTATGGGTATAGTAGAAAATTATTTAAATATTGGAATCAAGTCGATTTTCGTCGATAATATGATTTTTGCCTACTTCTTGGGTATGTGTTCTTACCTAGCGGTTTCTAAGAAAATTGGAACAGCAGTAGGTTTGGGTATGGCAGTAACTTTTGTCTTAGTTATTACAGTACCATTAAACTGGTTGGCGTACAACTTTATAATTAGAGAAGGTGCACTAACGTGGTTAAACAACTTAGGTGTATCAACAGGTTTCGCCGACTTTTCTTCGGTCAACCTTGAAGTATTGAAATTCATCATATTTATTGCAGTGGTAGCAGCCTTTGTGCAGCTTACTGAAATGGTGGTTGAGAAGGTTTCTCCGGCGTTATACAATGCGCTTGGTATCTTCTTACCATTAATCGCGGTAAACTGTTCTATTCTTGGTGCTGCGTTGTTTTTGCCAGGTAAAGAATTTGCTTTTGGTGAAAGTGTAGTATATGGTTTAGGCTCAGGTATCGGTTGGTTTTTAGCCGTTGTTGCTTTAGCTGCAATTCGTGAGAAATTAAGTTATTCTAATGTCCCTAGAGGATTAAGAGGGTTGGGTATAACGTTTATTACGGTTGGATTGATGGCTTTCGCCTTTTTGAGTTTTATAGGATTTAAACTTCCATTTGGAGAATAAGAACTATGGTATTATTAGAAATTAACGGTGCTATTATTATTACGTCGGCTATTGCGTTAGCCGCGATTATATTGCTTTTGGTGTTGATGCTACAAGTAGCAGCCAAAAGACTGGTTAACCAAGGGGATGTTAAACTGACTATTAATGGTGAAAAGACCATTGAAGTTTCAGCTGGCACAACTTTGCTAAATACATTAACGGAGCAATCTATTTATCTTCCGTCTGCCTGTGGTGGCGGTGGAACTTGCGCCATGTGTATGTGTCAAGTATTTGAAGGTGGTGGAGATATTCTACCAACTGAAACAGGACACATCAAACGTAAAGAACAGAAAGAAGACTGGAGACTTGCCTGTCAAGTGAAGGTGAAAAACGACATGAAGATTGGTATTCCTGAGGAAATCTTTGGAATCAAGAAGTGGGAATGTGAAGTGATTAAAAATTATAGCGTTGCCTCTTTCATTAAAGAATTTGTTGTTAGACTTCCAGATGGACAAACATTAGACTTTGAAGCTGGTGGATACGTGCAAATCGATGTACCAAAAATCACTGTTGAATTTAAGGATATGGATATTACAGCACACCCGGAGTTGGTGGCTGATGGTCGCGACGAAATGGACTTTAAATCGGAATGGGATAAATTCGGTTTATGGGATTTGAAAATGGTGAATGATGAACCAATTTTTAGAGCTTATTCTATGGCCAACCACCCTGCAGAAGGGAACATCGTGATGTTGAATATTCGTATTGCAACGCCACCTTGGGATCGTAAAAACAACAAATGGATGGATGTGAATCCTGGTATTTGTTCTTCGTTTGTATTTGGCTGTAAACCAGGCGATAAGGTGACTATTTCAGGACCTTATGGTGATTTCTTTATTAAAGATACTGGATCAGAAATGTTATATATCGGTGGTGGAGCAGGAATGGCGCCAATGCGGTCGCATTTGTTCCATTTGTTTCATACGTTAAAGACCGGTCGAAAAGTGACTTACTGGTATGGTGGTCGTTCGAAACGCGAATTATTTTACTTAGATCATTTTAAAAAGATTGAAAAAGACTTCCCTAACTTCAAGTTCTATGTCGTACTGTCTGAGCCGGCTGAGGCCGACAATTGGGTAGAAAAAACAGGCGTTGATGATGGAACTGGAGATGGCTTTAAAGGATTTGTTCACCAAGCGGTGATAGATCAATACTTAACGAAGCATGAAGCACCAGAAGATATCGAATTCTATTTCTGCGGACCGCCATTAATGAATCAAGCCGTTTTGAAAATGGTTGATGATTGGGGTGTTCCACCAGAAAACGTAGCCTTTGATGATTTCGGAGGATAACACTATGGGTTTAAATATATTGAATACTAAAAAAGGCAGTTTCATCTGCCTTTTTTTTGTCCTGTTTTTTTATGGATGTAGTCCAACTTCAACCGACCAGAGTCTAGAACATAAACTGGCTGGTAACGCATTAGGTACTAAATATCACATAACTTATTTGGGTAGTGAAATAAGTAACTTAGAACAGTCTATAGATTCAATTTTAAAGGAGTTCAATTATGGCGTTTCTACGTATGATTCAACTTCTCTTATTTCTCATTACAATGCGAATAAACCTATAAGTGCTAAGGATTTAAAACCAGGGTATAAGTATCTAAATACAATGATATCCATTTCTCAACCAATTGTGGTCGCTACTAATGGAGCATTTGATCCAAGTGCAGCGATGCTATTTAGAGTTTATGACCAGGCTAAAAGAGTGGGAAGATATTTAGATTCCAATGCAGTTAATAAAGCCTTAACAAGTAAAGGAATGATAGATTGTATTAATTATGGTGAATTTTCTGGATATGAAGTGACAAACACTCAGATGAACTTCAACGCTATCGCCAAAGGCTATTTTGTTGATTTACTGGCAGCTTTTATTGATAGCAGAGGCTCTGATAATTACATGGTTGAGGTTGGAGGCGAAGTGAGATGTTTAGGTAATAATGCTAAGGGGGCGGCATGGAGTATAGGTATCAATAGACCGGTGGTGGGAGCAGCCGCTTCAGATTATTTTGAGGTGATATCGCTTTCAAATATGTCCATGGCTACAAGTGGGAACTATAAAAACTTCTACACGGTAGATGATAAAATCATAGGACACACTTTCGATCCAAGAACTGGTCAACCAGTCATCAGTGATTTAAAAAGTGCAACGATAATGCATAAAGAATGCGCCATTGCTGATGCGTACGCCACGGCCTGTATGGTATTAGGTCTAGATGCGTCGAAAAGCCTGATAGAAAAGGACAGCAGCTTATCAGCATACTTCATTTACGAAGTTGACAGTACGCTTGTCGGTGTGCACGTAAAGTAATTCTTATTTCTGAATTACAATCCGTTTAACGGTCTCTGACGAGGCTCCAGACAATTTTAAGAAGTACACGCCTGACGGAAGATTTAAGTCCAATGACGTTGTTTCCAATACCTCAGTTTTGACATATATCACTTTACCCAAGTAATCCATCACTTCTATCGTATTGAATAGATTAGCATTTTCTATTTCGATGGTGATGTTTCCATCGGAGGGATTCGGCCATATAGATATGTGACCGAAATCAATATCTCCTATGCTCGCATTGCGACTCACTTTACATGTCTTACTTACTTGATTTCCTGCACAGCCTTCTGGACTTGTTTCAATCAACTTGATAATCCCTGTAGTTGGACGAACATTCCATTTTACGGTTATTCCTTTCGTTCCCTGGCCAGATACAATGGTACCATTGGTGACGCTCCATTCGAACTTGTTGGTGTTGGATGGACTTGCGTTAGCCGTGAAGTCTTCTTCATCGTTATCACTAGTACTCGGACCATGAATGGCGGATGTGGCCGGTTCAGCGGAAACAAATACATTTCCAGAAGTAGTGTCGGAACAAAGACCCGCTTCTGAAGCTATCAGTCGTATTGAGTATGCACCAGCTTTACTGTATTTCTTAGATGGACTCGTTGTGGTTTGTGTCGTGTTGTCACCAAAGTTCCAAGCATAACTTACGTTATCACCTGTGCTGCCATTCGTAAAAACATAATTATTAACTTTAAAACACTGTGTGTCTTGGTTGATTGTAAATGATGCTTTGGGAAATCCATAAACCGTTAATTCTTGACTTGACGAACTCTCACACTTCTGATCATTGGAAACCTCTAAACGAAGTGTATAAGTTCCAGTGGAGTCCAACTGGTCCTCATATGTTGAGGTGGACGACATCAGACTATCATTCAAATACCAATTGTATTGTAGTGACTTCGTGTCGAACAAACTCACAACTGAAACGCTAGGGTGAATTGAATCACCAGCACAAATGGCGTCTATCACAGTCATGTTAGCTTTTAAACAAGAGGCATTCATATACCATAATTCACGGCCATGAACTTCATCGTCGGCTGTAAAGTATAAGTATCCATTAGCCATGGTCAATGTTTTAGGTTCTGAACCAGCAGGTCCTTCAAGTAAATCCGATACTATGGATGCTGATGTACCGGTTGTCGACCATAATTCTAGTCCAGTTGAATCTGTTCTTGCAGTGAAGAACATCTTGTCTGAAGACTTAGCATACTCCATGGAATAATTAGACGTAAACGTTGTATCCACAAAAGATCGGATAGCCGTTGTACCATTTACACTACCATCTGTTGCCCATAAGGTTTCAACACTATTGCTATCTGTCGTTGTAAAGAACAATTTACCTAAATCAGGATGATATTGGAGGTTAGCTGGATTGCTTGAACCTGTTCCAACTACAATGTCTTTTAAAATAGTTGTGCCATTTTCTGTGCCATCTGACTTCCATAATTCTCTTCCGTTGGTTGCGTCGGTCGCCACAAAAAATACCAAACCGTTGCCTTCTGTCATTAAGGTCGGGCTACTAGAGCCACTTCCAGAAACGATGTCTTTCAGCATGACCGTTCCCGAAGAAGTCCCATCTGAGAAATACAATTCTCTTCCATTTTTCGGTGTTGTTGCCGACAGGAATAAAAAGCTGTCTTTAAACGAACATAAATTGCTAGGACGAGAATCATAATAATCGTTGTAGATGTCTTTAACCAATTTACTTGTCACACCATCAGTCACATACAATTCAAAACCTACGGTGTAATTGTCAGCGCTAAAGAAGACACGATCACCAACCACTGTAAGGTTGGCTGCATCTGCTCCAAATCCGTTGGGTTGTATCGCACTGGTAACAACACGTGTTTTTTTGGTTGTTTCATCATACACCCAAATGTTGGGCAACAAGGTCTGTCTTAGCGTATAGAAAAACTTGCCATTGGTGCGTCTAAAGTTACCAACGTAGTTCTTTTTTCCATTGTCTAAGATTTCAGTTACCGCTTTTGTTTTATAGTCGTAATAATTGATTTCCATATCAAACGAACCTGGTAATAAAGAGTAATATACGCCGTTTGGTGTGGACATCAATTCACGTGGTTGCCCCCTGGTTTGGCCTTTGTAATCGATTACATTTTTAACCTTTTTAGCGTCTAAGTTAAATGACCACAACTCATCTAATGTGTCATTGTTGTTTGCGTTAAACACTACACCTTCAGGCGTTTCCGCAATTGAGGTGATAACATTGTCAGGCGTATTAACCAATAAGTCCCAAAACAGTTTCGTTGTGCTAGATGTACCATCTGAAATCCATATTTCTCTACCAGTAGCACCGTCATCAGCCGTAAAGTATAGTAGATTGTTATGAGTAAAAAAGTGGCTTGGTCGACTGGCTGTTGATCCTGGATAAATGTCTTTTACTTTCTTGATAGAACTACCTTCCTTTCTCGAATACAATTCGAAATCATAGTAGTTTCCAGAACTGTGTGCCGAGAAGACCAACACAGAATTTAACGCAGTTAAGTTGGTAATAAAAGCATCTGTCTGAATAGGGTATAGGTCTTGCGTTAATCGTGTACCGGAAGCTGTTCCATCCGTATAGTATAACTCTTTCCCTTTGTCGTAATCCGCCACAAAGTATATGAGCCCATTCATACAAGTAATTTGCTCTGGGCTGGATGAGTATGAACCATTATCCAGGTCTTTTATCATATAGGTGCCCGATTGACTGCCATTGGTCCGACACAATTCAACGCCTTTACCTGTTTGGTTACCGCCGAAATACATCACGCTATCACAGATTGTCACATTGTTAAAGGTGTAAAACGGATCTCCACTCGCATCTAATAAAGTAATAAAGCTTGTATCTGATTGATTGGTTCGAAAGACATTTGTTTTATTATCACTTGGATTTCTTGCCGCGAAATAAAGCTCTGATTTGAAGGAATTTATGTAATTAATGTTAGAACTTGTGATGTCTGTATTTAAGTCTTTTACCATAACTGTCCCTGCAGTTGTGCCATCTGTCTTCCATAATTCCTTGCCATGGGTGGAATCATCTGCAACGAAATATACCATGCCGTTGTGGTTGGTCATATGTTGTATTTGTGCGTCTTTATACCCTTTATAAATATCTTTCAACAACTTCGTTCCAGAATCAGTACCATCAGATACATATAATTCTTTTCCAAGCGAATCATTTATTACGTTTAAGATTAAATAGTTAGTTGTGGCAATGACTTGATTGTACTGAAATTTGTTGGTAAACAGTTCTTTTGTATTTGCCTTTGTGCCGTCGGTAGACCAAACAGTTGAAATACTGGTATTGGTGTTTGACACAAAATGCGTTTTGCCTTTGTACTCAAAAAAGTTAATTCTCTTTTGAGAAAAATTATGCGTTTTGGATGTGATACCCGTAGAGGTGATAGACGAATCTTTTAAGTTTATCACTTTTAATTCATACGCATTGTTTGCGTTTTGCCCAGATACATACAACAAATCGCCAGCCAAATAATGGATGGCTGCATCAGACGTTCGATTGTCATCCATCATGTCTTCGATAAGTTGTGGATTGTAGTTTTGAGCGAACGTAAATGTGGCAATGAATAACCCTAAAGCGCTGGTAAAGAATTGTTTAAGCATGTCTTGTTTTAATTTGAAGCGAATTTAAGTTTTAACCTTTCTCGAAACGACTTCTAATGCCATATTCGACAAACAACAGACATGATAATGATAAGTGTAGGAAAAATAGGGATAGAAGATTGATAACACCAAGTTACCCATCAATCTGCTTGAAGATTAATGTGCTTAGGAGTAAATTGCCGCCGAATTAGAAATTATGAACGACATTCAGAAAAACATTGCCGAGCGTTTTATGCGCTATGTTCAAATCGACACACAAAGCGACCCATTTAGTGATGATTTCCCTTCCACATCCAAGCAATTAAATTTAAGTATGATCTTGGTTGAAGAGTTACGTGAGATAGGGATTGAGGACGCTGTGTTGGATGAACATGGATATGTATTTGGAACGATACCGGGCAATTCTGAAAAGGCGGGTATTCAAACCATTTGCTTCTGTTCACATGTTGACACTGCACCAGACTGCAGTGGTGAAGGCGTGAAGCCAATTCTACATGAAAACTATCAAGGAAAGGATCTAGTGCTGCCAGACGATAACAGTCAGGTAATTACAACTGCTGAACACCCCTATCTATTAGAGCGTTTTGGTGATGACATCATCACGGCCTCAGGTACCACATTGTTGGGCGCAGATGACAAAGCTGGAGTAGCCATAATTATGGAATTAGCCAATCAGTTGGTTCAACGAGATGATGTGGTTCACGGTGACATTCGAATACTTTTTACGCCAGATGAAGAAGTGGGAAGAGGTGTTGACAAACTAGACATGAAACGTTTAAATGCCGATGTTGGCTATACATTAGATGGTGGAGTACGAGGTTCATTGGAAGGAGATACGTTCTCCGCGAATGCAATGACGGTTACATTTCATGGAGTAAGTGCACATCCTGGTTATGCCAAAGGCAAAATGGTGAATGCCATGAAGGTATTGGCGACATTTATCGATTCCCTCCCTAAAGACAAGTTTTGTCCTGAATCTACATCGGGCAGTGAAGGTTTTGTTCACCCTACAGGTATAAAAGGAGAGTTAGAAACCGCCTCAGCTGACTTTATCGTTCGTGATTTTGATACAGATCAATTAAAGAATCACCAGAATGTTTTAATACAATTGGCACAAGAGGCTATTGACTCATTTCCAGGGTCACGTTTCGAAACAGAAGTTAAAGAGCAATATCGCAATATGCGCGAGATGCTAGATAATCATCCACATATTGAAGCCAACGCTGCAGTTGCAATGAAAAGGGCTGGTGTTACACCAAAACAGGATTTGGTACGAGGTGGAACAGACGGTTCTCGATTATCATTTATGGGATTGCCTTGTCCAAATTTATTTACCGGTGAAATGGGAATACACTCGAAAAAGGAATATGTTTCTGTTCAGGATATGGATGCTGCGTTGTCTACTCTGATTGAATTGGTTCAGATTTACGAACAAAATGCCTGAGTAGAAATTTAAAATGGTTGTTGGGGTGTTGGGGCGCGTCGCTTTTAGGGTCTTCGGATTGAATATCCAATTAGTCAATAGTCATGCGTCAATCAGAGCGATGACGGAGGAAGAGTTAAGAATCTGTCCAATTCCAACTTGACTTCAACTTAGATTTCAACTTCTTTACTCCTCATCAGATTTACAAACCTCCCCTGGTTGAGCGCCACACATACCACATGCCACACCTTCTTCTTGAAGCATCGGATTTTTGCCGGCACAACCTGCGCGCATTTCGCCATTCTTAACAAGCAACATACGAATGCCCATACCCAGTAAGGCAAGAATTAAGACGGCAATAATTAATACGAATTGTGTCATAGCTGTTAATTGATAACAAGAGGACAAAGGTAATGTTTGAGAGGAGAATTTAAATCATTGTAAGAGATTTGATTAGTGGGTTATTAGGTACATTTGGGTACATTTGGGTACATTGCTGCATCCAAAAACATTTGAGCTATATGATGATTATAGTAAATTAGAAAGGTTAATATGGAATTAGATTTACTAGCTTGAAACTTAACCATCCAAAACTCATTGCACTGCTTCAAAAAGCATACTCTGCTGAAAAAGCAGCTGCTTTCGCATATATAGGCCATGCCAATTCTGTGCGAGATGTGATACAGAAAAAAGCCATAAGCCAAATTGAAATTGATGAATGGAATCACCGCGATGAAGTCCTGAAGATTATGGATATCTACAACATCCCCATTTCTAAATACAATGAAGTAAAGTTTCACCTTATCGGGCGGTTTATATCCTATAGTTGTTATGTGATTGGATGGTTTATGCCGTACTTTTTCGCTGGCAAATTAGAAAGCGGAAACGTATGTGAATATTTTGTGATGATGAAATATTTTCATGAACTGGAAATAACAGATCATGACGAAATCCTTTATGAATTAGGGATGAAGGAAAAGGAACATGAAATGTATTTTTTGACTCAAATCAATAACAGCAAGTTGTTGCCTTTTTTTGAAAAATTGTTCCGTTGGGGAAAATCCAAAAGCCTAAATGATGTGGACTTAGACCATAAATATTCTGTGACAAAGTCTGATTTGTACTGCGACAAAAAGGACTAGAAATAGGATATTTGGACAAGTCTAATGGTTTTATCACGTTGTGATTTCAAATAAAGTAATATATCGATATTTCAAGGTTTCGTTCAACTTGCCTTATGTCGATCTAACAAAAGACACGGGGGTATTTACAATTAGAAATAATGTGACACTGGTACTTTTGAGTGCATGGTATGTTTTGGTTTGTTTGCTATTTGGATGGTGGGGTGGTTCAATTCTTAAGCCTTTCAGAAACATTAAAAGAACGCTACACGACTTAAATGTCAACCTCAATGGAGGAATTGATTTTACTAAAGAGATGAATGATGATGCATATGATGACGAAACAAATTTTGTCTGGAATAATTTGACTCGTGAGAGTCGAAGTCGAATTGAAAAAAGTACATTAGAATTTATACTCGTGCTCCATAACAACTTTGA
>JBLHOC010000061.1:0-17178 GCA_047620825.1 Bacteroidia bacterium | reverse complement strand
CAATTGATGAGGCATTGTATCAAAATGGCAGTTCTTTTACTGGTCTTGCGCACCATTACAACGCACAGTTGCATCAAAAAGGCTTTACGTTTCGAAGTTCATTTGAGCGTAACAACAGCGCATCAACCAACAGTAACAGTCCCGATAACATATTTTTAAGGTATACTGGATCGCTTGCGAAAAGGACCGACTACTTTAAAACCAAGTTTACATATCAAAGTGAAAAAAGTTCTTTTTCAAATAACAGCGACTCTGTTTATGGTTCGAGTTATGCATTTGACCAAATGTCTCTATTGCTGTCAAGTAGTGATTCCAATAGATTTACGTATGGCATAAATGCAAACCGCAGGTTAGATTACAGAGGTGTTGAAGGAGCATTTAAGGCGTCAACTGATGGCCGGGACGCAAGTTTAAATTTGGGATGGAAACAATCTAGAAACGCACGGTTTAATCTAACGTCTTCCTACCGTGAATTGTATTTTAAAGACTCTAGCAATCAGCTTGGAGAACCTGAAAACACATTGCAGGGAAGGTTTGAGACACGGTTGGTTTTGTTAAAAAAGATGATCAACACCAATGCCTATTACCAGTTGGGAACCGGTCAGGAACAGCGTAGAGAATACAGCTATTTCGAGGTTGGCGACGGTAATGGAAACTATTTGTGGAACGATTATGACAGCAACGGTATTCAAAGTCTAAATGAATTTGAATTGGCCTCTAATTTCGATATTGGAAGAGCGAACTTCATCCGACAATTCTTACCCGTTCAAGGTTTTATTAAATCATATAGCAGTGAATACAACCAGAGTATTAGAATTCGTCCAAGTGCTATTCTGCGAAAAACGAAAAGTAAAACATTAAAATTTGTACGCCGGTTTAGTAATGCAAGTTCTTTCAAAATCCAGAAAAAAGTAACCAATAATCAGGGGGAGTTTCTTAATCCATTCGTACAAGACGTTTCTGATACAGTGCTGCTAACTTCTAATTCAATTATACGAAGCATCATGTCATTTAATCAGTCAAGTCCTGTTTTTGGCATCGATTACCAATGGTATAAAAATGAAAATAAGATATTACTGATAAACGGAGTTGACGCGCGTAACGGGGGCGAAAACAAATTGAAAGTCAGGTACAACATCAACAAGAATTACGAACTCATTATAGAGGCGGCAAAAGGCAACAAGACATATACGTCTCAATTCTTAACCGATCGGGCGTTCAGTTATGACTTCAAGACAATTAAGCCCAAAATCGGTTACCAATACAAATCAAGTTTCAGAATAGAACTGTATTACGCTTATTTCGAGGCAAAAAATGGCGCAGCTTACGGAAACGAAGCGACGTACAATCATGACATTACCACTGAGCTGCGTTGGAACTTTCTGAACAAAGGAACGATTAGAACGAACTTAGGATTTGTAAATATCAATTATAAGGGAAACGACAACTCTCCAGTGGCCTATGAGCTACTTGCAGGTTTGAAAAACGGACGTAACATCAAGTGGCGTCTACAAATTGAACAACGATTTTCTAACAGCATTCAACTCTTAATTAACTACGATGGCCGACAAAGTATCGATAGCCCAGTGATTCATATTGGGCGGGTGCAGGCGAGGTACTTGTTTTAAAATGTAAAATGTAAAATTCTGAATTTAAAAGTATGTCATGCCTGACTTTGGTTACCGCTTTTCCGTTTTGTTCTACCGGTCGCTTTTTTTCAACACGAAGGACACAGAGGTAACAGGGCTAAATATTTCTATTGGTTAGTGGTCATGTGTAGAATCAGGTAGTACGTTTATTGAAACTTGTAGTTAAGAAAAAACACCCCTGGGCGCTTCGCCATTTAGAATTAGGGATTTGACTTATAGACTGATTCAAACTTCGCTTAAAGGTAAATCCAAAATCAAATCGATTGGCAAAGCTTATTCCAACCGAATATCCTGCTTTGACATGAACTCGAGCCTGATTAAATTACCTATTGCTATTAATCTCATACATACCGTTTCTATAAAGGAACTCTGGATTGGAGGATTTATCAACCCTATGTTGTAATCGTATATTAATCCCCAGAACAGGAGTTATATAAAGGTACCTTAAAAAGTTAATTCTAGATTCTATTTGGTAGTACAAGTAGTACTTTTCAACCCTTGATTTCAACTCATCTAAGTTGAGAATAAGTTCTCCAGTCGTACTATCAATTGATCTATCGACACTATAAATTCCCTTATATAATTGATCTGAGTACATAAATCCTATACTTTGATTTATTGTAAGTGTATGAAAAACAGCATATTGGATTCTCTGGCTTTTCCGAGGTTAGGCTTCAGTTTTGAGAACGACTCCATTCAACTATAACAAGGCCTACCCCCTAGTGGTCCTTTTACATTCAAAATTTTACATTCTACATTTTACATTCATCACCTGTAAGGCTTCAGCTTAACCTCCCAATTCCCCAACATCTTTACCACCAAAATTCCCTGAACTCATCATGAGAAATACGGTTTTTGGTTTAGATAAAACCTTGAGTCGATTCCACAATGCATCAATATCTGTTTCAACGGTAACTTGTCCAAACTGAGCTTGTACTTTGTCTTCTTCCAAAACAGCCATTTTTTTCATTTCAAAAACATGGGTATTGTAGTGGACAAAAGCATCATCGGCAGCATCCATTGACCCAGCATATAAAGGCAAAAAGTCTTCATTCAAACTACTGAACGTATGTAGTTCTAAAACCGCCACAACATTAAACGCACTGTAGGTTGATTTAACAGCATCTACTGTGGCCTTTACCTTACTTGGTGAATGCGCAAAGTCTCTAAAAATAACAACATCGTTTGCATCATACACTTTCTCAAGGCGTTTTGCTGTACCTGTAAAATGCTGGAGTGCAGACAAACTATCATCTCGAGAAATCCCGATTTGCTCACAAGCGATTACCGCAGATTGCATGTTCTCTAAGTTGTGCTTACCAAACACTATCATCGGATATGTTTTGTTAGGTTCTTTTACGGTGACTTGCGTTCCGTATAAATCATGATCTAACACCTTGTATGGAATCAAATGCTTTAATGTGGTTGACGCAGCAATTTCCTGCAAGACTTCATCTTCTTGATAATAAATCAGACTGCCCGTGTCAAGAATGGTTTCAGTAAACAACTTAAATTGATCACAATAGCCTTCCCAAGTTGGAAATACGTTGATATGATCCCAAGCCACGCCAGTGATAATGGCGACATGCGGATTGTACCACATAAACTTTGGTCGTCTGTCAATGGGTGAACTCAGATACTCGTCTCCTTCCAAAATAATAAGTGGTGCGTCAGACAGCTTGACCATAAGTTCAAATCCTTCTAATTGAGAGCCAACCAGATAGTCAAAGTCCAACCCCTGAGCGTTTAGTACATGCATAATCATCGCAGTCGTACTCGTTTTACCATGACTGCCAGCCACGACAATGCGCTTTTTATCTTGACTTTGTTCTGCGACAAACTCAGGAAATGATTGAATGACTAATCCTAACGCTTGGGCCCATAACAATTCTTCATTGTCCACTCTAGCATGCATACCGAGTATTATTCTATCGATATCCACCGTAATTCTGTTGGCATCCCACCCCATCTTATCAGGAAGTAATCCTGCTTTTGTCAGTCGACTTTTCGACGGTTCAAAAACTTCATCATCACTACCTGTTACGTTATGCCCATTTCGATTGAGTTCGAGCGCTAAGTTGTGCATCACAGCTCCTCCGATAGAAATTAGATGAATACGCATAATTCTGACATTAGTATGAAGCACAACGATACAACATTGTTGGATATTCGTGCGTTAAGGAAATCAACAGCTGTTGTGAAATGAAAAAAAAATTAGTCTTTATCGCATTCGTTCTTTTTTGCTCTTTGGCTTTTATGCAATATGTAGCCATGGACAATGTTTTCGACAATAAGTCAATATCCTTGGAGCCCGTTCAAGAAATCGAAGCTAATTTCCAACCAGTCAAAACCGAGGTTTATTCTGTTGGGGAATATGTAGTCGTGAAAAAAGACGGCAAGTTTTTCGTGTACGAGAAAAAAGCAAAATCTATTTAATTACAGCGCAACAATGCGCAGTTCATCTCCTATAAACCACTTGCCTACAATCTCCATGGCAAGGAATGTCACATATGCCTTGTGTTTCCCACTTTGACATAGATACGTAATTTCGCCGAACCGGACACCTGATTCAAGTTCCTTCATCTTTATTCTTCGTTTGACCAAAACCATGTTGCGAAAACTGAACCGCATGACTTTCGCATCTTTTAACAATCTGATATGCTGTTTGCGAAGATTGTGCACCCAATATTGTTGCTTAAGTGTAGCCAATCGCTGTAATTGAGTCAAATCCATACTATCGAATTGTTCTTTCAGCATATCTGCCGTAGGCATATAAGGAATTAACAAATCGAACTTTTTAGTCTTCAACAATTTAAATATTGAATCTGCTAAGTCTGGTAAGGTGTCACATAAGTCGCGATTGTATCGTAGTTCTACAGAATCCCGTTTTACAATTTGAACAGAGTCTTGGATTTCTTGTCCATTCACTTGTCCAGGATTTACCATCAACACGGTAAATAGTAAACAGGCATATGTAGTTATTGTGATTCTCATGGATGTATAGACAACGTCAAAAATATGCCAATAATTATCATTAAATCACCAAAAACAGTCATTTAGACTTGGTTCTATGGTCACTGTATAATGCCTCGTTTTCTACCTACCCCCACTCATTGATATAAAAATGATACTATCGTGACACTTATCTGACAATCGAATTAAACTAATGATGGTGCATTACCGTTAAACTTGTATCTATTATTTAGTCAATAAGTTTTCTTACGACGAAGATTAATTGGTTTTACGACATCTAAGGCAGCCGACGTGAGTCGGCTGTTTTATTTAAAGCGAGTTCCAGTTTAACATTCACACAAGCGTTTATCTTTGTATTTCATGAGTAAGATCTACCACCTCTTTGTAATTGGCATCGTTATTTTATCTGGATGCAATTCAAACTCTTCAGAAACCGACGCAGATACAAGACCCGTCGTTGTAACTACAACCAGTATTGTCGCTGACATAGCTATAAATCTTTGTTCTGATTTTGCCGACGTTGAATCTTTGATGGGGCCGGGTGTTGACCCCCATCTTTACAAAGCGTCTCATGGTGACATTGAACTCTTAACAAACGGTGATGTCATCATTTACAACGGTTTACATTTGGAAGGCAAAATGTCTCAGATTCTAGAAAAACTTAATCCCTCTAAGACTGTAATTGCTGTCAGTGACGGGATTGACCATACCAAGATAAGAACCATAAATGCAGATGCAAATGTGCATGATCCACATATCTGGTTTGACATAACCATGTGGGCCGACGGTGTAAAGCATGTTTCAAAAGAGCTTATAAAGAAGTTTCCTGATCAAAAGGACACGATTGAGTCTCACACAAAAACATATCTCCATGAAATGGACTCCGTACATCAAGCATGTCTCAAACTTGTAGAAGCCCTACCAGTTGATAAACGCATTTTGATTACTTCTCATGATGCCTTTGAGTATTTCGGTAGGAGTTATAATTTTAGAGTGCGTGGATTACAAGGCATCTCTACTTTATCGGAATCCGGGTTGAAAGATGTAACTGACATGGTTAATTTCATCATAGACAATGAGATTAAAGCTGTTTTTGTCGAAAACTCTGTACCACAAAAAGCACTTAGATCTGTGATCGATGGTTGTAGGTCAAAGGGGCATGACGTGGTTGTAGGCGGAGAGTTATTTTCAGATGCGCTAGGCGCTGACAGAACGCCTGAAGGCACATATTTGGGCATGATGTATTATAATGTTGAGACTGTAATTAATGGCTTGAAGTAATATGGAACCATCTGTCGAGACACACAACCTAACCGTTATTTACGATAAGAAACCGGCCATTTGGAATATCGATTTCACGTTGCCAAAAGGTAAAATAATCGGCATAATGGGGCCTAACGGTTCAGGCAAATCAACCTTACTAAAAGCCATCATGGGTATTATAGAACCCAATATTGGTTACAGTAAAATCTTTGATCAAGAGATAGATGATGTGCGAACGCGGGTCTCCTATGTACCTCAACGTCAATCTGTGGATTGGGATTTCCCAGCAAGCGTTTGGGACGTTGTTGCCATGGGCCGATTTGCAGACAAAGGGTTATTTAAAAGACTTTCCAAAGTCGACAACGACATCATTAAAGAAAGCCTACAAAAAGTCAACATGACTGCTTTCACCAACCGTCAAATATCTCAACTGAGTGGTGGCCAACAACAACGAGTGTTTTTAGCCAGGGCATTGGCACAAAATGCCGACTTATATTTAATGGACGAACCTTTTGTTGGTGTTGACGCAGCGACAGAACAAGCCATCATTAATTTATTAAAGTCTATGCGCGACGAAGGTAAAACCCTCCTTGTCGTACATCATGATTTACACAGCGCGCAAGATTATTTCGAGCACATGGTTTTGCTTAATTCTCGCCTTGTGGCAGAAGGGCCAACCGAAAAAGTGTTCACACAGGAAATACTCGCAGAAACTTATGGTGGTATGCTTACAACATTGAGTAAGGTGGCCAGTGCCTTGAAAGAAAAAGACTTTCCGATGCGACATAAATAATGGATTTTTTAAAAGAAATATGGTCATTTTTCACCTTCTCAGAACCAAACGTAAAAGTGGTATTCTGGGGAAGTTTAATATTATGCTCAATTTCTGGACTTGTAGGTACTTTCACTTTACTCCGAAAACGATCCTTAATTGGTGATGTTATTTCACACTCGGTTTTACCTGGTATCGCGCTTGCTTTTATTATTGGTCAGCAAAAAAACCCTCTGTACTTAATTATTGGTGCTACCATTACCGGGTGGTTGTCCACATACTTGGTTGATTACATCACCAAACACTCCAAAATAAAAAACGACACAGCAATAGCCCTAATTCTTAGTGTGTTTTTTGGTGTTGGCGTTTTATTGCTTACACACATTCAACATTCAGGGAATGCCTCCCAAAGTGGACTAGACCAATTCATCTTTGGCCGAGCATCCGCAATGAATATGAGCGATGTATGGTTATTTACCATCGTTGGATCGATTATCACGATATTGATTATTGTCTTTTTCAGAGGGCTTTCTTTGCTCTCATTTGATGAGAGTTATAGTCAATCGATAGGTTTCCCAAACGACCTTTTAAAACTTGTACTTTCAATTACAACAGTCGTTACGGTAGCTATGGGTGTACAAGCTGTTGGTGTGGTTTTAATGTCTGCTTTGCTTATTACTCCGGCTGCTTGCGCCAAGTTTTGGACAAATAAAATAATACCGCTTGCCGTTCTTTCTGTTATAATCAGCGGTGCCTCTGGTGTTATCGGATCCGCGATATCTTACACCTACAATGGCATGCCTACAGGGCCATGGATTGTAGTGGTCGTTTCCTTGTTTGCCTTTTTAAGTGCATTTATTGGGAACAAAAATGGCTTAGCTAAAAAGTATATTCAACGCGCTAAGAACAACACCAAAATTCTGCGAGAGAATACCATAAAACTCTTTTTCAACCCACTGACTCAAGGTCCTACACAATATCAGTTTGACGAGATATTCCAAAAAAGTAAGATGGAGAAAGCCACCTTACGCAAAGGTCTTAAACTGCTCAAATCAGACGATTTAATTGAAGTTGCAAACGGCAATTATACAACGACGACTCAGGGCGTGGAAGAAGCGCGAACCATTGTCAGAAAGCATCGCCTATGGGAATTATACATTTCGCGATTTATGCACCTACAACCTGACCACGTGCATGATGATGCGGAAGGTATTGAGCACGTTATTACACCTGAAATTGAAAAGGAACTGGAGAAAGAACTGGATTTCCCAACCAAAGACCCACATGATAGCGACATTCCATATTAATGATTGACTTTTGGATCATATTGACCGCATCTCTAGTAGCCACAAGTACGGCTATTTTAGGGTGTTTCCTCATCATGAGAAAAATGGCGATGATTGGAGACGCGATTTCGCATGCGGTATTACCCGGAATCGTGATTGCTTACTACCTTACAAACAGTCGCGCTTCTTTCCCCATACTAATTGGAGCAGCTGCAAGTGGCATGTTAGTCACCTATTTAATCCAATTCTTTAATCAGAAAGTAAAACTCCAACAAGATGCTAGTATTGGCATTTCTTATACCTTTCTATTTGCAATCGGTATTATCCTAATCTCTTTGTTTAGTGGGGATGTTGAATTAGATCAGGACTGTGTGCTTTATGGAGAAATTGCCTACGTCCCCCTTGATACGCTTACGATTAATAATGTGAATTTAGGTCCACGACAGGTTTGGATACTGAGTGGCACCTTGCTTCTCATTATTACGAGTGTATTTGTGGGTTATCGAAAACTTGTGCTGACAACCTTCGACCCATCATTTGCATCAGCGATTGGTGTAAGTGTGGTGTTGTGGCAGTATTATTTAATGGCAGGAGTCTCCATTACAACGGTTGTGAGTTTTGAATCCGTAGGTGCGGTGCTGGTCATTGCCTTTTTATCTGGACCGGCTGCAACTGCCTTTCTACTTACAAAGGACTTTTTGAGAATGATTTACTTAGCCATTGGATTTGGCATTACGGCCTCCATTGCTGGTTACTATACAGCGGAATGGCTGTCAGGTTCAATTGCTGGTGCCATTGCAAGTGTAATTGGGCTACAGTTTGCCATCGCTTTTATATACGTTCAATTTCTTCGAAAAGCGCGAATTTCGGAAACATTAGAAAACAAAGCGCTGACATAGGTTTAACGTTGAAAAGACAAATTTTAATTGAAAGCAGATGTACTTTTGCAGCGGTGTTAAAAAGTTTGGTTTCATTTTGGATGTTTGTCCTGCTCATGTTGTTGACGTCGACAACAATATATGCACAAGCAGATTCAGTAAACCTGATGGTTTCCTCAGGTCAAACAGGCGAAATCCCACGGTCAGAATCGTTTCATAATATTCAAATCATTACGGCATCTGAAATCGACCAATTCAATTTCCAAACCATTAGCGAAGTCCTTCAATACAGTCTTAACAATTTCTCGGTCTATAGTGGCAAAGAGGGTTATAACCTAAATTATGCTGGGACTGGTCGTAAAAATGTGCGGATACTGTTAAATGGATTACCGTTATATCAAACATCCATTGACAACTTTGACTTATCCAAAATAGCCTTGATAGATGTAGAACGTATCGAAATATTGACTGGATCCATGGGCGTTTTTTATGGTCCGAATGCCGTTTTTGCAACTGTCAATATCATTTCTGCCGAACACACCAGAAAGGTCCTCCATGTACGTACAAATATAAACACAACGAGTAACGGTGATATAAATGCAATTGCCAAAGGAACAGTAAACGTTGGCCGTCATACCATTGGTCTTGGCGTTGGACAATATTTCTTTTCCGGTGTTGGAGGAACAGATAGTTTTAGAGTATCCCAATGGAAACCGAGACTAAGAACACAAACCGAGCTTAACTATACCTACCGAATCTTAAATGATTTAAATGCTTTTTTCTCAGCAACCCACATCAATTCTAGGACTCAAGATCGAGGCTACCCTGTGGCAAATACATTGCGTGCTTACGATGTAGACCAACGTGTTAATCAATCAATTTTCCATGGTGGTATTTTTGGTAAAATTAGCAAGTATCATACAATAGATTTTAGTCATTCCTTTACGCGGTATGATTACAACAACGATAAAACAGTAAAAATTCTGAGCGATTTAACGGTCTTTCAAAATAACGACCGCACTGCTTTTGATAGATTGAAGTACGATGAGTATTACAATCATTTTAAGATTTCAAAAATATCTGCCAAGCATAAGCTGAATTATGACGCAGGATTAGAGTTCAGTCACCAGAGAGACAAAGAGCGAAGCATCCTAAGTACCGTCAAAACCAATATTACACAACTATCTGTTTTAGGCAAAGCTGATTATAAGACCTCCGAAAATCTTAAATTTAGAGCAGGATTTCGCTATACGAACAGTAATAAATTCAAGACAAAACCAATCATGGAACTTGGGTTAAAATACAAAATGAGTGAAACCGCAAATTTCATTGCGAACTACTCTAAAGGTTACCGAACACCTACATTCAACGAGATGTTCTACACTTTTGAGAACCCAGAATTGAACATTACGGGAAACTTAAAACTGCAATCTGAATCATTTAATCGGTTTTCTACTACGTTAAGAATTAAGTCTGATAAAGTACTTTTCTTCACCAACCTTTATTGGGTGAATAGTAATAATGGCATCCAATTATCGTTAATTGACCCAGACATGCAGCTGTATCAATTTGTGAATGTTCGCTCTGCTAAACTTCTTGGCCAAAACATAAATATCGTACACCAAGGCGAATCACTTCGGTTGGAATTCTCTGCGAGTAATAATGGTATCAATCAATATCCTGAGGAAATTGGTAGTTACTATTTCTCCCAAGAACTTTTATTTAAAACCATATACCGTATAGCCTCTACCAATACGACCATAGGGTTCGTTTCCAAATATCAGGGAGAACAAAGAGAAATACGAGAAAACGCATTTGGCGTCATTGAGGATTTTAAGCAAAATGGATTTTGGTTGGTGGATTTTTCAATTCGGCAGCAGCTATTTGACAAACCCATTTATGCCCACATCGGTGTTAAGAATATAACAAACACCCTGAATGTTGGCGGATCATATTTAGCTTTAGATCGTATTAGTAACGAAAACATCAACAACAGAATTCCTATTTCCATTGATTATGGTCGAAGAATTTGGTTTTCAATAATTACCGGCTTTTGAGATACCTTTCCTTCATATCGCTACTGGTCTTTGGTCTTTCAGGATGTTTCACAAAAGAGGAACCCATATTGCCGTTGCCCCCTTTTTCAAATTCTCTTGACAGTTACAAACCTGAAAACGGACAGATATATTATAGCTTAAAAGACCAAAAAGTTATGAAGCAAAATGGCACGGAATCATGGGACATTGCATTTAATTGTAATGAAAACGAATACGACATCTTACTCAACACCTCTCGAGGCATGGGTTGTTTTAATACCAATTCAAAAGATTTTTACCAAGACTACCAACACGGTGACTATCCTTGGACATTTGACAAATGGAATGGGCAGGAAGATCAAAGTAGCTTGGGCATTTGGGGCGATTTCTCATTTAAGAACCCACAAAGTTTTGGGAACATCTACTTGGTCAATTTAGGATTAGATTTAAGCGGGAACACGACTGGCATTGTGAAAATGAAAGTGGAGAGTTTCGAATCCAACAAGTACGATATTCTAGTCGGAGATTTAGATGGTCGGTTTGAACGACATTATATCATTGAGAAAAACGATAGTTTCAATTTTGTGTATTTGTCTTTTGAATCGAGTGCTGTGCTTCATTTAGAACCACACAAAAACGACTGGGACATATTAGTTACTTCTTACGTAGCGCATAAAACTACGAATACATCATCACTCTTTTTTTCAGTGACCAATGAATTTTCAATGGTTGATGGTATTTTGATCAATCCATATCAACGTGAAGTAGCGCGGCAATTCACCCATAGTTTTGATGCACTAAATTTCTTTAAAGCAGAAGCCTACGAATACTCAGACTCTTTAGACTTTATAGGGTCAAAATGGTACTCTTGGGATGCTGGTAAAAAGCGTTTCCGCATATCAGCTAAAAATACTTTTGTAATTAGGGATGATGAGAAAAACTATTATGCGATTCAGTTCACTAGTTTTTCTAAGGAGCGAACCACTAAAAACCGAATAGGATTCGTCTTTAAAAGTTTATAATCTTAACATTAGGCTTTAACATTGCCGAAATTTTAAGTCAATGAAAGTATTCCCATTTTTGGCAATTGCACTTGCGTTTGTAGCGTGTAATCAAACAGAGCAAACGTCTCAAGAAACACCAGAGCAAGTTATATCAAAGCCAGATCTAGCTGACTCCACAGAGCCCCATTTATTAAACTTACATCAATTAACCTATGGTGGTGATAATGCAGAAGCTTACTTCAGTTTCAATAATAGAAAATTAGTATTTCAAAGCAACAATAAAGAGTGGGGCGTTAACTGTGATCAAATATTTACGTTTGACATTGACGCAGCTGAACGAGACACGTTAAAACCAAAGATGTTGAGTACTGGATTAGGAAGAACCACTTGTTCTTACTTTATGCCTGACGGCGGCCACATTCTGTATGGCTCTACACATTTATCAGATTCTAATTGTCCACCAGAAGTACACCCAGAAAAAGGCGGACCATACCTATGGTCAATTTATGAAGGATACGACATTTTTGTTGCTGATTTAGAAGGCAACATCACGGATCAATTAACCGACGAGCCTGGATACGATGCTGAAGCAACAGTATCTCCAAAAGGAGATAAGATAGTTTTCACCTCAACACGGTCAGGTGATTTAGAGCTTTACACCATGAATATTGACGGTAGTAACGTGAAACAAATCACAGATCAATTGGGCTATGACGGTGGTGCTTTTTTCTCACCAGATGGATCTAAGTTGGTGTTCCGTTCTTCACGCCCTCAAACTGAAGAAGAAATTACGAGGTACAAGTCATACCTAGCTAAAGGTTTAGTTGCGCCTACCAACATGGAAATCTATACGTGTAATGCAGATGGTTCAGACTTAAAACAAATCACACATTTGGGTAAAGCGAACTGGGCTCCATTCTACCACCCAAGTGGAAAGAAGATTATCTTTAGTAGCAATCATTATTCGGATAGAGGATACGAATTCAACTTATTCATGATCAACGTAGACGGTACTGGTTTAGAGCAAATCACTACACAGAGTAATTTCAATGCATTCCCAATGTTCTCTTACAATGGAAGGAAAATTGTTTTCTCTTCTAATCGAAACAACAACGGAACGCGGGAAACAAATATGTTTATTGCTGATTGGGTTGAGTAAGCATCAAACATCTGAGTAATATCATATCCATTTGGGTTTGATTACATTCCCAACAATTAGATACGGCGTAGATTCGCACCTGTTATGAAACGGGAAATTGAAACATCGGAAGACGTAAAGTTCATGGTCGATTCCTTTTATGAAAAAGTGAATCAGGATGCATTGCTTTCTCCAGTTTTTAATGATTTCGCACAGGTTGATTGGGTGAGCCATCTCCCTAGAATGTACACTTTTTGGGAGTCTATTTTATTCTCAACAGGGACTTATCAGGGCCAGCCGTTTCAAAAACACATTCCACTGCCTGTCTCAGTTGCACATTTCGACCGTTGGATCGCGTTGTTCGTTGACAACTTAGACAGTCACTTTATTGGAGAAAAAGCAGAGCTTGCAAAACATAGGGCGAAAACTATTGCTCACATTTTTAAAACCAAGTTGAAACACCTTAAAAAGACTAGTTAAATGGAAACAGGTTCATTTTTACAAAACATCAATTTTGACACAGAAAGACCAAAAATAGACGTCATTCTTGAAACACCGTTTTCGAAGGAAATACGAATTGCTATGGTTAAAGATCAACTGATGAAAGACCACAGTGCCCCTTTGCCAATTGTGGTGAGTGTACTAAAAGGCCAAATTGATTTTGGCACTGAAAGCGGTCAGGTATTATTGAACCCAGGCGATATTATTTCAGTAGAACCTTCAGTTCGTCATAACCTATTGGCACTGGAAGAGAGTGTTGTCCGATTGACATTGGCGAAAGGTGATTCTGCTGATCGGGTAAAGGCTGCGGCAAAAAAATAATCCACTTTCGTTTACCTTTAATATCCATTCGATATACATATCGAATTAGAACCTAATTCAATATGAAATTCAACATTCCAAATCCTTGTTCCGAAGACTGGAACAAAATGAAAATTGGCTTAAACGCCAGACATTGTGATTCTTGTGAAAAAGACGTGATTGATTTCACGCAGCAATCACGCGAAGAAATTCTAACGTACTTGTTAATGCATAACGGAGAACGTGTTTGCGGTCATATTCGGAGATCGCAACTTGATTTTACATATAATGAAATTATGTTTGTAATTAACGGTATGACTACTAACGAGAAAAAATCCAACCTCCCTTTTTATATCCTTTGTATGGGTGCTTTGCTATTAAGCTCTTGTAAAAATGGCACGACCACTGGCAAAATTGACTCGACCCATGTTATGGACTCAATAGTTCAAACGGATTCTCATTTGGTTCATAGCCGAAAAGCAGTTCAAGATACATTAACAAAAGACACTATTGTTCCTAAGGAAGTCGAGAAAATTGGTAAAATTATCCAACCAGCTCCACTACCAGTTGGTATAATTATGACAGGCGAGGTGATAGAAGGTGATATAGATTTTGACCCTCAAGAAATAATTGATGGCGACATGGAAATGGAGATTGTCGAACCCGAGGAAGAGATATTGCAATTTGCAGAAGTGATGCCAGAATTCCCTGGAGGCATTAACGCATTGATGACTTACCTAAAAGCCAACGTAAAATATCCACCACTTGAAAAAGAGAACGGGATTCAAGGAACACTGGTTGCTGAGTTTGTTGTTACAGAACTAGGCAATATTGAAAACGTTAAAATCGTTCGATCACTTCAGGGTGCTCCTACTTTTAACCAAGAAGTTATTCGCGTTATTAATACAATGCCTAATTGGAAACCAGGAACACAAAGTGGCAAGCCGGTAAAAGTGCGTTACCATCTTCCGGTAACTTTTAAATTGTATTAGTAAGATTACCTTTTTCAATGCTGTCGATAAATAGGAAACCATAAATGGTTTTCGGTCCTTATCATGTGCCTACTAGAGAGAAGCACCTAGTATCTAACTTTCTACTCAAAATTACAGCGTGGTAGTACCCATTAGCTATCTGATAATCCATATCTCTTACCCGACTAGAAAGCATCGGGTTTGGTTGGATTGCCCAAGCTTTAAAGGCATTGTTGTAAAAAGTCTATATTCTTGGTGTCACTACCCCATCTATGTTTTTGTTCAGCTTCAGTTTGACCAAAATTTCATGGAGCGTTTCGGCAGCTAAACCGTGTAATACCAATCTGTATGCGGCACTGTATGTGGAAACTGGCACCATTGGGTGTTTATTGTTGACCAAGCCCAAGTGACCAGGTGTCCCTAAAATTTGTGCCGTATAAATCGCAATGGTTTCATCCAATTGCAGTGAATTAGAAGCTCTAATGAAATCATTAGAGGTTAAAAACAACTGATAAAAAGGCGTAAAAAGCTCTATGGCTGAGCGTAGATCCAACACATTTGTCCATCGATTTGGAAATTTGATATGGTCGAACTGATCCTCAGTAATCATTTTTAAATTGATTTTTTCAGGTGCTTTAATGGTAATGTTTTTTTCTTTTAATTGACTATTTAACCGAATTACAAAATTGTATAGATTCAAATCATGATTTAAAAACAAATTATCTTTCACATCTTCAAAATCCTTTGGTTTTAACGGACTACCCGTTAATTCTACTCCAGGAATATTACCAACAATAAACTGTAATATCTCCGTACCAATATGGAAATGTCGAAATATAAGCAGGTTAGCATCCGGACTCACAAACCGCTTTAGTCCCCACGCCAAAATGCGGTGTAAAAACTTGGAAGAGTTAATCAGTTTAGGAAAGAAAAACTTAAACAAATGGATAAAAAACATGGTGACTTTAGACATGAATTGAATCATTGGCAATAAATACCGCACTGATTTGGAGGAATTATCCCGCATCAAGGCCAACTTTGTTGAAGGATTAATCGGTATGCTGTCATCCAAAAATAAGGCAAGCCAAGGATTCGGATCCCTTTCATCGTGTGTGGATATGTCCATGTTTTGGTCCATCATCTTTTCTTTTTAATAATTCCCTAATTCTTCCAATTGCATGGTATATAATTTCGCTGTAGCTTTAGCCGTTTTTACAATCTTCTTAGCCACTTCCATATTCATCTGTGGATGATTCAGTGCTTTTTCCAAGTTATGAAAATGGTTCTCATCAGCGACACTGTGATAGGTAAAAAACGATACTTGATTGTCTTTCAAATGTAACTGATCCTTTATCATTTCGCCCCAATAGCCTGCCAAGCGTTTGCCAATACCCTCGATAATAAACATAGACCCAAGTAAATCAATCGGGTTGGGTTTACTGGCTTGTTGAAACATAAAGGAAGTTAATGCTACAGAACCAATGTTCGTTTCCCCTGTTCTAATGGTCTCTATAGTTTCCCCTAAAGCCTCATAGTTCTTCTCTAACATTTGATAGTCTTTATGCTCCGCTGCCGTATGTTGGATAAAAGCGGATCTCAACTCAAAAAGGTCGATATCGATGTTGGAGGCTGCACGTGAAATCCATTGCGAACCATCTATAACCTGCTGCCTGAGATCCATCAATAAAAGTTTGTAATCTTCAATACTCAGCTTACCATCATGAATTTTGGTAATGATGGGTACTTTGAGTAACGCTGTTTCAAAGTCAATCCAGACTTGAGCCAAATTTCGGATTAACCATTCAGAAGTTTCATTTTTATCAATGACTAACTCGGGGGATTCAATTGCTCTTAATGGGTAGCCTTTTGAACCGTCTGCTGCGTTTCCAGTTACGGTAAGTTGCATATAGGAGGTGATAAATCGACCACTTTCCGGAACCATGCAAAGGATGGTATCATTCACTTTTAATTTCCCAGAATGCATCAATTCGTCTAACATTATAAATATGGAAGCAGCACCTGTATTGCCTTTTGAAGTAAGGTTACTAAACCACTTCTCATCTGCAATCTCGCCACCACCTTTTAGCATTAGCTCTTTTATAGGCTCTTTAAATACTTCTGAAGAATAATGACAACACAGCCAATCGATATTGTCTCTGTTAATTTTTCCTTGATCGATTAATTCAAAATAGTGGGCCACACCTGTTTTAATTACTTTATCTAGCAACCGCGTATCTTGCTTTAAATTAATGGCACCTGCCTTTGACGCTTCTTCATAACTTGCATAATCCAACCAGGATAACTCTTCTTCATTTTTGTTATCCGTTTTGCCTGTGAACATGCAAACTGGAAATTCATTAGCATGAGATTTTAGATCAATCCAATCGACTCTTAAAGAAATACCGTT
>JBLHOC010000060.1:0-17293 GCA_047620825.1 Bacteroidia bacterium | reverse complement strand
CTGGAGTGTCCCATAACTCATCTGGAACGGAAGGTTGCACATCGTAATGACCATAAACCAAAACTGTTGGTTTACTTGGATCAATTATCTTATCTGCATAAACAATAGGATATCCTGCTGTTTGTTCTATCGACACATTTTCGGCCCCAACCGAAGCTAATTTGTCAGCCACATAAGCTGCTGCTTTATGTACGTCGTCAGAAAATGCAGGGTCAGCACTTATGGATGGAATTCTTAGCCAATCCAGTAATTCGTTAAGAAATCGTTCTTGATTTTTATTGATATAATCCTTTTGAGTCATGATGCTATTTTTACGACAGCGAAGTTAGATTTTTTGGAACAATCCAGTAGAATTTCGGATTCTTTTATGGAACGACATTCATGTGTAACGAATATTTAGCATATTTGGAATAACATTTGTCCATATCAAAACTGTATGAGAAACAATATAAAAAAATTAGGGGTCGTTATCGGATTGGGGTTGATGATTTATTCTTGTGCGACTGTACCCCTGACTGGTCGAAGACAAATGAAACTTTTGCCAGAAAGTGATATGCTGGCCATGAGTCTAACGTCCTATGCTACTTTTTTGGATTCAGCAAAAGTGGTCTCCACCGGAAACGGTAAACAGATGGTAACCAATGCGGGTCTACGAATTTCAAAAGCAGTAGAAACATTTCTAAGCACAACGGCAGATAGTACTGAAATTAAGAACTATCAGTGGGAATTTAATTTGGTTGATGACCCTACCGTAAATGCTTGGTGCATGCCAGGAGGTAAGGTTGTTTTTTATTCAGGAATTATACCGATTTGTCAAACTGAAAATGGGGTTGCCGTAGTTATGGGACATGAGATTGCACATGCCATAGCAAGGCATGGGAATGAGCGTATGAGTCACGGCTTAGTTCAACAATTGGGCGGTGTTGCCTTAAGTGTAGCGGTTATGGATAAACCAGAAGAAACACAACAATTGTTTCAATTGGCTTATGGTGCCGGAACTCAACTCGGTGTTATGTTGCCGTTTAGTAGAAAACATGAAAGTGAAGCGGATCATATGGGCCTAATGTTTATGGCTATGGCAGGTTATAGCCCTCAAGAGGCTCCTTTGTTTTGGGACAGAATGAATGCGATGTCTGGAGGTGCAAGACCACCTGAATTCTTAAGTACACATCCGAATCCGGCTAAGCGGTCTTCAGAACTAAGCAAGTCGATGCCTGAAGCACAAAAATACCTAGATGCATGGAAGCTAAAACAAAAGTAAGGCGCATACTGTCCTTTGTTGGGGTTGGATTAATTGTTGGTTTAACGGTTATTAATTGGGGCTGGAAGAAAGACATCAACCATACTGAAACCATTGATTTCAAGGATAAAACGTTCGAAGTATTTACCCTCGGTGATATGGATAAATTGGTATTTGGATATCTGGACTCAACGGGTAAGCCACTACGGAATTTCAAAAACTTCAAAACTTTCGAAAAGCAACAAGGTCATGAGCTCATATTTGCCGTGAACGGAGGGATGTTTACAAAGGCATTCAAACCATTGGGTTTATATATTGATCACGGAAAGTCATTGCAATCCATCAGGTTAGATTCTGGTTATGGCAACTTCTATTTGAAACCAAACGGTGTTTTTGGAATGGATAACGGTGGAGTTGTCTTTCTTGAAGAGACCACGGTTTTTAACCGGCTACATGAACTAGATAAGATTAGCTATGCGACGCAATCTGGGCCATTATTAGTGATAAAAAACAAACTACATCCAGCGTTAAAAAAAGGATCAAAGAATGTACATATTCGTAATGGAGTTGGTATAAATAAAGACGGTGAAATCGTGTTTGTGATTTCAAATCAAAAGACCAATTTTTATGATTTTGCCACCTTGTTTCGTGATAAGTTGAATTGTTCGAATGCCCTGTATTTAGATGGAGCCATCTCGAAAATGTACAATGCAGAATCCAATCGAAATGATGACGGCGCTTTTGGTGTTATGATTGGTGTGATTAAATAAAAAAAACCGGCTCTTTTCAGAAACTGGTTTTATAAAGTTTACTTAAGTCTTAGTGTTTTACGACCAATTTGTTTCTTGATATAAAGCCATCACCTCTAGCTTCAATGATATAAATACCCTCGACCAATGTGCTTACATCGAGCGTATGGTTCAGATTACTTTCGTTTAATTCAATACTTGTTTTGCCTTGGAGATCGGTTACAATAATGGCATGAATCATTTGCCCATTTGCACTCACATTAATATCTAAGTCAGCTGGATTAGGATACAAACTTATTTGTTCATTTGTTAACTCATAAACACCAACGTTAACGCCAGAGGTGTCTGCGCCACCGATAGTCCCGCCACCAGTGCATGTTTTAGCGAGTGTTGTTCTTCTATTACCATAGTCAATCACACCATCCAACGTAATATCGTCGTTAAAGTCATGGATGCCAGCATCTATAGTTGCAGTAGACCCTGCTCCCCAATAGTTACCTTGAAAGTTCAAGGTGTCATATATACCGGGAGTGCTAGAACGGCCTGTTTTTATTGAGTTAGAAGTATACGCTAAGAAATTATTGTTTTTAATGACGGTCTTAGAGTTGCTTAGGTTTTTTGCAGAGAAAGAGATGAAGTATTGAGCTCCGTCAAAAGTGTTTTCAACGATTTCCACATTGGCATTGGGTCCTGGATAAGTTAAATCTAACACACCAAATTGGAAATCCTTAAACAAATTACATTTCAAAACAACGTTCGTATAGCGTGTAGTAAGTTTAACAGACCTTAAATTTATAAATGCACACTTTGTAATTGTCGCATTGTTGCCTGTGTATATATACATTATGTTTTCGGCATAACAATCCGTCATTTCTAGGATGACGTCACTTGATAGGTAGGTCACATATCCTCTATTGTTTCCTGTAAAAATAGATTTTTCAACGATCAAATCTGAACCGCCGCCTCTTTGGTTATATGAGTAGATATAATAGTATCTGTTTATGAATTTGCAGTTTTTGACGAACATGCTGGTTTGCGTAAGGGTTATAGTCCTTGAGACCCCAGACCCACCGTCAGGGAACAAGCAATATTGAAACTGTGATCCTGTACCAGTGGTTTTGTCATAGTCCACAGATTCTGCGGTAAATTGTAATTCAACCGAGTCAATGACGATAACGGAGTCCTTGGTGCCAATCGCGGTGAATTCGCCATTTATTATCATCAATAGTCCAGAACCTTGGATTGTAACGCCTGGTTTTACGTCTATCGTTACCCCTTTATTAACAAGAATATTTTGAGGAAGAATATAAGGGCTCCCTGCTGCAGTCCAAGTTTGATTGGACGAGATAATAGATGCTACAGTCGTTTGGGCTGATGTGTATAAACTATATCCCAATGTAAGTGCCAACAGACTAATGGTTTTGTTTAAGTTTTTCATTTTTTGTTACTCTTTAGTTACCTGACGATGGATTTACTAAACGTTGCACAAAGGTGCTGAAAAATAATTTTTCAAAGGAACCTGCAACGTTTTGGAATTGTATCGTCTTTAACTTAAACATAGTGATACTTCTGGTTGAACTATTTTTAGGCATTGATGCTTGGGATAACTCACGTCTTAGGGACGAAAGTTGTTCCGGTTTTGATTAAATAGATATGGGGGAAAATCGACCCAAAATATGACGTTCATACAGGCGGACGAAGTTTTAATCGAAATGCCTTTTTTTTAAGAAAAATTATTGCGAAACTTTGAAGCATAAGAAGATTTGTTGGAACATTTCTTGTACTGTTCTAATTAAATAATTCTCTATGAAAAAGACAAGTTTCAGTATTGGAGTTTTGGTTGTAATTGCAGCATTAACTTCAGCAGCCTTTGTAATGGTAGATCCAACTGCCTCAGATGTCATCCAAAAGGCTCAAGACAAATTTAGTGGTGAACAGACAACAGCAGAAATTTCAATTGCCATACAACGACCTAAATGGAGTCGTACAATGGAATTAAAATCGTGGGCTAAAGGAACAAAGCATAGTATGACTTTAATCACAGCTCCAGCGAGAGATAAAGGGACTGTATTCCTTAAAAAAGACAAAGAGGTTTGGAATTGGATACCGTCAGTTGAACGCGTAATAAAGCTTCCTCCAAGTATGATGAGTCAAAGTTGGATGGGGACGGATTTAACCAACGATGATTTGGTTAAAGAAAGTTCAATGGTCGATGATTTTACACATACCATGTTAGGTAAAGAGACCATTGGAACTAGAACATGTTATAAAATTCAATCTGTAGCAAATGAAGATGCCGCCGTGGTTTGGGGTAAAATTATCAATTGGGTTGACGTCAAAGACTACATCCAGATGAAAACAGAATTCTACGATGAAGACAATGAGCTTGTCAATACATTTACCGGAATGAACATTAAAGTGATGGGCGGAAAAACGATCGCAAGTAAAATGGAAATAATTCCTGTGAACAAAAAGTCACAGAAAACAACATTTGAGTATAAGTCCATTGATTTTACGACTACAATCAATGATGATTTTTTTACTGTTCAAAACATGAAAAGAGTCAAATAAACGATGATTTTAAAACTGGCTTGGCGGAACATCTGGAGGAGTAAAAGGAGAACAGGTATCACACTTGGGATGATCATGTTCGCCGTTGTACTATCCACCTTTATGATGAGCATTAAGGAAGGGATGTACGCCAATATGATTAAGTCGACGGCCGGAGATTTTACTGGTTTTGCTCAAATACACTTAAAAGACTTTTGGACTGAAAAAACCCTGGAATATGCGTTTGACGTTAACGATAGCTTGGTTAACTTAATTGAGGCAGATAAAGATGTGGATGGATTTCTACCCAGAGTAGAAGGATTCGCGCTGGCTGCGGTGGATAATGTAACCAAAGGAAGTGCTGTTGTCGGTATTGATGTTGAGAAAGAAAAGGAGTTCACCAAACTCCATGAACGTGTTGTAGAAGGGGAATACCTTGAACGTGATGATTATGCTATTTTGGTTGGCGATGGTTTAGCCAAACGTCTCAAGTTGGGTGTAGACGATACCCTCGTTTTAATTGGTGCTGGCTACCAAGGACGAAGTGCTGTAGGGAAATACCCAATAAAAGGAATAGTAAAGTTCGGATCACCAGAACTTAGCAAACAGTTGGTGTTTATGCCAATGAAGGTAGCAAATCAGTTTTATGCGACTGACGGATTGGTCACAAGTATAATTATCAAAACTGCAACAGGCAACAAGGGCGTTTCAGTAGCTAGAAAACTTAAAAAGAAGTTGGGCGATGAATATGAGGCCATGAATTGGAAAGAACTGAATCCTGAACTTGTAAATTTGATCAAAACGGATCGGGTTGAAGGATATGTATTCATGTTCATCCTATATTTAGTTATTGGCTTCGGAATTTTTGGTACAATGCTGATGATGATTGCAGAACGTAGGCATGAATTTGGCGTTTTAGTAGCCGTAGGAATGAAGCGAATCAAGCTGGCATTTATGGTCTGGGGCGAAATTCTAATTCTATCTATTCTAGGTTCGATACTTGGAATTATTTGTGCCTTCCCAGTGTGTTATACATTTTATGTTAGGCCATTTAGATACGGTGAAGAAATGGCGAAAGTGGCGGAGGAATACGGAATAGAAGCCGTAATAAAAACATCATTAGATCCACAAATCTTTATTCAGCAAGCCATCATTGTAGGCCTAATGGCTTCTGTTATCGCGGCGTATCCTTTCTTTAAACTTTTAAAAATAAACGCAGTGGAAGATATGCGTGGTTAATAATCGAGCATGTTATTAGTAAAAATAGCTTGGAAAAATATTTGGCGAAACAAAGTAAGAAGTTTTGTCGTCATCACTGCCATTAGTCTTGGCCTCTGGTCAGGCGTGTTTGGTTCAGCCTTTGTTCAAGGCATGATGAAATCAAAAGTGGAAGATGTCATCCAAACGGAGATGTCCCACATTCAAATCCACATGCCAAAATTTCGTGACGAGTATGATGGTAGCCTGTACATCGCGAATGGAGCAAAGATCGCTGCCGACCTCAGGTCGTACGCTGAGGTAGAAGCGGTTTCCGAACGTGTTATATCAATGGGTGGATTAGCCTCCTCCCGCAAAAATGGTATGATTAAACTCGTTGGGATCAATCCTGCCGACGAGAAATTGGTTTCGAACATTTGCGAAAAGATAATCGAAGGCACGTATTTTGAATCCAACAAAAATCGACCAATAGTTATTAGCCAAAAAACAGCGGAAGCGTACGGTGTAAAGCTAAATTCTAAAATAATTTTCACCATGCAGGATATTCATGGTGAAATCACATCAAGCGCACACAGGATAGTAGGTATTTACAAATCCAGCAATTCAATGTACGACAAGATGAACGCTTTTGTAACCGTTGATCAAATGCGCAAATCCTACAGACTTACTGACGAGTCAAACGAATTAGCGGTTTGGCTGAAAGACCATGAAAAGGCTGAATCCTTAGCAACGTTCTTTCAAGAGAAATATACCGATCTTGAAATTCTACCATGGTTAGACCTGTCAACTGGGATGCGTATGATGATTGAAGCATTCGACATCTATTTATACATTATCGTTGGCATTATACTCGTTGCGTTACTTTTCAGTATCGTGAACACCATGTTGATGGCTGTGCTTGAAAGGGTACGCGAAATCGGGATGTTGATGGCTATCGGTATGACTAAAAACCGCGTGTTTAAGATGATCATGTTCGAAACCGTATTCATGACCATGATTGGGGCTCCAATAGGTTTGTTTCTGTCATGGGTGACGATAAGAATTTTTGGAAGCAGTGGCATTGATTTAAGTGGAGCGGCATATGAAGCAAAAGGATTCGGCAGTACGGTCTATCCATATTTGGAAGCATCAAGTTACGGAGGTGTAACCCTAATGGTGTTGGTTATGTCGTTGTTGGCCGCCATATATCCTGCCCTAAAGGCGCTGAGCTTAAATCCTGTTGAAGCAATTAGAAAAATATAGAGATGAGTGTAATTCAAACAAAAAATTTATCTAAAGTATATAGCGAAGGGCCAATCCCGGTCAACGCTGTGAACGATGTGACTTTAAATATTGAAGAAGGCGAATTCACTGCCGTTGTTGGACCTTCAGGTTCAGGAAAAACAACGTTGTTAAATATTATTGGAGGGTTGGATAGGCCTACAAAAGGCAGCGTCAAGGTTGACGGGGTTGAGCTAAGTGGGATGAACGAAAACAATCTCATTAAGTTTAGACTTGAAAATATCGGTTTTGTGTTTCAGTCGTATAATTTAATACCTGTGTTAACCGCAAAGGAGAATACGGAGTTTATTATGCTGTTGCAAGGCACACCAGAAAAGACGAGAAACGAACGTGTACACCAACTGTTAAGTGAAGTTGGAATTGCGGAGCAAGCTGATAAAAGACCGAGTGAAATGTCAGGTGGTCAGCAACAACGTGTTGCAGTTGCACGCGCATTAGCGTCTCGTCCAAAATTTGTATTGGCTGATGAGCCAACGGCTAATTTGGACTCTAAATCTGCTGAGAATTTATTGGACCTTATGCTGAAGCTGAACAAGGAAGAAAATGTGACCTTCATTTTTTCTACCCACGATCAACGTGTCATTGATAGGGCGCGACGTGTGGTTACCTTAGAAGATGGCAAAATTGTCAATGATGTAAAGCGGTAATCTATTCCATGAAAAGAATTGCTCTTGTTACGGTCATTGCTTTGGTTGCATCTTTGGTCAATGCCCAAAGTTTTAAAGAACGTTTCTCGTATAGAGGCTATATAAAAGACATGCGTATTGTGTCAATCGCTCAAGATTCGAACAATCATGCGCAAACGCTACAGCAAAACTTATTGCACCATCGTATAAATATGCGATATCAGCTTGATACGGCGTGGGAACTTGGTTTAGAAGTTCGAAATCGTGCGTTTTATGGTGAGTTCTTAAAATATGCGCCAGGCTATGGAGACCTGTTAGAAGTTGACAATGGCATCGTTGATATGAATTGGAGTTGGATCAATGCACCCAATTTCATCGGACATACGGCCATCGATCGATTGTGGATTAACTATTCCTCCAAGAAGTGGGAATTACGAATGGGTCGGCAAAGAATAAATTGGGGGCAAAACATTGTATGGAATCCCAATGACTTGTTTAACGCACTTAACTATGCCGATTTTGATTATGAAGAACGCCCGGGTTCCGATGCGATCAAAGTGCAGCGTTATCTAAAGAAAAATAGAAGTATAGAATTTGCCTACAAATTTACAGAGGATTTCGATGACGCTGTGTTTGCTGGACTCTACCATTTCAACATGAAAAACTATGATTTCCAATTGTTGGCTGGGAAGTACCGACAGGACATCGCTTTAGGCGTTGGTTGGGCAGGGAATATTAAAGGGTCTGGATTTAAAGGGGAATCAACCTGGTTTAAACCAACAAATGATTCGCTGAAACAGGCGGTTTTAACTTCCATATCATGGGATATGTCTTATGCAAATGGAGTTTATTTCCTTGTAAGTGGACTTTACAACAGCAATGGAACAGTAGATTTGAACAAACTGTCAACCTTATCCGGTGCATCCGGGGGGCAATTGGATTTGAAAAAATTGATGCCCAATAAATACAGCCTTTTTATACAGGGATCAGGTGCCTTCAATCCTTTAGTAAGTGGAAGTCTTGCAGCTATAGTTGCTATAGACCTGGGAGGCGTTTTTGCAATGCCGACAATATCATATAGCCTGAAACAAAACTTAGACCTGTCTTTAATTGGTCAAAGTTTCTTAGGTGTCGTAGATGATAAAGTGTCGGCACTGTCAAACGCAGTATTTCTCCGATTTAAGTGGAGTTATTAGTGTTTAATAAGCTTTTGAGTCACGAAATATTTTGAGTCAAAAACTAGCGTAACAAAAATAACTTGTGTACTTATGTCTCCCTTGAATAGCACTTCGCAATCTGTTTGCCCAACGTTTTTAGGTTTAACCCAACCTGATTGAATCACTTCATCTATCGTGTTGGTAATGGTATAAGCAACCTAATTCATATTTCGAGCTGTAAAAATTAAACAACCACATCTGAGATTGGGTTCGGGCTGAAGTTAAAGCGATATGGGTTCGTGCCGTCAATAGGCTGAATGGAAGCGTTTTTGTCTTTGACTAAATAAACTTCGTAAACTGTTGTTTCAGCTAAGGTGCTTCCGGATTGGTTGGAAGTAAAAGGATTCTCGGTTGGACTGGAAATCCCCCCAACAATATGACATACTAAAACTGAATCAGCTGTTAGTTTGGAGAGCGCCATAATATTTTCACTGAACATAGGAACCGAAGGAGCTATGATTAGTTCTGAACCTGCACCGTGAAGTTTAGGCATTTCTTCATCGAGCTGAAATTCTTTTAATACACCAGCATTACTTCGGGTTAACCTACTAGTGGTTTTGACGAAAGGCACATTGTCATCCTGCACTAGCGTAGTGTCTGCGTAATGGCATTGACTCATTCCACCGAAAAATAACATGTGCTTACGGTTGTTAGCGCTATCAAACAAAGAGATATGGGCACTATGGTAATTGCTCAAGTATTGATTAAATCTGGTTACTGCAGTATAGCCTTTCGATGTGATTTCAACGGGATATAGAAATGGAAGATCAACAGTGGTTTGGAAGACCCCAGAGGAAATAATTAAACCTTTAGAGCCATTTGGGAATACCTGTGGTAAAAGGCTGTAGTCGCGTCGATGTAAGTGTGCCCCATCAGTTACAGCTGCGTAGTTTGAATACGCCAACTGGCTGCCAGAGTTGTTCACCGTAAAACTTCTTATTTGATCGCTATAGCGTTGTACATAGGTGTTATGCGCCATTGGGTTATATCTGCCCATAAAGGATTGTCCACCCACCAAATAAAGGTTATCGTCAAGGCTGTTCAACTGACCACCACAAACCTCAAAAATTGTGTCTTTAATTTATTTGAAGTTGTTGGTTATAGATCGTCCGTTGATGATGTCGTCAATCAATGATGAAACCTGAACAGTCGTTAGGAAAGGAAACGTTACATGATCCTGAGCCGTCGGAGAGTATGCATATCCACCAATAATATATAACGTATCTTCTATCTGATGAAAATTCATGTTGGTAGATTGCAATTGTTCTTGCAAATCGGTCGATAAAGAAGTTAATGAGACAGACCAGACACTTTGCTTTTTTACGTCAGCCACAAAGATAGAATCTTTGTTGCCTGAAGTTTGGAATGCTGCAAAAGGCTGTCGAGCGTGTAACCCATCCTTTCTGCCTCCAATAAACAACCATTTGCTATCTGTTTGACAGTGAACGTATGAATGTAATCCAGGTAAACCTGCGAAAGATGTAGGTTTGATTTTAACTGAATAGTCGAATGTGTGTTGAGCGTCGGCCGTATAAAAAAACAAACGCGAACAGAGAAAATACCAAAGATTTTTTCATAATTATGTCTTTAAACAATGAAAAGCGAAGGTACAAATCGATAAAGTGAGACACGTGTAATCGTAATCACATTAATCGATGTAATTTTAAGGAAAGTTTATACGCCTTACGCTCGCCCTAGTTGCTTAAGCAGGGCTGTGTGAGCCTGCAAAGCCCCTAAGAACGTGGGTTTGGAGTAGTACGGCAAGTTGAATTCTTCCGCAGTTTTCTTTACTATTTCTGATATTCGCTTGTAGTGGATATGACAAACGTTAGGGAACAAGTGATGCTCAACCTGGTAATTTAATCCGCCAACGTACCAAGAAAATAACCGACTTTTTGGTGCGAAGTTCATTGTAGTCATTAACTGATGAATCGCCCACTTGTTTTCCATGTTGCCTTGATCATCCGGTAAAGGGAATGCGGCATCTGGAGTAACGTGTGCAGGTTGGAAAATTGCAGCTAGAATGAATCCAGCAATCCAATGCATCATTAGAAACCCAAGAACGATTTGCCACCAAGCAAAAGGAACAAATAGAAGTGGAATGGCCAAAAACAATACGTAATAGATAGACTTAACAACGATTAACTCTGTCAATAGCATATTGTAGCTTTTCTTTTGCGTTTTGATTAGGTCTTTGCGCTTATATCTGTTTAATTGATTGAAATCCTTAACGGTTGCCCACATGATAGTCATAAGACCATAGAAGAACCAAGCATAGATAAATTGGAATCTATGAATCTTCATTAATTTTTTATGAGGTGTAAATCTTAGAATTGGAATAGCTTCCAAATCTTCATCCATATGATCCACGTTGGTAAATGAATGGTGTAATACATTGTGTTGTATTTTCCAGTTTACACTAGAGCCTCCAACGAACCATATCACTTGACCAATGATCGTATTAACAGTTCTGTTTTTAGAATAAGCACCGTGGTTAGCATCATGCATCACAGATAAACCAATACCGGCCATGCCTAATCCCATTACCGCCCAACAAGCGTATATTGCCCAAGTATTAACAAATACTCCAGTAATCATTAAAAAATATGGAACGAAGTAAATGGACAACATCGCGAAGGTTTTAAAAACCATAGCTGCATTTGCATGTTTCGAGATGCCCTTTTCTTTGAAATAGTCGTGTACTCTTTTTCGAGTAGTGTTGTAAAAGTCTCCCGCAGTAGGGCGAGGGAAGTTGACTGTTTTTGTACTCATATCGTATATTTTCACTGACTAAACATACCTGATGTTAGTCAACTGCAAAGGTAACAAAAAGCCTGTAGTATTTTTTATGACATTTGTCGAACAATAATGGACTTCTGACAGAGTTTTTAGACAACACGAATACATTTGCCACTATGAGATATTTTGCCCTAATGAACCGAAGTCTGTTTGCGGTATGTTTTGTTTTTTTAGCATTCAAATCCCAAGCCCAAATAGCAAATGTTACAGGCAATATATTTGACGAAGCTGGAAAGCAAGCCATTGAATATGCCAGCGTTGTATTACTAAAATCGTCAGACAGTTCTTCTATAGGGTTTACGTTTTCCGAAGAGGATGGTAGTTTTATATTCAAAAACGTGCCAGCTGGATCTTATATCCTCCAAGTATTTCACACCGGTTACGAACTTGTAAGCAAGCCAATAACAATGGCTTCTATTGATGTTGCCACAGGCACGTTGTATCTTAAAGCATCCAGCGAGCGCTTGTCAACGGCTTTGGTAACGGCAAAAGCAATACCTGTTGTTATCCGTGGAGACACCTTAGTTTATAACCCAAACGCTTTTAAGACAAAGAATAATGCGACCGTAGAAGACTTATTGAAAAAACTGCCTGGGGTTCAGGTATCTAAAGACGGAACAGTTACAGCGCAAGGGGAGCAAGTCATAAAAGTACTTGTCAATGGAAAAGAGTTTTTTGGCAATGACCCAACAAAAGCCACCCAAAACATCGATGCTGAATCACTGGAAAAGGTTGAAATTATTGATAAAAAGTCTGATGACTCTGAGTTCTCAGGTGTTGATGATGGGAGCCGTGAGAAGGTGATCAATTTAGTGCTGAAGGAAGATGCAAATAAAGGATATTTTGGTAAACTTGAAATTGGAGGCGGTACTGAAGACACATACCTAGCGAAAGGAACGGTTAACTATTTCAAAAAAGAAAACCAGATTACCGCGATTGGAAATTTGAATAATCTGAACCAAAATGGTTTTGATTGGAGGGAATATTACCAGATGTTAAATGGCTCTGGTGGTATTAATTTAGGAGAAAGAACCTATTGGTCTAATCAAAATCAGTGGCTTGGAAGTTCAGATAAAGGACGCCAAGAAAACGGTGTTTTAGGAACCAATGCACATGTAAAGATTAATGACAAATCATTTGTCGACGCGAGTTATTTCTTCATGAATCGATCCAACTCCCTTATATCAACCACAAAAGCAGAAAACTATTTACCAGACGCAGTGATACTGAGTAATTCCTCATACGATGCGAAAAGTACCAATGGGCAACACAAAGGGATATTTAAATATACATGGAAGCCAGATACACTAAACTGGATTGAGTTGGGTGCAGAAGGTGATTTTTCTCAAGGAAATACAAAAGCAATAAGTCTTTCGGAAAATAGGACTTCATTCAATGAAGGTGGGTTTCTTAATACGTCCATGTCGAGGGTTGAAAAAGGACAATTCAACAATAACATCAAGTCTAGTTTAATTTGGAGACATAAAATGAAAACGTCTAGAAATTCATTTAACCTACAAGTTGGAACAGAAATGAATGACGCTGGAGATACCTCTCAATGGGTCTCAGGTTATTCTTTAAATGAAGTCAGTTTTTCACCTGACTTGCCTTTCGTTTTTCGAGATAATGCTTCAGGTACTGGAACGATTTTATATGGAAAAGCAAGCTTCAATCTTGGTATCGATAGTTTTAGTAATGTGAATTTTACAGTGGATAATAAAATGACGCTTGGCACCTATAAAATGCGTCGACTTGACTTGGTTCAAGATTCTATTTATCAGAACCAAAGCCCGAATATCGATACACGTTATAGAGTGTCAAAAGCACAAGTTAGTTTTTCTAAAAATGGTAAAACAAAAAAGGGATGGTACTCGAACATCGGCTTTGGTGTTATAAACATTGATGTAGAAAGGGAGTTGACAGAATCAGGCGATCAAGAGTTTGCCAATGGATATTTAATGCCGTCTGTAAACTTCTATTTCGGGCATCATAAGCCAAACAAACATCGGTTTGGTACGTGGTTTAGCACAAGGGAACAATTTCCTGGAACCAATCAGATCAACCCAATAAGAAATTATCAAAATCCAATATATAGAATCCAAGGAAATTTTGATTTGGATCCTTATGTGAACTACAATTGGGGCGCGAATTACAACAAACAGAACAGAGCGAAACACCGTTATTTCCATATCAATACCAACCACAGTTTTACACCGAATGCGGTAATGACATCGCAATTGAGGGATACAAATAACGTAAGTGATATGACATATCTAAATCAAGAAAGTACCCTGTGGAATAATCTTAATTTATACTATAGTTTTAGAGTTGAGAAGTTAAACATGGAATTAGGACTTGACGTTGGGGCTAACAATTATCAGTTTTACACGTCACTTAACGACCAAGTATATAAGAATAGTCGATTGAACTTCTCGACAGGTATTGATGTATCGTTTGATTTCGACGACTTAGAATTAAGTTTTGAGTATAGTCCTGATTACTCGTTACAAACGGCTGGCTTTGTGGCTAACAATCCGAGTTATTGGTCACATAATTTTGTCACTGATATTGTATATGATTTGACGGATAGAATTCAAATATCTAGTGAATTTGATGTTTTCTATTTTGAAGGTCAGCAAGTTGGACAAAAGCAGCTCATATCATTGTTAAACAGTGAAATACAATGGAGCCTAGATTCGAACGAACGCTGGACACTTGGCGTCATTGGATATGACATTCTAAACCAAAATCAGAATATTGATAGAAATTTCTTTGGCAATTCCTTCTCAGAAACTAGACAAAACTCAATTACAAGATTCTTTATGTTTAGTGTGAAATATAGTATCCGAAAGGGGAAGAAGAAACAGCAAAAGAGATCACGTCACTGGGGTTAATAGTCAAATCGTTGCCCGGCTAAGTTCATCCTCAAACCCGCCAATAGTATTGTGTGATCTAATGGTTTAAGAAGTATATCCGAATTTGTTTGACGCATGATTACTCTAAAATCAATAAACGTCTGTTGATAGATTTGGTAGCTTAGCGTTAAATCAAAAATGGAGATCTTGTTTTTAATTCCATCTCCAATCTTAATTCCATCTTCCTTTGGTCGATTGTTATAATCTGCTAAAATGTTTCCTCCAAAATGTGTGGTACTACCAGTTAAAGTACTGTCAGCACCATGCGTGATGTTGAAATACTTGACGACCACGTTTAATGTTGGAATCGGTTGGTATCGAATGATACCTAAAAGTTCTTTAAAATTGGCACCCATCGGATGGGCCATGGGTTGGCTAAAATGCGACCACGATTGGTCTGTTTTTATATGTGAATACACATAAGGCCTTACAATGTTTGTCTCGATTTGTATGTCAAGGTTTTTAATATTAGCAACATTTAAATATTTAAGTCCTGCTTGAAACGCCCATTTATTGACCCAACTTCCAGTTCGATTCACTAACTCATTTTTATTGAATTCATCCAATACGAGTTGAGAGTACAATGAAAAACCTTTGGCGAAATTCCATTTACCGTCAACACCAATTAACGAATTATCAGTACTGTTTAAACTGTGCTCGGCTGCTCTATAGAAGATAATAGGGTTTAAATAGCCAATTTCATAACCTTGCTGTTGATTGCTGTCATTTCTGGCAAAAACAATATTCTCGAATATGCCGATGTCCAGCTTATTTGGAATCACATTGAAATTCAGATAATGAAATGCTGCATATTTTTTTTGCTGTTTCGGTGTGCGGCCTTGCTCAAAATCAGTGAGTTCAGAGAAGAGGTTGACGTAGTTAAAACGCCAAACTTGCGTATGGAACTTTAGGAATAGATTTTCCTTCCCGACATCACTTAGAATTAAAGATCGGTAACCGTTCCCAATGAAGTTCTTGTCATGGCCAAATTGAATATCAATGAACTCTGTTGCTTTAAACGTGACGTAGCCCTGTGCATTGAAAAAATCATAGCCATTGTCGCCAAAGGTTTTGATGAACCCAGTGCCTCTAATGATGCCTAATGCTTGTATTTCTTCTGTTAAGTATTCTGGGAAGCTTATTTGGTTTTCAGAAATGAACGAGTAAAATCCAATTTTGTTTCCAACACTTCCACGGACCTCTAATCCCCGGGTGTTTCGCCAGCCATCGTTTGATGTAGCGAGGGCCAATGCTGGGTTGACAATTAAGTTAAAGTCAGGTTTGTTTACCGAAAAAAAGGAACCTCTATATTGGTAAAACTGTTTCCACCTATTCCTTTTAATATGTAACATTTCAACATTTGGCTTTGGCAGAATATTCCAATTGTCGTTTCCGAGGACATTAAAATTAAAATCATCTGCGGACGAAGAGTTCTTTGAATTGATGTTACCACTGATGATGTTCGGAATGTGTCTTCTTTGAAATGGTTTAATACTGGTGCAAAGGTTTAAGGTGTCATCACTTAAGATGGCATACCGATCAACCATATGGTAATAACCTTCATCTAGTGTCAATAAGGATTGTTGTGACTTTGCCTGAAAATAGATTCCTACGAATAGAAGTAAAAGACTTATTCGGAATAATGGTTTCATGTAAAACAAAGATAATTCGTTTTATCGCTTTATCTTGAAGTCAACATAATCCGCAACAACATCAACGTCAGTAACCTGAACCGCTTTCACTGATGACAACGGAGCACCAATGTGGCACCAGGCGACAAAGTTTTTGAGTTCGACAGGACTTCCTTGAGCATCGATATACACACTGCCGTCATTTTGATTTTTCACATAACCAGTTATGCCAAGTTCGATGGCTTTTTTCTCTGTATATGCTCTAAAGAAAACGCCTTGGACCCGACCGATAACGGTAATTTGAATACGCTGAATCATTTATGAAAGGACCTCTCGTAAGACTTTGTGTGATTTAATTTTACGGCCATGTAGCCCATGAATTTCATAATAAAACAACAATTGATCAAGCATGTTAGCTCTAGTTATCCTTGGCAAATGGATATCTGTTAAGTGTTCGGTAGACGTATGTAGCATAAGCCAGAGGCTCTTACTCATTTCTGGACTTAGACAGTTCAAATGGTCATAAGTCTGATCTATAAAAAGCCCTTCATTTAGATTGAATACCTGGTTTTCGTTGTATGCACCTTTCGGATAAAATCCAAGATATCTGGTTAGATGGACCAGAAAATAGATGGGGTAGTTGCCAATTTTATCCGTCTCTAAGTCTAGCATTTGAATAAAATGTTCTAAAAAATCAAATAGACCTGGATTTGGCTCTTCTTCAGTAACGGTTGAGTTTACTATTTCGGCCATAAAAAGGGCTACACTGTTTTTAAATACATTGAAATGAATGGTCTGTAGAACAGGGCTACACCTCAATTCTTTAATTTGCTGAATTCCGCCCGCATTTTTTTTGTAGAAAACGATTTCAACAAGATTGAGTGACAAAATATGTGAAGGTCTGATGTTGCCTTTTTGATTTCGAACACCATGCATTATGAATTGCTGACTACCGTAGTCTTTGGTGTAGATATGACAGATGACACTGTTGTCCTTGAAATTTGTGTTGCGTACAACAATGCCACGTGATTTGCTAAGCATGCCTAGTTAACCAATAATAGCTTGGT
>JBLHOC010000059.1:0-17567 GCA_047620825.1 Bacteroidia bacterium | reverse complement strand
TTGAAAACACCGTTTTCCCCCACCTATTGACGACACTTACCTTCGTATTACCAATATCAGGTATTTCCGATAAATCCCAAACATCGTTTAACCCATCTCCATTTGGAGTTACAAGGTTGGGTACTTTTATGAGTTCTGGTATAGCCACATTTACAATCACAGTATCCGTATCCGTACATCCAATGCTATTTGTAACTGTAAGATAATAGGTTGTTGTTGTTTGAGGTGTAGCCAAAGGGTCTGCCTTTGTTTCGTCATCTAAAGACTCCTTTGGTGTCCACAAGTATGTTCCTCCACCACTGCCAAGTAACATGGTAGACTTGCCGAATTTAATTGAGGCATCCATTCCTGCGTCAGCAGTTGGCTTTCCTGCCACGGATAACGTTACAGAGTCTACATCGAAACAATTATTCCCGTTGTAACCAGTCACTATATATGTTTGAGCCTGATTCGCTCCAATAGTTTGCGTTGTTGCTCCAGTATTCCAAACATATCTATTAATGCCTGCCGTGGCCGAAATTTGTGCTGTGTCTCCATTACATATGGTAAAAGCATTTGCAGGTGTTACGTCAATTCGAACTGTGTCTCCATGAAATATTGTTTTTGATAGAGAGTCGTTACAACCAAATGCCGTCTTAATAACTAACTTCACATTATAACTTCCAGTGGTATCAAAATTATGGGATACGTTGGTTGAGCTATAATTAAATGTGTCAATCGTCCATGTGTATGAATCAATACTATTTGGTAAGTCAATTGAACTTGTATCGGTGAACTGACATGCAAGTGGGTAACAATTAATCACCTCCATAAAGCCAACATTCGGTCGTGCATATACAGATACTACTTTATAAACCGTATCAGACGCACCCAAATCAGACACCACATAAAACTTAACGTTATAGTCTCCAGCTTTAGAAAATGTATAAGTCGGGTTAGCGACAGACGAAGTATCCGTCGTCACTGATGTATCGCCAAAATTCCATCTATATGTTGTTAAAACACCATTAATTGCTGCGGAATTATTTGTAAAATTAACAGGAGATCCAACACACGCGCTGAGTGCATCAAAAGCTGCGACAACATCCCCTTTACCTAATCTATTCTTACCATTTTTTGAATTGGCAAGTGCTACATGACCCAGTTCAGTATTACTCGCTGTACTTGTGATTGATCCGTTAAAATCTAACGTACCAACTCCTCCAATACTCCACCATTCATTATTTCTTACTGTTGCTAAACGAAGCGTAGTGGCCTCTCCAGCCTGGTCATTCGCACCTATCGCTGAATATGTACCGAAGTACTCAATTTGATCATGTGACAAGTTATTGCTTGATGAAATATCCCAGTAATGTATGTCTGACACATGTGATATTCCGTTTGATATTGGAAATATAGGTGTGTTCCCTTGTTCTAAAGACACCCGAATTTTATCCCAATTCCCGATTAATCTATTTTCAAGAAATAGTTGAAGAGGTCGGGAACTAATATTAGTTCCGATTGGATAAACAATGGTATCTGATCCTGTAGTTTGTATTACTATTTCTAATGGGCCATCGACATAACTTGCTCCTGGCGCTTTAACACTTGTATTACCAGGGGTAACCAATATTTTTCCTACCGACACCAATCCGTCGCGTGTATTCAGTCTACCTGAATTAAGCTCCAAACCATCCGCTACTGTTAAGGTATCATGAATAAACAGTTCTTTCCCAGAGGCATCTAAAGTCAGCGTTGAAGTTTCAACAGTACCATATAAATGCATATGTAATTGTTTATCGGCAAATAGATCTTCGGCCCCAACTACACTCGTAACGTGAACATGGTAATCGTCCATTGAGGATTCTATCCCTCTTCGTATGAAACTGTTTCCATCTAATCCAGAAATGTAAAGATTTGAGTCGTGAAAGGTTACGATTCCAAAGGATTCATCATCCAGATAATGTTTGATTTGATTTTCGACATCAAAATTTCCTGTCGGCGTATTTGTGGCGCCAGTATTGCCATCAAAAATACATTTAGTAGCATCCACGGGTATTGAATTTGTAATTGTCGTATTCGCCCAATCCAATTGAATGTAATAGCTCACGAGTTTTTCAAAAGTTGTTGTATTAGGTCTCAATTCAACATTACCTGCAGAAAGAATTCCTTTAACACAGTCTTTAATCAAATCATTATCCATGTGCATAATGGTCTTTGTTGTATCCGAGAATATTTCCATGGCAGATTGACTTGACTCATTTATTGATGAAAACTCAAATGAGATACTGTCTTTTCGCATATGTTGAAACGCAGAAATACTCATCAAACCTACATTACAGTTATCCATGGTGTCGTAAGCCATTGCCTTAACAGGCAAATCGGTATTTATAAAGAATATCCCATTTTCATAGTTAGAGATGTTATTTCTTCGAATCTCTAAATTTGAGTTTCCGCTACAATCTCGAATGGAAATACCATGAAACGCTGGGCTACCAATGTTGGCACTGTTCATGTCATTACCATCTATGTATAAATTAGAGGCGTTTGAATTGATTCCCGTTGCCAATATTCCGATGTTTCGAACATTGATATTGTTGTCTTGTATAACAAAAGGCCTTGTTCCAGCAGTCGTAAAATCATAAATGTAAATGCCGTTATTCACGCCATCAATCCTATTATCAAGTATATCTGTATAAAACCCATTACCACAAACAATACCGGTTGATTGATCACCAAGATTGTTAAACAAACTAAACCCGATAACACAATTACGATTTGGTGTAAAGATATTTCCCAACGACTCAATACCAGTGGTATTGATATTAATAATGCGATTGTATAAAAGACGAACGCCATCGTATTCACCTAAGCAAACAATGCCGTAGGCAAAATCCACATCGGCTCCGTTTACGTTGTTAGCTGAATTTACATTCGGATTGTCCCCATTTATTGTAAATCCACTAAACACAACGTCTTGTGTATTTACTTGAACCATTGCATTGCCCCCATTGGCAGGGGTGGATAAATCTGTAATATCAGGTAGTAATACGCTTTCTGCATTACGCGACCCATCACCATCGATACTATGATTAGCGCCTATGATGACCAATGATTTGTCAATTATCAGAGATCCGAAGTATTCTCCGTCTGAAACCATGATGCTGTCTAAATCATTCGCAATCAATAAGGCGAGTTGAATGGTTTGAAACGGACCAACGCCGCCCCCATCATCTGTGCTGCTCATTCCATCGAACAAATCGTCACCGATATCAGAGTTAACATAGAAAGTTTGCTGAGCAAACAAGATTTGACATGATAACAGTAAAACAACTGTTAAAAATACACGTAGTTTTTGGTTGAATATCTCCATTATTTCAATTCATTTAGGACAATAACCGTGACCGGTTACAATGCCGAAAGTTAATTGAAAATAAGAATATAAGGTAATTCTTGATTAACGCTCCTTTGTTTATAAGTCGCTAATCGTAGATTTATTCATCCAATGAAACACTGGAAGCTTGTGTTAGAGCGTTCTTACGAGATCTCGCAGTTTTGTCTGAACTGTACTTAATATTGGATATAATGGCTCACGCATTTCAACACCACACAAACCAAGTTCTTTAAGCACGAATTTTATTCCGCCTGGATTCCCATCTTCAAAAATGGCATTCATAATTGGAAGCAATCGATAATGCAAATACCGCGCATTCTCAAAATTGCTATCTAATGCATATCGAACCATCTGACTAAACTCTTTTGGGTAGGCATTCGCAACTACTGAAATTACACCTGACATCCCTACAGAGATAAATGGTAATGTGTAGCTGTCATCTCCCGAAATGACCAAGAAGCCTTCAGGTTTATGCTTGATCAATTCCATGCAGTGATCAAGGTTTCCAGAAGCTTCTTTAACGGCAACAATATTGGGGTGCTCAGCCAATTTTAAAATCGTATCGCTGTGCATCATGGAGCCTGTTCTGCCTGGTACATTATATAATATGATCGGTACTTGGCTCGCATCAGCTAACTGCGTATAGTGATTTATAATACCTGCCTGATTGGGTTTGTTGTAATATGGACTTGCTGATAGTATACCATCCACACCTAGGTAATTGAAACTTTTTAGACGTTCAACACAAGCTTTGGTGTTATTCCCGCCAATCCCAAATACAATTGGTGTACGATATTCATTTACTTCTTGAATCGTTTGAAGTATTCGAGTTTGTTCAAAATCTGTAATGGTTGGATTCTCACCAGTAGTTCCCATTACGACAAGGTATTGTACCCCCTTTGAAATTACATATTCAGTGAGGGTTTTTAAGCCGACGAAATCTAATTCAAAATTTTCCAAAAAAGGTGTAACCATTGCAACACCGGTACCTTTAAACTTTTCCATTCCCAAAATTCTTTAAATAGATAAGCACTTCATCGGTAAACTGCATCAAATCGTTGTTGGATGCCTGTAACATTAAGTCAAAACAAAAGTCATATGATTCCCAGTGAGGTCCGACTCTAAATTTGGCTTCAGATAGTGCGCTTATGCCCAGCAAAGGTAAGCACGGTGAGGGGTACAAATTGAGTAAATAATCAAATTTTTCGCTTGCAAATCTCAGGAATTCAGATTTATGTGGAATTTTCAACGCATCCAGATGTTTGTTACAGAAAAAGTCTGCATTTGAATGCGGGATAACGTGTGTTTGAAGTTCCTTATTGTCGAAATATCCGAAGCTCACCAGCTTTAAATGGTTGGCTTCACAGAAGTCACCAAGCTTTTTTAGTAACTTATCTTTGTCCTCGTCATCAGCTCGATATAAAACGGCGAGCCTCGATGCTTTTCGCATTTGAGTAAAAGTGCGCTCCACAACAATTGAGCTACTGTCTTTTTTGATTTTCCAGCGTCTATATTTACCTAATAAGTTAGCCATTAATCATGTCTATAAATTCTTGCTCAGATACAATGCGAACATCAAGTTTTTCTGCCTTTTGAAGTTTCGCAGGACCCATGTTTTCTCCTGCCAATATAAAACTAGTTTTTGCAGAAATGGAACTTACATTTTCACCGCCATTTTTTTCAATTTCCGATTTTAAATCATTTCTACTATAATGAGTAAACACTCCACTCACGACTATTTTTTGTCCTTCCAGAATTGACGAAACGGGAGCCTCCCCTTCTTCTTGATGCATCTGTAATCCAACATCAATTAAACGTTGTACGTTACGCTTATTCGTTTCGTTCGCAAAAAATGAAACAACACTTTGACCTATTATATCTCCAATCTCATCCACGCCAATCAATTCTTCTAGACTGGCTTCCATTATGGCATTAATGTTTTTGAAATGTTGCGCTAATTTTTTAGCTACTGTCGACCCAACAAATCGAATCCCAATACCAAACAGTACCCGGTCGAATGGAATTTCTTTTGACGCTTGAACGCCTTCAATCATTTTTTGCGCTGTTCTTTCTCTAAAACTAATCAGCCGTTCTTCGCCTGTCGTTTCATTGATTATGGATTTACTCAAACCATTTAATTTCTCAAACTTGAGCTCGTACAAATCAGCTGGGCTGGAAAGTAAACCTGCGTCAAACAGCATTTCAATTTTCCCTTCTCCAAGGCTATCAATATTCAGTGCCTTACGGCTGATAAAGTGTTCAATTCTACCTTTAATTTGTGGTGGGCATTCACTGTCATTTGGACAATAATGCGCTGCCTCCCCTTCGGTACGGACCAATGTTGTTTCACATTCTGGGCATTGATGGATAAAATCTGTCACTACCGCATTTGAAGGTCTTAGGTCCAAATTGACGCCGACGATTTTAGGAATGATCTCTCCTCCTTTCTCAACAAAAACAGTATCCCCAACCCGTACATCTAAATCAGACATAACATCTGCATTGTGCAAACTGGCACGTCTTACTGTTGTACCTAACAACAATACAGGTTCAAGATTTGCAACTGGTGTAACCGCTCCAGTTCGCCCCACCTGATAACTTATGGATTTCAATATCGTCTCGGCTCTTTCCGTTTCAAATTTATAGGCAATGGCCCAACGAGGAGATTTAGCAGTAAACCCAAGATCATGTTGCTGATTAAAGTCATTCACTTTAATTACGATCCCATCAATGTCGTACGACAGTGTTTTGCGTTTCTTATCCCATTGTTCAATAAACGTCCAAACGGCATCAATATCTTGTGCGATTTGCATGTCGTTATTCACTGGCAGTCCCCAAGCCTGTGCTTTCAACAACGCACCATTGTGTGTTTTAAACTCCTTTTCGTCACCTAAAATATGATATAGAAACGCGTCCAACGGTCGTTTGGCAACTTCCGATTGTTCCTGCATTTTGATTGTTCCTGCAGCACTGTTTCTTGGATTGGCAAATGGTTTGTCGCCATCAAACACTCGATCCGCGTTCATTTTTTCGAATGCTTTTCGGTGCATAAATATTTCCCCGCGCACCTCAACCTCAGCCGGGTATTGCCCAATCAGTTGATGTGGAATACTGCGTATCGTTTTAACATTTTTAGTAACATCATCACCTTGAACGCCATCTCCACGCGTTAACGCCTGCGTTAATTTACCGTCTTTATATTTTATGCCAATGGCCAACCCATCAAACTTCAGCTCACAGGTATATTCAAAATCATCGCCAATGAGTTTTTTGACACGGTTGTCAAAATCAAACAGTTCTTCCTTACTATAGGTGTTCCCTAGCGACAACATTGGAACATCATGTTTAATGGTGTTAAAATCTTTTGTGACTTCTCCTCCCACAACCGTTGTAGGAGAATTGGGTTGTTTGAACTGCGGATATGTGCTTTCTAATTGTTCAAGCGACTTAAGTTTTTTATCAAACTCACGGTCACTAATGCTTGGCATAGCCAAAACATAATAGTTGTAGTTGTACTGACGAAGCTCGTTTGTAAGTTGGGTAATGGTGTTTTTTATCTCCTCTGACATCACTTTCTATGCGAATCTCAAATGTATGAAAATCCAATAGACTAAGTTGGTATCCGACTTCAATAAATCCCTGAAAATGTAGAAAAGTCCGACGACTTTAGGTAATCCATTTTAATGATACCCTCCAGATTGAAATTCTCGAGAAAGGTTAAATCCAAAATGGATATTCCCTTTCGACCATTTGTTGGTTGTTTGAGTAATTGCTGCTTTCTCAAATGTTCCAGTAGCATTCGTAAAATGCAATTGGAACGTATGCCAGCCTGTATTTATGTCAATGCCAATAGATAGTGGATCAATGAACTGGTCGGATATCTGATTTGGAGCAACCCAAAAATATTCCACGTTTAGGGTGATGGAAGGCAAAAGCTTCTTCTTAAAGCCTACACCCATTGAAAACACATCGTTACTAAACATTGTTGAATCAATCAAGTTTGAATGGATAACGGTCGGCATCAATTGTGCAGAGAAGCCATACTTGAATTTCCTTGCCATCACAAGTTGATGCATGTACCCTAATCTCGATGTAAAATAATTTGTTCTACCAGGTGGTGGGGTCTCTGTATTCATTGTGATTGCAGCAATATATGCAGCACTAAATGGCACTTTATTACTGCCTTCAATTTGTCGCATAAAACGGTATTTTGCAAATCCATCAACAGTTTTTTCGAATGTACTTCTACCCACACCTATAGTAATATTATCGGTGACCCCATAATCAAAACTGAGCCGCATCGTCGCATTATCCAATCCAAAAAAGTTGCTATAACCCTCAGACATATCGCCGAACCGGTGATTAATTCTAAAGTCTAATACCTTTTTTTCAATAGATTCAGTCGTGTGACTGTTGACGATTCTGCTACTGTAAAACGTTTTTTGAACGTACGTTACAGGCTCATCTTCTAACTCCTCTAACTCTGCCAATTCATCGTCTTGTGCATACGATAAGGTACACATCAAAAGAGCTATTATCGAAAGCGTAAATTTCTTCATTTTAAATTCGTATTAATTATTAAGCGCCCCTGCATTAATCCATGCTGTGATTTGCGCAATGTCGCAAGAAGCCAGCATTTCGTTATTGGCACTTTTGGGCATAAAGGAAGCGTTTCCGTCGTGCACTATAGAAGCCAAAAGCTTTCCGTTGTCGACATACCCTTTTACATTGGTATACCCTTCGAGACCAATACCTCCGCCAAGCACTGCAGCGTTGGTAGTGCTATGACAGTCTAAACACTCCGTTTTTAAAATAAGGGATACTTGACTGCTAAATAAAACATTGCTCGTGTCGCAAGTCGTATTTCGATATAACTCTTCTTCTACATCGTAATAACAAGATGTAACACTCAGCAAAACAAAAGTCATGCATGTTACTAATATTGAAATCGTTTTCATGTTAGTTGTCTTTAGCACCTTCAGCTATCCAGATTCGTATTTGATCACTCGCACATTTTTGCAATGGCCCACCTGGAGGCATGGGTGATTTAGGCCCGTTTCGAGACAACACATTTTCTAAATTGCCATTGTCTACAATTGCTTTCAACTGGTTGTAATTCGTGATTTTTACACCACCAGAAGCGGCACTTCCAGCGTGACACCCTCTACATGTTGCGTCAATAATTGGCCATACATTCATTGAAAATGTAACGTTGGATGTATCACAGACGTTAGAGCATTCGTTGTTTTTAGCACCTTGGTTAATCCAAATTCTGATTGCATTTATTTGTTCTGGTGTCAAGGTAGCTGGGGGTGGAGGCATGATTTTCTTTGGGTCAGATTTAAGCAGAACCTGGTACAGATCACTTTCAGAAGCGTCACCAATTCTTATTCGGTCAGACTTTATGATATTATCATAATCCGTAAGGATTACATCATCCTCATGCGTAATGGCATCATGACAACCGCTTTGTGCACAATTGGAGCTAAGAATAGGTAAAATGTCGTTTACAAAATATACTGTATCTAAACTACAGGTATCTGCATTTGTACCTCGAGTCGTATCTGTTGTATCCGTTACTCTAGGAGTGATTGTATCGTCCGGGTCATGCTTGCAGCTTTCAATAAAAAAAAGTGTTGTTGCGACAACACCTATAAAAAGTAGATATTTTTTCATCAAGAAAATCTTTAAGCCACAAATATATCACTCTCATAAATCGCCAGTGACATATTTTACCTGCGTTTTCTCATATTAACATCAAATTATGAATACCAAATGCGACACAACCAGTAAACTAGAACAGCTACCAGCCTGTGACGAAGAGGTTTGACGCCCCTCTTATGCCACATTTTTGAATGCCATGATATCCTTCCGCTGCTGCAAATCGAGTTTCCTCATCGGTTTTATTTGCCACCCATGCGTCCAACACGTTATGTAACACATATGCTTCTGGAGCAAGTAAGTTAGCCGTCAACACCAATGGGTATCCACCAGCTGCATTTAAATATTCCGTAAAAAAGAAATGCGATGAACAGGCTATAGCTACAGCATCCTTAGTCTTTCCGTCCTCATTCCAAACCACGTCAATATTTACATCCATAAGGCCATTGTGCCCGTTAAAAACAACCAGATCAGTTGATGACCCTATTACTAAAGTTGTATCATTTATAGCTATTGTATCACCGTAAATGCCCGCCAACTCATTCAAATAATCTGTCAAGCACACATGCATTCGATCGCCTCTATAGGCATCAGCGACCAACACCACATTTTGCGTGGCATGTTTAAAAATAACGCGTTCCAATACCGAAGGTCTTGGGTTTGAGATTGATTCCTGAAATAACCAAGTTTTACTCCGCACAAAATGCGTTTTGATTCCATAACCAGCTCCCCAATACAGATTTGTTCTTAAGTTTAAGCCGTTGCCTAAACTTGCATTCACTGGAACAATGCCTTGATGTTCGTTGTCACAAAGTGGCACCAATACATGTATCACCCTTAAGTTTCTATTATCTGTCTTTAATTTTAAGGTGGAAACGATTGAATCTCTTGAAAATTCCTTTGGCAAACGAACCACCTTTGATGTCTTAGCGGTTGTATCTACTTGCGGCTGTTGAGCCGTTACCTGTTGAATCGAAGTATCAGGTTTACTATTGCTTTTACATGCCATAAGTCCGGTTAGGCAAAAACAAGCTACTACTGTGGTGATGAGTCTCATATTAATAAAACGAAAAAGGCGGTCTTGTATTTTGCATTCAGCGCGGTTTTTGGCTTTAATTTGCAGAACGATTTCACATTACATATGAATAAGGTTCTAGGTATTTTTTGCTTCTTAGTCATTGGCTTGCAAGCATCCGCTCAAGACAAAGGTGTTTTTTCAGGAAATTTTCAGAGTAACTTCTCTGTTTTTGTGCTGGATAGTTCTATTGGCGCATTCGAAAGTCCACAATATACAAGCCAAATAAGCAGTGCTGAAGCCTGGTTATTTACAAATTACCAGTTGAAAGGTTTTAACGTCTCAGCAAGGTATGACTTGTATAACAATAGTAATTTATTAAATCCGACGGGAACGTTCTCTGGACATGGTTTGGGTTTTTGGCAGATTAAAAAGTCGATCGAAAAGCTTACACTAACAGTTGGATCGTTTTACGACCAATTTGGTTCGGGACTCGTTTTCCGTGCCTATGAAAGTCGTTTGATTGGTATTGATTATGCGGTAGAAGGTGTTCATGCGAAATATGAATTCTCTAATGATTTCTTCATCAAGGCTTTTACCGGTAACCAAAAAGGCTCCGGTGCTCAAGGCAACAGGTTTGGAACTTCCAAAGAAATTGTAAAAGGCATTAATTCAGAAAGAATTTATCGATTTAAGAATGATAAAGGTTTGATGATGATTGGTGGAAGCGCTTTTAATCGTACCCTGACACAAAGCACTATGAATGAATTGGTGACTGAAATCAATGGTTACGACAGTGCCGATCGATTTGAACCAAAGTATAACGCCTATTCTTTCAATGGGTATTTTAGTATAAATGTGAAGGACTTAATGCTATCGTTTGAACACAATAGAAAAGCTCAAGAAGCCGTTCGAAACACAGATGGTCAACTACAGTTGTTACCAGGTACTATCAACTATGCAACGATAAGTTACTCCAAAAAAAAAATGGGGAAAAAGAAAAAAAGTGGCTTTGGTTTCAACGCACAATATCGAAGAATTGAGAACTTCCAACTTAGAGCGAGTCCGAATGACTTATTGTTAGATGGTTTGTTAACCTATCAACCATCTTTAACCCGACAAGCATCTTATAGATTATTGGCACGTTATAACGCACCAGCACAGGATTATGGTGAAGAAGGAATTCAAGCAAGTTTAATATGGACAGTTAAAAAAGGAAGAACCATTTACCTGAATTATTCCAACGTTAAAACCTTGGACGGAGACCAATTGTTTCGTGAGTATTTTATGAACTATGAGCACAAATTCAGTAAGAAGTTTAAAGGTAAGATAGGTATCCAATCTATTTTTTACAACCAACAAGTTTACGAAAGTAGAGACACGACTTACCATGACGTTGAAACCATTACTCCGTTTTTTGAATTTACATATAAACTGACTCGCAGAAATTCTCTTCGAATGGAAACGCAATACTTAATTACGGATCAAGACTTAGGCAGTTTTGTGAATTCTATTATAGAATTGAACATGTCTCCTCACTATTCGTTTTCAGTTTCCGACATGGTAAACGTGTCTCCAGTGAGACATGGCGGCAGCGTTGTGAGCGACAAAGTAGTACACTACTGGTCCGTATTTGGCAAATACAACATCCATACAACGTCATTTACTTTGGCTTATGTACGCCAAGTGGCTGGTGTGAATTGTACTGGTGGCATATGCAGAATCGAGCCGGCGTTTAGTGGTGTTCGATTTACACTGACAACTAATTTTTAATTTTATAACACGGTTGGATTTTTACTAAAATCTTTGATCATGCAGTACGATGTAGCGATAGTAGGTGGTGGGATAGTCGGTTTAGCAACGGCGTATCAAATCCTTCAAGACAAGCCAGATACCAAATTAATTATACTTGAAAAAGAATCTCACCAAGCTCAGCATCAAACTGGACATAATAGTGGTGTAATTCACTCAGGGTTATATTACAAACCAGGGTCTTTAAAGGCTTTGAATTGTATTTCAGGATACAAAATGCTTTTAGAATTCGCAGATGCGAATGATATTCCATATGATTTATGCGGTAAGGTAGTGGTTGCAACCACTGAATCAGAACTTCCAGAACTGGAAAAGTTGTACAACAGAGGTATTGAAAACGGTCTGACTGGATTAAAAATTATTGATGCTGAAACCCTCAAGGAATATGAACCTCATGTCGCCGGGATTAAAGCCATCGTTGTACCTCAAACAGGTATCATTGACTATAAGTTGGTTGCCCAAAAATACGTTGACAACATCCTCAAATTAGGCGGCAAAATCGAATTTAACTATCAGGTTGAAGGGTTCGCTAAAAGTGACGGGACTTGGATTGTTCGCAGTCACAACCAACAAACAGAAACTAAGACACTGATTAATTGTGCTGGGCTTTATTCTGATAAAGTGGCAGAAATGACCGAAAAAACGGATACAAAGATTATCCCATTCCGTGGTGAGTACTACATGTTAAAAGAGACATCTCATCACTTGGTTAAAAACCTGATCTATCCTGTTCCCGACCCAAATTTTCCTTTTTTAGGCGTTCATTTTACCCGAATGATGAACGGACATATTGAAGCAGGCCCTAACGCAGTGTTGGCGTTTAGACGAGAAGGTTATACCAAGAAAGACATTCACTTAGGAGAACTTTTTGAATCGCTTATGTGGCCTGGATTTCAAAAGGTGGCCAGAAAATATTGGAAGACAGGTATAGGCGAAATGTATCGTTCTTTTTCTAAACGTGCTTTTACAAAAGCCTTAAAAAAACTCATCCCCGAAATTACGAAAGACGACTTAATACCAGCAGAAGCAGGTGTTCGGGCTCAAGCTTGCGACCGAACTGGCGGGCTAATAGATGATTTTAAGATTATTGAAAACGACGACGCCATTCATGTCTTAAATGCACCAAGCCCTGCGGCAACATCTAGTTTGTCTATTGGTCAAACCATTGCGGAACTATGGTTAACCAAGATAAAATAAACCCAAAACATAACCTCCTTAAAATTGTGTTGTTTGGCTAACTTTGCGGCCTGAAATGCTCGAGAAACTAGAATCCATTTATCAACGCTATTTACAGGTTCAAACCCAATTAAGCGACCCTGCAGTTTTCTCAGATGTTAAGCGATTTAACGCCTTAAATCGAGAGTATGGGGATTTAAAGGATCTTGTTGAAATCTATCATCAATACAAAAAACTTGTTATAAATCTTCAAGAAGCACGTGATATCCTTAAAAACGAGTCAGATGCTGAATTAAAGGAAATGGCCAAAATGGAACTTGACGAGTTAGCTGGCTTGCAAGAACCAATGGAAGACAGAATCAAGTTTTTGCTTATTCCTAAGGATCCAGATGATAATAAAAACGCTATCATCGAAATTCGATCTGGTATTGGAGGAGATGAAGCCAGTTTATTTGCTGGAGACTTATATCGCATGTATGAGCGTTACTGCCAAAATCAGAAATGGAAAACTGAAATCATTGAATTGATGGAAGGCAGTGCAGGCGGTTTTACCAAAATTGTATTTGAGGTTACTGGTAAAGACGTGTATGGCACTTTAAAGTTTGAAAGTGGTGTGCATCGCGTTCAACGTGTTCCCGATACAGAATCACAAGGACGAGTACATACAAGTGCTGCTACTGTTGCTGTTTTACCAGAAGCTGAAGAGGTAGATGTGGACTTGAATATGGGTGACGTTCGTCGTGACACATTTAGAGCATCTGGAGCAGGTGGTCAGCACGTAAATAAAACGGAATCCGCCATTCGACTAACTCACTTGCCTTCTGGTATTGTGGTGGAATGTCAAGATGGTCGATCTCAACACCAGAATTATGATAAGGCCTTAACCGTGTTACGCACACGATTATACGAACGTAAATTGGCTGAGCATAATTCCAAAATTGCAGCAGAACGAAAATCATTGGTTTCGACTGGTGACCGATCTGCAAAAATCAGAACTTATAATTTCCCTCAAAGTAGGGTTACAGATCATAGGATTGGGCTTACGCTATATAACCTATCAGAGGTATTAGGCGGTTCCATTCAAGAAATTATAGATCAGTTACAAATGGCTGAAAATACAGAGAAACTTAAAGCTGGTGGATTAGATGGCTAATCTGTTTATAATTTGTTCGTACTAAAAAACAAGGAACGACCAACGTCGCAAACCTTCCAAGTATATTTGTTTATACAATTCGCATGTACATCCTTTCATATTCATATATCAAATGAGATTTAAAGCACTCGAACTCGCACTTTCTAGAAAGTCTGTCGAAGTACCTAAAGAATTCGCAAACGTACAAGAGATGTACGCCTGTAATGTTTTCAATGACGATACGATGCTGTCGTATTTGGACAAAGACACATATAAGTCTTTAAAGAAATCGATCAAGGAAGGCAAAAAAATTAGTCGTGAGACAGCTACGCAAATCGCCAATGGCATGAAAGCCTGGTCGATGGAAAAAGGGGTAACGCATTACACGCACTGGTTTCAACCTTTAACTGGGACAACCGCAGAAAAACACGATTCATTCTTTGAGCCGCAAGATGGAAGAGCTGTTGTTAAATTTAGCGGAGACGCCTTGGTACAGCAAGAACCAGACGCTTCTAGTTTGCCGAGTGGTGGTTTAAGAAATACGTTCGAAGCCAGAGGTTACACGGCTTGGGACCCTTCTTCTCCCGCTTTCATCTATGAAAACACAAGTGGTAAAACATTGTGTATTCCAACCGTCTTTGTGTCTTACACCGGAGAAGCTTTGGATTATAAAGCACCCTTGTTGAAGTCAATTGAATTGTTAGATAAATCGGCAACTGCGGTTTGTAAATATTTCTATAATGACGTAACTAAAGTAAGCGCGTCTTTAGGCGTTGAACAGGAATACTTTTTAGTCGACAAAGCATTATTCAATCAACGTCCAGACCTTGTTATGTGTGGAAGAACCTTGTTTGGTTATGCCGCTGCAAAAAATCAGCAGATGGATGATCATTATTTTGGTTCTATTCCTGATCGGGTTTTCAACTACATGGTTGAATTCGAAAACGAAGCCCTTAAGCTTGGTATTCCGTTGAGAACTCGACACAATGAAGTTGCTCCCGGACAATATGAATGTGCCCCTCAATATGAAGAAATCAATTTAGCGGTTGACCACAATCAACTGTTAATGGATCTAATGGGCGAGGTGGCTAACAAGCATGGGTTTAAAGTATTGTTTCACGAAAAACCTTTTGCAGGCATCAACGGCAGCGGAAAGCATAATAACTGGTCACTATTGACGGATACAGGTATTAATTTGTTGTCTCCTGGCAACAACCCATTGGCTAATTTAAGTTTCCTTACTTTCTTCGTTAATACGATTAAGGCGTATCATGACAGTGCAGATTTATTGAGAGCGAGTATCGCTTCTGCTTCAAACGATCACAGACTTGGAGCCAACGAAGCACCACCAGCCATCATGTCGGCATTTATTGGTTCAACACTAACCAAGGCCCTTGAGGACGTTGAAAACAACGTGAAAGCGTCTAAAGGCAAAACCGCTGACAAGACGATTAACATTGCACAGATCCCAGAAATACTGATGGACAATACGGATAGAAACCGTACTTCTCCATTTGCCTTTACCGGAAACAAATTTGAGCTTAGAGCAGTTGGTTCATCCAAAAGTTGTGCGTCTCCAATGATGGTATTAAACGCAGCCATGTCATACCAATTGATGGCATTTAAGAAAGACGTTGACGCGATATTGGTTGATAAAAAAGTTAAAAAGGATGTAGCGATTTTATCTGTACTACGGGGCTACCTAAAAGACTGTAAAAAGGTATTGTTTGAAGGTAACGGATATGGTGACGCTTGGGTTATAGAAGCTAAAAAAAGAGGCCTATCAAATTTTAAAGATACACCTGCGGCTTTAGATGCCTTTATCAGTGATAAAACCATCAAAATGATGGGTGACTTAGACATCTTCTCACCTCAAGAGTTAAAAGCACGGTACCACATCGAATTGGAAGACTACATGAAAAAGGTCCAAATTGAGGGTAGGATTGTTGATGAGATGACTTACACGCATGTTTTACCCGCTGCTTTGAAATATCAAAAAATGGTTGCGGATAACGTAGTTGCACTAAAAAATTCTGGTATCGCTAGCAAGCAAATCGATGCAAGCATGAGCGTACTTGAAGAAGTAAGTGACCACATCAATGCACTTAAAACCAAGGTCGACCGAATGGTTGAAGAGCGTAAAAAAGCAAACAAAATGGACTCAATTGTTGACCAAGCACGTGCCTATAGCAGTAAGGTGAACAGCGAGTTTGAGGATATTCGATATCACGCAGATAAGTTAGAACGTTTAATAGACGATGAGCTTTGGTCTATTCCAAAATATCGAGAATTATTGCACATCAAATAGGATAAAAGTATATCAAAAACCCTTTCGAAATCGGAAGAGTTTTTTTCTGATCTACCCAACCCTTTTTTATCCAAAGACGTCAAGCAATTGAAAAAAAGTTAGTTAAAGCCAAAATGCCGCTCCTCTTTAGGTAAAATTTATTTGGAAATCGGTCGAATAATGTTGATTTTTGGCAATTGAACAATCCGATAAATACCATCTCAGAATGAATCGTAGGAATATAAATTTAGTCTTTTACTCGCTCGTAATCGTTGCGTTTTTAACCGGCTGTAAAGCAAGTTTAACAGAGGCTAACAAAAATTACGACTTACATCAATACGCCATTGCCGCTGACATGTACCAACAAGTACTTGGTGATGATGAATTAACAAAAGAACAAAAACAAGACATTGCGTTTAAAGCTGGTGAAGCTTACAGGCACAATCACGACAGTAAAAGGGCGCTTAAAATGTATTCAAAAGCGATTAAATATGGTCGTAAAGATGCAGTAGCGACAATAAGAGAAGCCGAAATGTACATGGAACAAGGCTTGTATACAGAAGCTTTAACCAAACTGAAAGCATACAAAAAAAATAATCCAGCCGATCCTGAAATTGATAAGCGAATTGCTGGTTGTAAATTGGCGCTCCAATGTGGCGACAAAAAAACCAGATACATCATTGAATCATTCAAAATTGCAAATCGAAGCAAAGTGGATGATATGGTACCTCGTTATGCAGACCGTAAGCACAAGTCGATTATGTTTACTTCCGATCGTGAAGACGGTATCAGCAACAAACAATTAAAATGGACTGGCCGAAACTACGGTGACTTCTGGATAACTACTCAAGGTGGTAGAAGAGGCAAAATAAAATGGCAAGCGCCAACAGTAGTAGAAGGTTTTACTGAATTTTACGATGGGGTTGCGACTTTTGATCGCCGATTCTCTACTATGTACTTTACACAATGTAATGGCATTGATGGTAAAGACACAACTTGTAAAATATACGAAGCTAAAAAACGTGGGAAAGCCTGGGAAATGAACCCAGAACCACTTCCTTTTTGTAGTGATACCTATGATTGCGGACACCCTGCACTTTCACCTGACGGA